>PKYI01000121.1 GCA_003133645.1 Acidobacteriota bacterium | reverse complement strand
TGCCGAGGATCGTGAGGTCGGGCATGACGCCGTAACGCTCCTGCGCGCCGCCGCGGGCGACGCGGAAGCGGCCGGGGACGAGCGGGTCCGCAGCGATCGGACCGGCGAGCATGCGCTGCGCCTCGCCGGGGTCGCCGCGCACGACCGTGAGGTAGCGCTTGTCGGCGCCGCCCTCGGCCCAGGTGCGGGCGAGCGCACGGGAGGCCTCGCGCTGGCGGGCAAACACCAGCACACCGGTGGTGAGCCGGTCGAGCCGATGAAAGAGGAGCAGGTCCATGCGCCTGCCCTCGCGTAGCGCCAGCTGCGCCGCGAGCCTCTCCTGGGCGGTGAGCTCGCCGGGCGCCCGCTCGCGCGGAGGCTGGGACGCGACGCCGGCGGGCTTGTCGATCGCGATCAGCCAGCTGTCCTCGTGCAGAAGCCCGAGCGGTGGCGGCGGCAACGCCTCGGTCAGCGCCTCGTCCGCGCGGACGACGTCCACGACATCCGCCGGGTGGAGCAGCCGCGAGAGCACGCGGACGGCCTTGCCGTTGAGCCAGAGCCGGCCCTCGGCCGCGAGCGCTCGCACCCGCCGGCGCGGAAGCCCGGACAAGGCAGCCGCACCCTGGTCGAGACGCTCACCCGCGAGCGCCGGCGGCACGACGTAGCGGACGACCCCAGGCCGCGGTTCAGGCAGGTGGCGCCTCCCACGGCAGGACGAGGCGGACCGTGGCGCCGGCGGCCGCGCTCTCGATCTCGAGGCGGCCGCCGAGGGCCTCGGCCATCTTCCTCGCGATCGCGAGGCCGAGCCCGGCACTTCCGGTGCGTCGCACCGCCATCGGGGCCCCCAACTGCGCGAGCACCTCGGGAGCGATGCCGGGGCCCGCATCGCGGACCTCGACCTCGGCGTGGTCGCCGGCGTCGCGCACGGCGACCACGACCGGCGGCGGCGGGGTCGCGCTCTCGACCGCGTTGTCGAGGAGCGCCCGCAGGGCGTGGCCGAACGCGCGCGCGTCCCAGCTCGCCCTGCGCCCCCCCGCGTCAGCCTCGACGCGGATGTCGAGGGCGGCCTCGGCCCCGCGGTTGCCGCGCAATAGGTCCACCTGCGCCCGCGCCAGCGCGATGGGGTCGACGAGGGCGGGCACGATGGCGACCGAGCGGCCGTAGAGCAGCAACTGGTCGAGGTACCGCGACAGCACATCCACCTGGCGCACGATCGCGTCGAAGTGCGCCTTGATCTCGGGCGCCGCCGCCGACCGGCGTTGGCCCATCTCGGCCTGCAACCCCATCGTGAACGCATGGTTGCGCACGTCGTGGGCGATCTGGTTGACGAGGTTCTCGAGCGCCGAGCCTTCGACCGCAAACATGGCGACATGCTAGCACCGGTGGCCCGCCGCTTGACACGGGGTAAGCGCTCGGTGAGACTGAATGGGCGTTCAATCACCACGGGAGGATGAGCTTGGGGGGGGCGCTTCGGAACGACGCACGGGAAGCGAGGCGGTCCGCGATCCTGCGGGCGGCGGTCGAAGTGTTCGCCGAGCGCGGCTACGAGGACGCCCGCATGCGCGAGGTGGCGGAGCGCGCCGGGGTGGCGGACGGCACGACGTACCTCTACTTTCAGGGCAAAGAGGCGCTCCTCGTCGCCATCCTCGAGGAGAACGCCAAGGCGTTCCTGAAACGCGCGCGGCGGGACGCGGGCCGGCAGAAAGACCCCGGCGCGAAGCTGCGCAAGGTGATCGAGCGCCACCTCGTGAGCCTCGAGAGCGACCGCGCCCTGGCGCACGTCTTCCAGATTGAGCTCCGTCACAGCCGGCGCTTCCTCCGCCAGGTGGCGCGGGGGCAGGTGGCGGAGTACCTGCGCCTCCTCCAGCGGATCATCGCGGAAGGGACGGCCTCGGGACTCTTCCGGGACGACATCCCCGCCGACGTAGCCGCGCGGGCGGTGTTCGGAGCCGTGGATGAGCTGATCACGTCGTGGGTGCTGGCCGACCGCCCGCGGTCGCTGGCCGGACAGGCGGCGCCGCTGCTGAGGTTGATCTTCGGGGGTCTCGAACGGCGCGCCGGGGGGAGCCGATGAACGAACCACGCACGTTGCTGGATGTCTTTGCGAAGTGGCGGACGGCGGCCCATGGGCCGGCGCTGATCGATGCCCGCGAGGGCCGCGAGGTGCGGACGCCCGCCCCCGAGGTGGCGCGCCGGGTGGCCGGCCTCGCGTGCGGCCTCGCGGCGCTCGGGGTCGGCAAGGGCGACCGCGTCGCCCTCATCTCCGGCGACCGCCCCGAGTGGCACATCGTGGATTTCGCGGTGCTCCACCTGGGGGCTGCGGACGTGCCGGTCTACCCCACGCTCCTCCCCGACCAGGTGCGCGCCATCCTCGCCGACTCGGGCGCCCGAGCGGTGGTCGTCGAGAACCCGGACCAGCTCGCCAAGGTGCTCGAGGTGCGCGGCTCGTGCCCGGCGATCGCGGCGGTGATCCTGATCGACGGCGAGGCGCCCGAGGGCGTGCGCACGCTGGCAGCGATCACCGAACCGGTGAGCGGAGACGATGCGGCGGCGTTCCTCGAGGCGTGTCGCCCGAAGGTGCAGCCGGAGGACCTCGCGACCCTGATCTACACCTCGGGCACGACCGGCGAACCCAAGGGCGTCATGCTCACACACGACAACTTCGTCTTCGACTCGGTCTCTGCGGCGAGCTTGATGCCCTGGCCGGACCACGAGACCGCGCTCGCCTTTCTGCCGATCTCGCACGTGCTCGAGCGGCTGGTCGACTACATCTACTTCGTCAAGGGGCTCACGATCGCCTATTGCGGCATCCTCGAGACCGGCGACGTGCTGCGCCGCGTCCGCCCGCACATCTTCACGGCGGTCCCGCGCTTCTACGAGAAGGTCTACGACCGCATCTTCCATGAGCTGTCCACCGCGCCCCGCCTCAAGCGCTCGATCTTCAAGCGGGCGGTGCACGTCGCGCTGACGAGCGTCAGGAGCGGCCGTCGCGGCTTGAGCTGGCGCCTGTACGACCTCCTCGTCTACTCCAAGATCCGCGCCGCCGTGGGCGGCAGGCTGCGTTTCTCGATCTCGGGCGGCGCGCCGCTGCCGGTGTTCATCGGCGAATTCTTCCACGGGATCGGCGTCCTAGTGCTCGAAGGGTACGGACTGACCGAGACCTCGCCGGTGATCACGGTGAACCGGTTCGACCGGCCCAGGCTCGGCACCGTGGGCGAGACGATCCCCGGCGTCGAGGTGCGGATCGCCGCCGACGGCGAGGTGCTCACGCGCGGCCGGCACGTGATGCGGGGGTACTGGAACAAGCCACAGGCGACCGCCGACGTGCTCGACCCCGAGGGCTGGTTCGCCACCGGCGACATCGGCGAGCTGAGCGCCGACGGCTACCTCCGGATTACCGACCGCAAGAAGGACATCCTGGTCACCGCCGGCGGCAAGAACGTGGCCCCGCAGGCGATCGAGGAGAAGCTCCGCATGTCGCCCCTCGTCGAGAACGCGGTGCTGTTCGGCGACCGCAAGCCGTACATCGTGGCGCTGATCGTGCCGAACTTGGAGACGCTCAAGCCCTGGGCGGAGAAGCATGGCCTGCCGACCTCCGACATGCGCAGCCTGCTCGACAACCCCGATGTCGTCGCCGCGTACCAGGAGATTGTGACCGACGTCAACCGCAACCTGGCGCGCTTCGAGACGATCAAGAAAGTCCGTCTCGTGGGCGAGGCGTTTTCCATCGCGACCGGTGAGCTGACGCCCACGCTCAAGGTAAAACGCCGGGTGGTCGAGAAGCGGCACCAGGAGATCCTCGCCTCGATGTACACCGAGGAGGGTTCCTTCGAGTCGTGGAGCTAACCTGGCGCGGCGCCGCGGCGCGCAGTTCGCTCAGGGCCGGGCGGGGGGCTGAGCGGCGGCCGGCGGGAGCGGCACGCCGCCGTGCGCCAGCAACTCGCCGATGCTGACGGGATGCAGGCCCCGCAGGTCGGTTTCGTCGAGCACGAGCGGCAGCGCTTCCAGCAGCGGCAGATCCGGGCGGCTGTTCCCCAGGTGCATCAGCATGATGCTGCCGGCGAGCGGCACGCCGGTCGTCGCCTCGAAGTTGAGCAAGCGCCGCGCCATCGCCTCGGGCCCCAGGTAGCGGCGCGTGCCGGGCGTCTCAACCCAATCGAGGGCGTCGAGAGCGTCGTGATCGGCGTGGGTCCAGTCGACGTGGACGATGCCCAACTCGGCCGCCCAGGCGCGGATCGTGGGGTTATGCTCGCCGTAGGGAGCGCGCCAGAAACGCGACGGGGGCCGTCCGATGGCGGCCTGAATCGCGGCAGCGGTGCGCAGCAACTCCTCCTGGAGGCGGGCGCGGGTGATCTCGGGCCGCGTGTCGTGGCGGTGGTTCGCGGCCCAGGTCGTGAGGTGCGGGTGCGTGAATGTGTGGTTGCCGATCTCGTGGCCGTCCGCCGCGGCCTGGCGAAGCAGATTCGGGAAGGTCTCGGCGAAGCGCCCGGTGGCGAAGATCGTCGCGTGCAGGTGCCGCTCCCGCAGGAGCGCGAGCAGCTGGGCGGCCCCGTTCGCCTCGACGTGCGCGTCGAACGTGAGGGCGAAGTACGGGCCCGCCCCAGGGACCGACGCGATGTTGACGGCGGCGGGTGCGGCCGTGAGCAGGAGGGCGGCGACCGCCGGCGCCAAAAGGATCATCGCACCATTGTACGTGGTGGGCGGCCGAGTCGCCCGCCCCACGTGCCCCCCATCGTCTGTGGCGCGGGTGTCGATGCCGGTGGCGCGGGCGCCCTCGCCCGCGCACCTCATGTCTTTGTGTTGTCTCCTCTTTCCCGTCCCTCGAGGCGTCTGGGCTACAATCTTCGCGGGACTGACGCCTTGACCTGGAACCTGCCCAACTCGCTGACGGTGGCGCGCATCCTCATGGTGCCGCTGCTCGTGGTCGTGTTGCTGACCCGCTTTTCCGGCAGCGAGTTCTGGGGCCTCGGGATCTTCCTGCTCGCCGCGCTGACCGATCTGGCCGACGGGATGATCGCCCGCCGGACCCAGGCGGTGACGGTGACCGGCACGCTGCTCGACCCGATCGCCGACAAGCTCCTGATGTCGGCGGCGTTCATCTCGTTGGTCGAGCTCGGCCTAGCCCCCGCCTGGATGGTGGTCGTGATCGTCGGGCGGGAGTTCGCGGTGTCGGGGCTGCGCCACGTGGCGCACCAACAGGGGGTCGTGATCGCGGCCAACTGGTGGGGCAAGCTCAAGACGCTCTCGCAGATCGTGGCGGTCTCGCTGCTGATCGTGAGCTTTCAGCTCGGCCAATGGGCGCTGATCTCCAAAGTGGCGCTCTGGGTCGCGCTGGTCATGACGCTGGCGTCGCTGGTCAGCTACTTCGCCGGCTTCTGGCGGCGCGTCGTGGGAGCCGACGGTTGAGCGTTCCGCTGGCCGGCACCATCGCCCGGGGCCTGGTCCGCACCGGACACCGCCATCCCCGACTGGTGCTGGCCGGGGCGGCCGTGGTCATCGTCGCCGGCGTGCTCCTCGGCACCAGGCTCAGGTTCGAGACCGACGTGCTCAACCTGATGCCCCGTCACGACCCGGTCGTGAGCGAGTTCCGGCGCGTGCTCGAGGAGTTCGGCTCGCTCGACACGCTGCTCGTGGCGGTGCCGGTGGCGAACGAGGACCACCTCGAGAACACGCTCGCGCTCGTGGATTCGCTCGACGCCGAGCTGAAGAAGAGCCCGTACCTGAGCCATGTCACCGCGCACATCGAGGACCCGGTCAAGCTCGCCGAGACGGTGCTCCGCCATGCGGTGCTGTTCCTCGACAAGGACGGCCTGGCGGCGCTGCAGGAGCGCCTGAGCCCGGCGGGCCTCGCCGCGCGCGCCGCCGACATCCGCGCCTCCCTTGATACGCCGCAGGGGATGGTGGCCAAGGAGTTCGCGGTGCGCGACCCGCTCGGCTTCCTGCCGCTGCTGCTGGCGCGCATCAACCGGGCGCCGGCGTCGCTCAAGATCGACTACGCGAGCGGGTACTACCTCTCGGCGGACCACTCGATGGTGCTGATCCTGGCGAAGCCGACCGGTCCGGCGCAGAACATCGACTTCGACCAGACCCTGATCTCCGACGTCAAACGCCGCATCGCCGAGGTGCGGCAGAAGTTCGCCGAGGAGGAGGACGTGCCGGTCGAGGACGTCCCTGCGGTCGAGATCGGAGGCGGCCACCGCACGGCCCTCGAGGACGCCACGCTGATCAAGAAGGACATCATCTCGAATTCCGTCTCCTCGGTGATCGCGGTCATGGTGCTCTTCTTCTTCGCCTACCGGCGCTTCGCGACCGTGCACTACGCGTTCCTCCCGCTCGCCACCGGCCTGGCGCTGACCTTCATCTTCGCCGCAGGCACGCTGGGCGAGCTCAACTCCGCGACGTCGGGCTTCTCGGCGTTGCTGGTCGGCCTCGGGATCGACTTCACGATCGTGACGTACGGCCGCTACCTCGAGGGCCGCCTGGCTGGAGCCTCCACCGCCGACGCGCTCGAGCGGATGGCGTCCCACACCGGGCCGGCGGTCGTGCTCGGCGCGGTCACGACGGTGGGCACGTTCTTCGCGTTCCTCGCCACGCGCTTCACCGGTCTGCGCGAGTTCGGCCTTCTCACCGGCACCGGCATCGTGTTCATGATGCTGTCGGCGTTCCTGATCCTGCCGGCGCTCGTCACGCTCTTCGACCGCCGGGCGCCGGTGCCCCCGTCGGCCTGGCTGCGCCTGGAGCCGGTGCTCGGGTGGGCGCAGCGCCACCGGCGAGCCGTGCTCGCCGCCGCCGCGACCGTCACCGTGGCCGCGCTCGGGTCGCTCCTGTTCCTGCGCTTCGACGACGACGTCCGCAACCTACGCTCGCCCTCCAACCAGGGGGTGGCTGTGCAGGAAAAGGTGTCCAAGGCGTTCGGGCTCTCGTTCAACGCCATGATGATCCGCGTCGAGGCTCACGACACCGCCACCGCCCTGGACCGGGTGCAGCGCGTGGCCTCCGGTCTCGACGCCCTCGTCTCGCGCAAGGTCATCTCGTCCTACGATTCGCTCGCCAACCTCCTTCCCCCGCGGGAGGCCCAGGAGCGCAACCTGGTCTGGATCGCGGCGCACCGCGAGCTCACCGACCCGGTGCGGGTCGAGCATGCTCTCGCCGCGGCGTTCGGCAAGGCCGGGCTGGTGCCGGCGGCGTTCGACGCCGGTTTTGCCACGCTGGGCGAGGCGCTGCGTCCGAGCGGGCCGATCTCGCTGAGCGTCTGGGACGGAACCCCCGTGCAGCCGGTGGTGGACCGCTCGTTGCGTCGGACCGCCGGCGGCGTCATCACGGTGATCAACGTCTTCGCGCCGCCGGACCAGTGGCGGCGCGAGGCGCCGCCCGAGCTGGAGGCGCTGGTGAGCCAGGTGAGGGGGGCGCACCTGACCGGCGTGAACCTCGTCTCGCAGCGGCTCCGGCACACGGTGTGGCAGGACGCGGCGCTCGCGGGCGGGCTCGGCCTCGTCTTGGTCGTCGGCATCCTGCTGTGGGACTCGCGCTCGCTCAGACCGGCGCTCCTCTGCCTGCTCCCGGTGGCGACCGGCGTGCTGTGGGCGCTCGGCGTCATGGCGGTGGTGGGCTATCCCCTGAACCTCCTCAACGTTTTCGTGATCACGATGATCATCGGGGTGGGGAGCGACTACGCGATCTACATGGTGCACCGGGTCCGCGAGGGTGCCGCGCTCACGGAGCTTGCGGCGACCGCCCGCGCCGTCGTGCTTTCGGCGCTGACCACGATCGTCGGGTTCGGGACGCTCGTGACCACCCACTACCCGGGGCTGCGGAGCATGGGGTGGATGGCATCGCTCGGGGTCCTCTTTGCGGTCTTCTCCGCCGTCGTCCTGGTGCCCCTGGTGGTCCGGCCGACCGGCAAGGAGGCTGACAGCCACAGGCAGACGGTTGACCTTTGACTTTTGACTTTTGACTTTAACTTTTAACCTTTAACTCTTAACTATCAACTGCTACCTGCTCCTGATGGGGACAACGATGGCGCGAGAGCTTGCGGCGAGCGATCTGCGGTGGCGATGTCCCGAGGCGTGGCTGCCGGCCGACACCACGGCAGAGGTGGAGCCGTCGCACGGGATCATCGGCCAGGAGCGTGCGGTCCGGGCGCTCGGGTTCGGCCTTGCGGTCGAATCGCTGGGGTTCAACGTCTTCGTCACCGGCCTCACCGGCACTGGGAGGATGACGGCGATCGAGCTGCACCTGCGGCCGCTCGCCGCCAAGGGCGCGCCCCCCGACGACCTGGCGTTCGTCTACAACTTCGCCCGCCCGGAACAGCCCCGGCTGCTGCGCGTGGCCGCCGGGCGCGGCGTCGTGCTGCGCGACCAGCTGGACAAGTTACTGCGGGATCTCTCGGCGAGCCTGCCGGGGATGTTCGACGGGGAGGAGTTCCAGCGCCGGCTCGACCTCGCAGTGGAGGACCTCAAGGCCAAGCAGCAGGAGCTGATCAAGGGGTTCGAGCGCCGCGTGCGCGACGCCGGGTTCACGCTCGTGCAGGTGCAGGTGGGCTCGGTGACCCGCCCCGAGATCCTGCCGACAATCGATGACCGGCCCGTCACCCTGGACAAACTGCAGAGCCTCGCCGAGGAGGGGAAGGTCGATCGCGAGCGCGCCGCCACCCTCGAGGCCGGGCACGGCAAGCTCTCGGAGGAGTTGCAGCGGGTTTTCCACGAAGTCATGGTGCTGCGCGACGAGATGGTGTCACGCGCCGAACAGCTGCGGCGCTCGAGCGTGGAGCCGACCCTCAAGCAGGCGCTCGGCGTGGTGGCGCGCGAGGTCAAGGAGACCCGCGTGGGTCCGTACCTCGAGGAGATGCTCTCCAATATGCTCGACCACCTCGACCTCTTCGCGGCCAAGGACGGGGATGACGGCGACCGCTTCCTGCGGTACCGCGTCAACGTCGTGGTGGACAACGGCGCCACCGCCGGGCGCCCGGTGGTGATCGAGACCGAGCCGTCCTACGGCAACCTGTTCGGCACCGTGGAGGCGAAGGTCTGGCCGAACCTGCAGTCCACATCCGACCACATGCGGATCCGGGCCGGCTCGCTGCTGAGGGCCAACGGTGGGTTCCTGGTGGTGAACGCTTTCGACTCGGTCTCGGAGGCCGGCGTGTGGCCGGCGCTCAAGCGCGCCCTGCGCTACCGCAGGGTCGTGATCCGCCCGCGCGACATCTTGTTCGCGATCTCCGGGCAGGCGCTCCAGCCCGAGCCGGTCGAGATCGACGTCAAGGTTGTGATGATCGGCGACCGCGCCCTCTACGACATGCTCCACGAGCTGGACGAGGAGTTCCGCAAGATCTTCAAGGTGCTCTGCGACTTCGACAGCGAGATGCCGAACGGCCGCGAGCAGGTCGCCGACTTTCTCGCCCTGATGGCCAAGATCGTCCGGGACGAAGGGCTCCCGCACCTCGACCGGACGGGGATGACCGCCCTGGTGGAGGAGGCCGTGCGCCTGGCGCGGAACCGCAAGCGGATCTCGGCGCGCTTCTCGGACGTCGCCGACATCTTGCGCGAGGCCGCGTTTCTGGCGCACAAGCGTCGCCGGGGCGCGATCACGGCCGAGCACATCCGCGCCGCGGTGCGGGAGCGCCGCGACCGCCACTCGCTCCCCGAGGAGAAGCTCACCGGGATGATGCTCGACGACGTGCTGGTGATCGCGAGCGCGGGCAGCGCCGTCGGCCAGATCAATGGCCTCGCGGTGTACGACCTCGGCTACCACGCGTTCGGCCTGCCGGGGCGGGTCACGGCCCGGGTCGGCCTCGGACGCGAGGGCGTCATCAACGTGGAGCGCGAGGCTCGCCTGTCGGGGAGCACCCACGACAAGGGGGTGCTGATCCTCACCGGCTTCCTGCGCGGGACGTTCGCGTCCGAGGTGCCGCTCTCGATGAGCGCCTCGATCGCCTTTGAGCAGTCGTACGCCGGCGTGGACGGGGACAGCGCCTCCTCGACCGAGGTGTACGCGATCCTCTCGGCGCTCTCCGGCGTGCCGATCCGGCAGGACCTCGCGGTCACCGGCTCGGTGGACCAGAACGGGCGCGTCCAGGCGATCGGCGGCGTCAACGAGAAGGTCGAGGGCTTCTTCGCGCTCTGCAGCCGGCGCGGTCTCTCGGGGACGCAGGGCGTTGTGATCCCGGAGTCGAACGTCGCCGACCTGCAGCTCGACCCCGAGATCGTGGCCGCGGTCGAGGGCGGACGGTTCCACATCTACGCGGTCGCGCGCATCGAAGAGGGGATCGGGCTGCTCACCGGCGTGCCGGCCGGCGAGCGCGGCGCGGAGGGCGCCTATCCCCCCGACTCCGTGCTCGGCCGTTGCGCCGCGCGGCTGGCGACGATGGCCGAGCAGCTCCGCCGCTACCGCGAAGTTTGATCTGCGCCGCCGATAGCGGACCATC
>PKYI01000166.1 GCA_003133645.1 Acidobacteriota bacterium | reverse complement strand
GCTCAGGCGGTGCATAACCGATCGTGGCTGGCCCGCCGAGGGCGGCCGTGATCGGTTATGCACCGCCTGAGCAGTACCGCAACAAGAAGGTCGATATCGACGGACGCACTGATCTCTTCGCCCTTGGCGTGACCATGGTTGAAGGCCTCAGCGGTCGCCACCCGTTCCGTGATGGCGCTCGCGATGGTGGGGAGGTGGTCAGGAGGATCGAGATGGGGCCGCTGGCCTTGCCGTCGATTCCTGCCGATCACGACGGGCGTTTGGGGGACTTCCTATCGGCACTTACGCAACGTCGAATGGACTGCCGGCCTGCCTCGGCGGCGGAGGCGCTCTCGTGGCTGCAGGAGCTCTCGGGTCGCTAACGTGGAGTTGGTGCTCCACTGTGGCATGCGATCGTGGCGACGACGCAAGCGTTTCACGTACTCAATGGGGGAATGGCTCATGGAACTAGTACTCCAGTTCGGATACGGCATGATTGATCACTGTCGGAGCTTGATTAAGGGGTGGGGCGGCGGGACCGTCGTCCTAAGTCCCCGTGATCTCTCTCCACACCAATTGCTGCGGGTGGCGACAGACATCACGGCCGCAGGTGGGACAACACTGGTCGATCCTCAGTTCTATCTTCCCACCGCGGATCATGAGCGTCTGCTGTCCCACGATTACTGGCCGCGTGACTACGACAGTGGCACGTTTTGGAGCGGAACGGAGCTAAGAGCGTTGTTGACAGGGCTCCTTGCCCTGAATCGTAGCCTCGGCACGTCGGCGGTCCTCCTTCCGGGGCTTTTCGCCGAGAAGGTAGATGACGATTGGCTTGCGAGAACCAAACTAACAATCGACGAAGCCACCGCTGCGGCGCCGAGCGAGGTCATGCTGGCCTCAATCGCGCTTGGGGCAGACACATTGAGGAGCGACGACGACGTGGATCGGATTCTCGCCGCAGCGGAAGACTGGAATGTGCCAGGTGTGTACCTAGTCTGCGAACATCCTGGTGGCGACTATCTGGTTCGAGATGCTTCGTGGATGGCAAACATTCTTGACCTTGTCGCGGGCCTAAGGGTCAAGGGTAAGACGGTAATGCTCGGCTATTCAAGCCACCAGTTGCTGGCGGCCGCTGCTGCGGGTGCCGATGCAATAGCCTCGGGAACCTGGATGAATGTTAGGTCGTTCCCACCGGACAAGTTTAGGGCCCAATACGAGGACGAAATTAAGCAAAGGACCGTCTGGTACTACTGCCCCGCTGCTCTTTCCGAATTCAAGATTCCTTTCCTTGACATCGCCAAGAAGCAGGGCGCACTTGAGGCAATGGAGCCCCCGCCGCTTTTTACAAACCAATATTCCCAGGTCTTGTTTGCGGGCGCTCAACCCTCGTCCGTCGGCTGGACCGAGCAAGCAGCTTTCCGGCACTATCTAAGCTGCCTTCGGACGCAGGTAGGGAATGCCGCTTACGATGGCTTCGACGAGACGGTGGACCGACAGGTTTCGACCCTCGATGCGGCCGAGTCGTTGCTGGAGGAACTGCACCTATTAGGCGTCCGGGGGCAGTTTCGCGATTTCTCTGACTCGATCGATGTCAACCGAGCGGCCTTGGCCGTCCTTCGGAAGACCAGGGGCCCGGTGCTTCGCCGAAGATGGTCGGGCCTCCGGGCGTCCCGGCCTTGCTGGCGCTAGCAGCTAGAATAGTTACCTGATTGTATTGTGGGTGTCGGGTAGACCAGGGAGGGTGCCCTCCCCGGCCCCCCACAGATAAGGACGTGCCGATTTCCCGCATTCGGCTCTTCGGGATCATGGATTCGCGGTGTGACGGCAGACTGAAAATCGGGGTCAGGCTTGCGTTGTTGCGCTATTGGCAGGGTGAATCGGTACCAGGGATCGCCGTCTTGTAGTGCTCCCCTCACGTCAAGTCACCTCGTATGGAAGTCCTCGTCCTACCCCAATTGTATGTCTTGACCGAATGGCTGAAGATCCGCGTCGAGTCCGATCAGATGATGTCGTCCGGGAGGGCCGCGGTACCGTGCGAGGCGATCGCGCGGCTGGTGGCCTTGAGTGTAGTGCTCCCCTCACGTCAAGCTGGTACCGATCCTGGTACGCGGCCCGATCGTACTTCAGCGTTCCATCAGGTGTGTGGCTCGGAAGGTATGCTAACGGCATTCTGCGCTGCGGAGGGCGCCGATGGAACCCAGCGCTCCACATACTGGAGCCAGGTTTGGTATTTCAGCTCGGGTGACAGTGCGACCGCATCTCTTGCATGGCGCCGGGTCTGTTCCCCATAGCTAAGCTGGCCTCGCTCGAGGCGCGAAAGGTGGTAGTAGACCTTCGACGCCTCATAGTGTGCCAGGGCCTGGTACTCGGGATCCCGGTGCCCAACACCTCGCTCAGTGGCACGAGAGGCCTCGATTAGAAGATCAACCGCTGCGGGTCTGTCATTGGGGGCAAGGCGGACAGCCTTCTCACGCTTTGCGTGGCCCAGGCGCAGCCAGCCAACGTGGTAGTCGGGGCGGTCGATGACTAGTCGTTCGAAGTAGGGAATCGCCTTGTCGTAGTCTTCGAGGCGAATCGCCTCAATGGCCTCCTCCTTCGAAATGGCCGCCTCGGCGTCTTGGGGTTGGACTGCGGCGATCTCCTCTTCAGCCTGGTACTCCCGAAGCGCCGGCCTAGGCAGTTTGAAGTCAATGCCACTATCCGCCTGGACGACCAGCGCATTCGCTTCTGCTCTGAAACGCGTGTACTCGGCAACGTCGAATCCCTTCACCCTCGTTAGCACGTGAGGTCGCTTCATCGGGTCAAGGTATACGAAGGACTGCGCGAGCCAGGATTCAATTGACGCAGCCTTCTCAACGCAAGGGAAGACAAAGGCCACAGAGTCCCCCTGGCTCTCAGTCAGCCACCTCGGCGCCTGGCTGCCCCGCAGGAAGCACCTGCCCGCGCGGAAGGCGCCAGTCAAGGCGCTGCTTTCGCCACCCTTCTCGTGGCTAGACGGGGTTGGAGCGACAGAGAACAGTTCCTCAGTCGCCGCCTCGAGGGTATCAGCAAGTTCACCGAGGGCGTCGAAAGGAAACGGAACATGCGCAATTCGGTTGCGAAGCGCGTTGACGTAGCGCATGGCTTGGCGTACGCGGAACGGCTCATCTTGTTCATTCAGAAGCTCGTCAGGATAGTCACAGGCGCGGCCCCAAGCGAGGGCCAGAGCTCGGAAGTGCACGGCTTCCGCTTCCACCAGGCGGCGAAGGGCTGGAAGGAACAGGCCCGTCCTAAGGTCGGCCTTGCAGACCTCCTCAATAATGTTGATCCACTGGTCGATGCTGCCTGCCGCAGCCCCTTGTGACTCGTTAAAGGACCTGGTGACCTGGTTCCAGGACACGCCGTAAAAGAACTCCCGGGCGCGGCGACAGGTCGATCCAGCGGGCTCCGACTCCAGCAGTTTGGCAATCGCTGCGACCGCCAGCGTGATTTCGGTTGCCTCCCACACATGAATTAGCCTCCAAACGCGCTCATATGCTTCGGCGCCGCTGTGACGACGGCGCAGGAACGTATCAAGAGCATCGCCGATTGGAGGCCACAGGAAACCACTGCTGCTGGCCAGATCGATGTTTGGCGTCTCCTTCATGTCTTACCTCCGGGGCGGCAAGGGTCATGATACACGCGCCATCTTCGACCGGTACCACATCCATTTATTTATTGGCAATAACGAACCGCCCCCGGTTCCTTGCATCGGTGCCAGGCATCACCATCTCACCTTCTTGGGGGAATCACCGGCCTCGATGTCCGTCAGGCGCTCCTCCAAGGTGAGCCTGCGCTGGTGGGACGGCCCTTCCTCCCGCTCGCGGGTCGCCGCACGCGCCAGCGCCCGGCTCACGCTCCCCGCGTTCATCTCCATCGCCGCCGCCAGGTCGCTCACTCGTTGCCGGTAGACCTCCACCCCCACCAGCGTCACCAGCTCCCGCGCCCCCGTCAGCGTGGCGCCCTTGCCACGACCGGCCCGGGCCTCACGATCCACGCAGGACGCCGCGCTCGCCATGGCGGCCTCACCGCGGGCGGTCCGAGGGTGCATCTGGCGCGTCGCCCCCGCCGCGCACACCCGCGGCCGCCGTGGCATCGCGTACCCCCTACCCTCAGTTCAGATGGACTTGTCGTGCCCCAACAAGGTGAGTTGGCGATAGCTGGCGCCGATGCGACACCCGCGAGCGCTCCTTTCCACTCCAGGCCGGGTATGGGAGGATGGCGCCATGACGAGGCGACCCGAGTCGCGGCGTGGCGTGGGCGTGGCAGTCCGGTTCGGGGCGACGGCGGCGGCCGCCGCCCTCCTCCTGGTCGCCGGGTGCGGGCGCGGCGGCGGAGCGGTCGCGCCCGGCGCGGCAGCGTCGTGGGAGGCGAAGCTCGTCGCGGAGCGCGCAGAGAAGGACCGCGAGTTCAAGACGTCGCCGACCTCGCCGATGGCGGGCATCGCCCGCACCGTGGTCAAGGCGCCGGGTGGCGGTTGGGTCGCGGCGAGTGCCGACGGCCTCGTCGTCACGCCGGAGGCCCCGGCCGGGAGCGCGCTCTCCTTCGCGTTCGCCTCCGGTTGGCGCTGGCGGGGCACGCCGGCGCGGGCGTGGCTCGAGGTCGGCGACACGACGATCGAGCCCGGCGCGCTCCCGGACGGCGCGCTGTTCCGCGTTGGTCGCTTCACGCTCGCCACGTACGCCGCCCCGGAACAGCTCGTGGTGATCGAGTTCGACCCCGAGCGCGCGGCGGTGCGCGCGTTCGAGCACCTGCTCTACTTTGCGCCCGACCCGGCGTTCGTCGTGCAGGCGAAGGTCGAGAAGGTGACGCCGCCCGAGCCCGTGACGCTGGCGACGAGCCGCAACCTCGAGAAGAGGTACTTCCGCTGGGCCCGCCTGCGCTTCGACCTCGCCGGGACGGCGTGCGTGCTCACCGCGTTCAAGATGCGGCCCGACGACCCGGCGGACACGAGCCTGTTCGTGCCGTTCGCCGACCGCACCTCGGGCGCCGAGACGTACGGGGCCGGGCGGTTCATGGACCTCGAGCAGCCGGCCGGCGCGACGGCGGAGATCGACTTCAACCGCGCGTACAACCCGCTGTGCAACTACTCGCCCGCCTACAACTGCCCGCTCCCGCCGTCGGAGAACCGACTCGCGGTCGCCGTGCGCGCCGGTGAGAAGACGTACCCGCACTGAGCGGACGCGCCGCCTCGCGCCGGGCGCCGAACAGCACGAGCGCCTTCTCGACAAGGTGAGATGCTGATACCTGGTGCCGGTGCGGTGGGTGCTAGAAGGTGTCGGAGAGACCGCGCATCTTGGCGCCGGTGATCAGGTACCGCATCACCTGCACCATGTGATGCTTCTCGCTGGTGATGATCGTTTCGAGGACCTTGTTCTCCGAGAGGATGTCCCTCATCGCAAGGTAGTAGGTCAGCGTCGCCTTCTCGAGGTGAAGAGCCTTCTCGAGGGCGTCGGCCGGCGATTCGATGGCGTCCACGCTCTTGAACAGACCGCTGTCGCCGGAGAAGATCTCGGCCGTCGCCATCGCCCGCAGGTACTGTTCCTGCTCGTACTGCAGGGCCTCCTCACCGGCGGGGACAGTGTCTAGAAGGACCTTGAACTGCGCCTGGTGGGTGTCCTCGTCCTTGGCGAGGAGCGCGAACAGCTGGTTGAGCTCCTTGTTCGAGGCAAAGTGCGTGGCCAGCTTGCGGTAGAAGGAGGCGCCGAGCTCTTCAGTCTTGACTGCGAACTGCACGGCTTTCCTAAGGGTGAGGTTCTCAATCATGACGTCCTCCACGGTCTTTCATCTCGGCGGAAGTATATACCTACCAACTCGGTACCAAACTCGACACCAGGTATCATCATCTTACCATTTCGGCTGAGAAGTCCGATAGAAAGGATCCACGCTCACGTTGCCGGCCAACCTCACCGCTTGCATTACCCCATTCACCCCCCCGACACTTGACTGAGCCTTCCAGGCTGCTACCATAGCCAGAATGAGAAGTAGACTCTTTATCCATCGGCGTTCCCGAATCGGCTTCGGCAGGCACACCGTGAGGCGTGACTCATGACAGAATTCGATACGCGACGTCGGGTCTTCCGCGATCTTCATCGGGAGGGTTGCTTCGCCCTTCCTAATCCGTGGGACGTCGGCACCGCGCGCTATCTACGACACCTCGGCTTCGCGGCCATCGCCACCACGTCGGCCGGGTACGCGTTCTCCCGCGGCGTTGCAGACGGCAGCGTGGGCCGCGACGAGATGCTCGCTCACGTCAAGGAGCTGGTGGAAGCCACCGACCTTCCCGTGAACGCCGATTTCGAGAACGGTTATGCGGACGATCCCGACGACGTCGCCGCGAACGTCCGCTTGTGCGTCACCACGGGAGTTGCGGGGCTCTCGATCGAAGATGCGGCCGACCGGCGGGACAACGCGATCTACGAGTTGCCACTCGCCGTCGAGCGGCTTCAGGCCGCGCGAGAAGCGATCGGAGACAGTGGTGTGCTGCTCGTGGGTCGCGCCGAGGGTTTCTGGGTAGGTCGCGAAGGTATCGAGGAGGTGCTGAACCGGCTTCGAGCGTACGCCGCTGCTGGTGCCGACTGTCTATACGCGCCCGGCCTTCGCGAGCCGGAGCACATCCGCGCGATCGTGGAGGCCGTTGCGCCGAAGCCCGTGAACGTACTCCTGAGCGGGCCGGCGGGACTGACGGGCAGTGTGGATTTGACCATGGCCGATGCCGCGGCTTTGGGCGTGCGGCGGGTCAGCGTTGGCGGCGCGCTCGCCCGCGCCGCGTGGGGCGGCTTCATTCGGGCGGCGACCGAGTTGGCGACGCTCGGCAGGTTCGACGGTTTCGCCGGCGCCGCCCCGCATGCGCAATTGCAGAGGCTCTTCGCAGCGACCGGCGACTGAATCGTCGCCGTGCAAGAGGCGCCCAGATCGGTACCTGATTGTATGAGTAGGTCGGTCTCCCGGTTTGCGGCGAAGCGCAGGGCTCGGCAGACAAGCCGTACGGGCTCGAAGCCCAAGGACGAAGGGAGCCCGCCCGTGAAGAATTGTGGCATCGACCTACACCTGAAGTCGAGCGAGGTCTGCGTGGTGGACAAGTCCGGGGAGACCAACGAGCGCACCAAGATCCCAACAACCGAGGGGCCGTTCGTGGGGTGGTTCGGGGGCCGGTAATAGTTGTCACGTACCCATATAACCCAGCGCCTCACTGTGCGCCCCCGCGTCTCGCACGAGGCCCTATCCGGTTTTTCTCCTCGGTTGCTTGTCCTGCTTGACCTTGGCCTCCTGCTGCTTTTGGTCGGTCTTCTGCTTCTGTTCCTTCTGCTTGTCCTTCTTGCCGCCCTTGTCTCCCATCGTCTCCCCTCCCACTATTTGGCCGCAGAGTCCGAGAGATCTAGGTGATAGCGTAGCAGATGGGATTCGTGATCAGGGGTGCCAGGTGCGCAAGAAGCTGAATTGTCGTGGCTTGGCCTCGCTGCTCTGCTACTCGGGTACCTGGCACTCGTATCAAGCCGCCGCAGCCGCTTCGCGTCGTCAATCTCCAGTCCCCCGTCCTTCGCTCGCCAGCGATGAAACGTCCCTTGACCGGCACCAGACCGGTACCACGTCCACGTTTATCTTCATTATTGGATCGACACCAGACCTGGCCCATGGAAGGAATTGGTGTCAGGTACGCAAGTCCGGCCGCCGCCGGCTGCCAAGGAATGACGCTCCGGCCGCCCCTGTTAGAAAAGGCTGCGGCCGCGAGGCCGGGATCCGGGGAGCGTGCAAATGAGCATCGTGATCACAACACCCACAGGTCATATCGGTTCGGAGCTGACCCGCCGCCTGCTCGAAGCGGGAGAGAAGCCGACACTCATCGTCCGCCATCCGGAGAAGGTGGCCGCGGCAAAGGCGCAAGGAGTGAAGGTAGCGCAGGGCTCGCTCGAGGACGAGGCGTTCGTCCTCGAGGCCACGAAGGGCGCCACGGCGCTGTTCTGGCTGACGCCGCCCAAGATGGACGTGCCCGTGTTTCGGGAGTACCAGCGGCGCCTCGGAGCGATCGCCGCAAAGGCCGTCGCGACCAACAAGATCCCCCGTGTGGTCAACCTCTCGAGCATCGGGGCGCAGCTCCCGAGCGGCGTCGGACCGGTCAGCGAAAGGTGCCAGGTACGCATGTAGCTGAATTGCGCCCGGTGGCCTCTGACCCGTCCCCGTGTGAGAAGCCTCGGCACAAACGGCACCTGGTTGAATGAGCAGGTCGGTCTCCCGGTGTACGGCGGAGCGTAGGGCTCGCCGAACCGACAATACGGGCTCTAGGCCCAGGGGCGAGCCGAGAACCAGGGATTGATCGAGACGCGCGCGGTGTGCGCCCTCGGGCGGGACGGCCGCGGGCGCCCCCTCATCTCGTCCTTCGATGTTCGACCGAGGCCGTCGCGTCAGGGGGCCGGGCGGACGCATCGGAAGCCGCCGCTGTCGCACCCGCCCCACGGCAGGATCCAGCCTCGGAAGGAGATGCGCAGGCTCTTGGGGTCGAAGTCCCACGATCCCCCGCGCAGCACTCGCGAGCTCCCTGACGAGGGCCCCTGCGGGTCGACCGACGGCGAACTCGCGTAGTACTTCTCGCCGTACGGGTCGGCGCACCACTCCCACACGTTCCCGGCCATGTCGAACAGGCCGAACCCGTTCGCCTTGAACGAGCCGACGGGCGACGTGTACTTCCACTGGTCGCGGCCGCCTGTTCCTTTGAAGTTCGCGTTGTCGTGACTGATCGAATCGCCCCACGGGTACTTCAGCCCGTCCTTGCCGCCCCGCGCCGCGTACTCCCACTCGGCTTCCGTCGGCAGGCGGCCGCCGGCCCACGAGCAGTACGCCACGGCATCGCCCCATACGACGTCGACCACCGGGTGATCGTCGCCCTGCGCGAACGCCGGCGCCAACGCCACCGCATGCCCGGTGGCCTGCGCGAACCGGCGGTACTGCGCGACGGTCACGGGCCTGATCATCATCAGGAACGGTTTGCTGATCGTGACCTGGTGGCGGGGCTTCTCGTTGTCGGAGCACTCGTTGTCCGCGGGGACGCACCCCATCTGAAATGTCCCGGCCGGGATCTTCACCCAGTCGAGCTTCGTCAGTCTCTCGTTGAGCCCCGCGTTGTGCGGGTCGACGGCAGCGACCCGGTCCCACGCGGCCCGCGCGGCGTGGACGTCGCCCCGTGCCAGGTCGCCGTCGCCCTCGGCGAGCCAGCTATTCACCTGCCCCGTGCGTGCCCGTCCCCGCAACGCCTCGATCGCCGGCGAAGCCGAAACCGCGAGCGCCGCCTCGCACTCCCTGATCGCGTCGTCGTAGCGTTTCTCGGCCAACTCCTGCTCGGCGTCGTGCCGCCGGCCCTCCATCACCGAACTCAGGTAGGCGTCGCTCGGGTCCACGGCGGCGATCTTCTTGAGCCACTCGACCGCGGCGTTCCAGTTACCGCCGTTGAGAAACGTCTTCGCCTTCTCGCGGTAGACAGGGAGGTTCCTGCGCTCCTGCGCCAGCGCTGCCTGTCGCGCCGCCTCGTCGGCCGCACCCCGGGCCTCCGCCTGCGCAGGCCGCGCGCCCTGGACCTTCGCCCGCGCCGCCGCGGCACGCTTGACCGCCATCGGGTAGTCGGGCATCACCCGGAGCAGGGCCTCGTACAGTTCGGCCGCCCTCTCCCAGTCCTGTCGGTCCCAGGCGGCGTCGGCCTGATTCAGCAGCTGGACCGGATTGTCCGGAAGGCGCGGGGCGGGCGCGGCGGACGGCGTTCCCTGCGCCGCCGGCGACGGGGTGGCCTGCGCGGTCGGGGGCGGCGCCTCCCGTGCCGCCGGGAGCGGCGTGGCCTGCGCCGTCGGCGGCGCTGCCTCCAGCTTCTTCAGGGGCTCGTCGAACGCGACCAGGAGTCCCTGCATCGGATCGCCTTCGAAGCCGGCCTCGATCTTCTCCAGCCGAGCCTGGCTCGAACCCTCGCCGACCTCGGTGACGACGAACGAGGCGATGATAGTCGGTTGCGCCTGCCCTCCCGCCTCGACCGCCTTGACGACATCGCCGCGCATCCCGGCCTCGACGCCGTCGCGCGAACCGACGGACAGCGTCACCACCTCGCCCTTTCGCGCCGTGATCCGACCGAACCCGAGCGCCGCTCCGGCGCACAGGACCGCGACCGCCGCCACCACCGCGATGCGCACTGAGGAGTACGGGTCACGCATTCGCGCATTGTGTCACGTCACCGGTGGGAGCGTACAAGGTGCCAGTAAATCGGTACCAGGTTTCGCCATCTCGCCATCCTGGGTGGCACATCGGCTCGGCCGGGAACGAAGTTGCTGAATCCCCACGATTGGTCGCGTATTGGGGTCATATTGGGGTCAGGCTTGCGTTGTTGCGTTATCGTGGCGCAAGCAAGGGCAAAGTGATGCCTCACAACCCACCTTGCGACGTCCCTGGGCGCCGTGCGGCACATCATTCCTCGAGTCACCGGCCGACAGATCTCCAGCGCCGACGCCTCCGGCGCGCTTCTGTGCATTGCCCCTCGGGGCCGAGCCTGTTGGCGCTCTGCGGCCGGCTGGGGCCGTCGCGTTGGAGGCCAGGCAGGAGCGGGCGTTCCGGCGCCAACCCGAGGTTCGGGCCAGGCGGTTGGGACCCCATAGCGCAACAACGCAAGCCTGACCCCGCTATGAAACCGCCGATGTTCCGATTCTGAATCCCGACGAAGATCTCCTCCGGAGCAGCGTCTCGTAGGCGTTTGCGTTCGCCCGCGTCGTCCATCCGTGCCAGATCCGGCTGATCATCGTTCACGCTCCTTCCTTTGCGTACGAGCACTGGCTCGCGCCGGTTTGCCGCCCGGTCTTGGCAGCCGTACCCCCGGGGGGTTGACACTCACCGATGCCCGCTCCCGGTGTGCCGTATCCTCGCCTCACCTACGTGAGGTGGGCGCCGCTCAAGCAACAGAAGCCAAGAGCCGGATGGAAGCGAACGCGGTCTGGGCGCGAAATCGCCGGCCGTGGGCTCGGACGCGCAGCGGCGCGCGACCGGGCGAACGTACCTGTGGGGGAGCGTCGCGGACCGCCCTGGCACGGAGATCACCATGACGATGACGACGCAGGAGGGGTATGCGTTCGCCGTCCTTTCGGCGCTGGCAGCGGTCGAAACGCTGAGCTCGTCGCCGCGGCGTGGCGGGAGCTGGACACCAGCGACGGACTTTGGCGCGGACTTCGTCAGGTCGATCCCCGGCGTTGAGGTTTGAATCGGGCCGGCACCGCGTTCACGCGGGTCGACGAGTTCCCATCTGCCGGCAGCTCATGGTGCCGCGGCTTTGACTGCCAATGGGTGGCAGGGCACCTGGCCGAAGCGCCGCGCCCGACGGGAGCCCGACTGGGTCCGACGCCTGGAGGTCGCGGGCCCGATCCGTCAGCGCAGTACGATGGTCATGTGCGGGGACGCACGCGGGAGTCACGGCCGACCGGCTGCTCGAGGAAACGGGGCCGGCCGGAGTCCGCGACACCGTTTCCGATGGACGATCGGCCGTTGGAGGTGATGGCATGCGTCGCATACTGCCCGTATTGGCCGCTTCACTCGCCGCGTTGGTGATCGGCGGACCAGGTTGGGCCGCGCCCGGCCACGAGCCCGAGAGCCCGCCGACAGGCGCGCTGCACCGGCTGTTCAAGAACGAATGGCAGCGCGAGATGCGCGAGGACCCGCTGGAAGCCTCCGAGGACGGCTTCCACGAGTACGACGGCCTGTGGCCGGACTTGAGCCTGCCCGCCCTGGCCCGCGAGCACGCGGAGGATCTGCAGACCCTGAGGGACCTGGCTGCCATCGACCGCAGCCGGCTGTCTTCCGAAGACCGGATCAGCTGCGACCTGTTCAAGTACCGCTACGAGATGCGGCTGCAGGCCTACGACCTCAAGAGGCATCTCATGCCCCTGGACCAGCTGGGCGGCATCCAGACGCTCGCCTCGCTCACCCGCACGCTACGTTTCGAGAACGCCTCCGACTACGAGCACTTCGTCGAGCGGCTGGAGACGTTCGCGCCGTTTGTGGACCAGACGATCGCGTTGCTGCGGCAGGGCGTCAGCGACGGCTTCACGCAACCGCAGGTGGTGATGGAGCGCATCCCGCACCAGATCGCCGCGAACGTGGTGGCCAAACCGGAGGACAGCCCGTTCTACGCGCCGTTCAAAGAGATGCCCGACATCATCCCGGCCGCCCGGCAGGCGCAGCTGCGCGCCCGCGCCGTCGCGGCGATCGCCGACGTGGTCACGCCTGCCTATCGCCGGCTCGAGCAGTACTTCGATCAGGACTATCTGCCCCAGTGTCGGAAGACGATCGCCGCCGACGCGCTGCCCGGCGGCAAGGCCTACTACGCCTACCAGGTCCGTAAGTACACGACGACCGACCTGACGCCGGAGCAGATTCACCAGATCGGCCTGCGCAAGGTGGCCCAGATCCACGCGGACATGGAACGGGTGATCGAGCAGACCGGCTTCAAGGGCAGCTACCAGGAGTTCCTCCACTACCTGCGCACCGACCCGCGCTTCTACTACAAGGACCCGCAGGACCTGCTCGAGGCCTACCGGGCGCAGGCCAAGCAGGTGGACCCGCTGCTCGTGCAGTACTTCCCCGTCCGGCTGCTGCCGCGGGTCACCTACGGTGTGCGCCCGATCCCGGCGGCGCTCGCGCCCGACACCTACCCCGCGTATTCCGTGCCGCCCGCGGGCGACGGCAGCGTCGCGGGCTACATCGACGTCAACCTCTACAAGCCCGAGAGCCGCCCCACGTACGACATCCCGGTGCTGACCTGCCACGAGGGCCGGCCCGGCCACCAGCTCCAGATGGCGATCGCGATGGAACTCACCGGCCTGCCGGAGTTCCGCCGTTTCGACTACTACAGCTCGTACGGCGAGGGCTGGGGCCTCTACACCGAGACGCTGTGCAAGGAGATGGGGCTGTACCCCGATCCGTACTCCGAGTTCGGGTACCTCGACTGGCAGATGTGGCGCGCGGTCCGGCTCGTGGTGGACACCGGCATCCACTCCCAGGGCTGGAGCCGCGAACGTGCCGTCAAGTACTTCGAGGACAACACCGCGCTCAGCCTGCAGAACATCGACACGGAGGTGGACCGCTACATCGCCTGGCCGGGGCAGGCGCTCTCCTACATGATCGGCGAGATCGAAATCGAGAGCCTGCGCCGGCAGGCGGAGCGCGAGTTGGGGCCGAACTTCAGCCTCAAGGAGTTCCACGCCGCCGTCCTCGAACACGGCGCGCTGCCGCTCACGGTCCTCAAGGACGTCGTCGAGCGGTGGATCGCGGACGCGCGACAGGGGAAGCCCGAGGCGCATCGCTGATGCGAGGCACGTGACTGCCGGCGCGCGCCCGAGATCAGCTCGACCCGGCTTCGCCTCTGGCGGTCGGACCTCACTATTCCTCACGTCCTCACGCCGGGCTCTCACACGACATGGGCCGTGCCGGCTGCGGCTCTCGCCGACGGGCCTGGGCAGGTCCGCTGCGCACGACGCGTCCTCGCGGCGCCGGGGCCGGCGCTACGGCTGGATGATCACCTTCGGGTCGGCCGTCGCCGTCGTCCCGTCCTGGCGCACGACGACGATGCCATAGTCGAACTCTCCCAACTTGTTGAGCTTCAGCTTGTCGGACACGCACTGCGCGCCGGTGCACACCGGGTCCTCCGGCGGGTGCTTGGTCGCGGGGTTCTTGAAGCTGATGCGCAGGGTCTTGACGTCCGCGCTCCCCGTCCAGACGATCGTGGTCTTGTTCCTCTTGACCGTGAGGCAGTCCGGATCGGCTGCTGCGCTCCCGTCGACGCTCACAGCGGCTTGCTTGCCGAGCTCGACCTGGCAGGGAACTTGGGGCGTGGGCGTCGGCGGAACCTGCGCCGCCGCGGTCCCCCACCCGACCAAAAGCGCAAACGTCATCATCATCCCGACGGCGGCCGTAGATCGTGACATGTATGCCTCCATGGCGGATCGCTCCGCGGAGCCTTCTATGGGCCTGCTTGGCTCGCCCTCATCTTGGCATACCGGCGATCAAGTTTCAATCTCGCCAGCTCGGGGTCGTGGTCCATCTCGGCCAACGGGTAGCCGCGCGCGATCGCGCGGGCGAGCAGATCGAGCGCGGCGTCGGCATCGCCGCCGGCCAGCCGGACGAGGGCGACGTGGTAGAGCGTGTCGGCACCCTCGGGGTCGAGCGCGAGCGCGGCGTCGGCCTGCTTCACGGCGGCGCCCTGCTGCCCGGTCCACGCCAGCGCGAGCGCGAGGCTGGTCCGGCGGTCGGCGTCGCGCGGCGTGACCGCGAGGTCGGCCTCAAGCAGAGCGATCGCGCGCCGGTAGGCGGTTCCCGTGCGCTCGCCGCCGTGACCGCCCAGGCGCAGGGCATCACCGAGGTTCAGCCAGAGCACGGCGTTGTTGGGCTGCAGGGCGGTGGCGCGCTCGTACACCTGGGCCGCCTCGTCGTAGCGGGCGAGGAAGAAGAGACAGGTCCCGAGGTTCGAGAGCGCCGAAGCGGTCGGCCGGATCGTGATCGAGCGCTGGTACGCCGCGATCGCCTCGTCGTAGCGACCGAGTTGCTGGTAGGCGACGCCGAGGTTGTCGATCGCCCGGGTGTTGTCGGGTGAGAGACGCACCGCCGTTCGGAAGCTCTCGACGGCCGCGGCGAACGAACCACGCCGGACCTGGAAGACACCCAGATGGCTGTAGGTCGACCACCACGCCGGCTGGATCTCGACCGCTCGGCGATAGGCCGCCTCCGCTTCGACTGCGAGTCCCTGCCGTTCGAGGGCGGAGGCCAGCCCGAACTGGGCCTCGACGGAGTTGGGCTGGGCCGAGAGCGCCAGCCGAAACTCGGCAACGGCCTTGGCCGGATGATCCAGCAGCAGCTCGATTCGACCGCTGGTCTCGCGAACGGATCCGAGCGTCGGCTCGAGGTCTGTGGCCCGGCGGCTCGCTTCGATCGCGCGCTCGGCCCACACGCGGTCCCCGGTAAGGGAGCGCTTGGCGAGGTAGGCGCGCGCCAGCGCGGCCTGGACCCGAGCCGAGCCGCCGAGCTCCTCCAGGATCTTGATCGCCGCGTCCACCGCGGCCTCGTCTTCGTAGCGGCGGAGGTACCCGAGCGCCTCGAGGAAGCGGTCGGCCGACACCTCGGGAGTTTCGTCACGCACGGGGGTTGCGGCCGGCGCCAAACCCAGCGCGGCCGCCGCACGTCGTGCCACTTCATCCTCGAGGGCGAAAAGCTGTTCAGTCGAACCCTCAACCCTGCCCGCCGCGAGCTGCACGCCGCCCGGCCCCAGTACCGCGAACGTGGCGCGAACCCGGTCCCCCTCGAACTGGAGCGAGCCGCGCACAATGGCCTGGGCTCCGGTGCGCCGGACCAGGGCATCGAGATCGTCGGCGGTCTCGTCGATCGCCGCCGCCGGAAGCACCGCGACCCCACGGTCCGAGCCGAGGCGAGCGCTCACGGTCTCCGCGAAGCCCTCGCCGATGAGGTTCCCCTTCGGCGTGCCGGTCAGATCGCGAAACGGCAGCACCGCGACCCGCCGCGCGGCGGCGCCGGCGGCGACGCCGGCCGGCCGGCTCCGGACGAGCCAGTACCCGGCGATCGCCAGCACGGTGACCGCGGCCGCGGACAGCGCGAGCGCGCGGGTCCGTCCGATGCGCGGCAGCGGACGAGCCGCCGACGCCACACCTGTTCCCGTGTCGGTCATCGTGTCGCGGATCAGCGCGAGCGCCTGCGCGAGGTCGCGCGTCGACGCGAACCGGTCCTCGGGGGCCTTGGCAAGGCAGCGCTGGACGAGGTTCCCGAGCGCGCCCGGTATCCCGGGGTCCAGCTGCGCGAGATCTTCCGGCTGTTGATGGAGAATTGCGCTCAGGGTGTCGAGGTTCGTGCTGCCGGCGAACGGCCGGTGGCCGGCCAGCATCTCGAACAGCATCGTGCCGAACGAAAACTGGTCGGAGCGATGGTCGACAGGCAGGCCACGCGCCTGCTCCGGAGACATGTAGCCGATCGTGCCGACAACCGTCCCAGCCAGAGTGGCCAACTGGCACTCGGCGGTCGTCTGGTCGAAGTTGACCGGAGACGGCATCAGCTTGGCGAGGCCGAAGTCGAGGATCTTCACGAACCCGAGTCGGGTCACCATGACGTTCTCGGGCTTCAGGTCGCGGTGCACGATCCCCTGCTCGTGGGCGGCGGCGAGCCCGTCGGCGACCTGGCAGGCGAGCTCGACGAGACGCCGCATCGACCGGGGCCGTTCGGCGACGAAAGCACGGAGGCTCTGTCCCTCGATCAGCTCCATCGCGATGTACGGAAAACCGTCGTGCTCGCCGACGTCGTAAATCGTGATGATGTTCGGGTGGTTGAGCGCGGAGGCCGCCCGCGCCTCCTGCTCGAAACGCAGTTGGTGCTCGCGGCTGTCCGAGAAGCGCTCGGCGACCAGCTTGATCGCAACGTCCCGCCCGAGCTTCGGGTCGCGGGCTCGCCAGAGACTCCCCATGCCCCCGGCTCCGAGTTCGCCGAGGACCTCGAAGCGCCCGATCCGGTCGCCGGTTCTCACGCTGACGCGCGGCTCCGTTCGAAAAGCGGCGCCGCCGGCGACGGAGTGAGGGCCGTCACCCACGGAGCGAGGGATGGGAATCTCGAGGGCATCGGCTCAAGGATAGCGGCGGCCCGGAGCGTGTCAACAGCGCCCCCGGCCGCCGATCCGCACCGGCTCTCACCAGCCCACCTTCCGGACCCGCGCGACACGCGGCGGGCACGAAGTTGGCCAGGCTCGCCCGCGCCCGGCAGGGTCTGACGGCGGATCTGCGCCAGGCGGCCACCCCGCTCGGCCTGTTCCGCGAGGGCATCGTGCTAAGGTAGAAATCGAGAGGGGCGAGCGATGGTTGAGACCGATGTGAAGCGCCCGGGTCGGAACGAGCCATGCCATTGCGGCTCCGGGAAGAAATACAAGCTTTGCTGTCTCGTCAAGGACGAGGAGGCCGATCGCGCGTTGCGGGAGCAACAGGCAAGCGCGGCCGAGCCCGCCGCGCCGCCGGAGGACACGCCTCCGCAGCACACGCCGCCGCCGCCGCGGCCCCAGGGGCAGCCGTGGAAGCGGGCCGCCCAGACCGCTCGAGGCCCCCGGCGGATCACCACGCCACGCAAGGCGGGCTGAGCCAGCAGGTACCGCGTCCACGCGCCTTGGCCATATTCCGGGTGAGGCGCCCGGCACAGACTCCCCCACTGCGGCCGGATCCGCGGGACCGATCATTCTTGCATTTGCGGGCGCGTCCTGACATAAAATACGTCTCAGAATCAATCCAAGGCCTGGGGTAGCGCCTGCGCGTGGTACAGGACGCGAAGGGCGGAGGGTCTCATGAGCCTGCTGACCAAGTTCGACCTTTCGCTCGTGGCGGTGTTCTCGCTGGCGATGGTGCCGGCGAGGTACATCTCGCACGCGTTCCTGTAGCGTAGCGCCCGCGCCCAGGTGATCGGAAACGCGCGCATCATGATGGAGACCGCGATGGCGGTGCGCGGCTACCGGCCGAGCAACACCTCCGCTGCCTGAGCTCTCGGTCGCGATCCGGGGCGCAGCGGGTCGGTTGCGCGCGGACCGAACCTCCGCCACCCCCCGGGCGCAGCCACGGCGAGGCTCTGCCCGCCGGGCCCGCCGGACAGGGCTTCGCCACCGATCCTCCTGGGGCCACCTGTCGCTCCCCGCCCGGTTCCCACCCGGTACCCCGCGGCCCGCCGTACGAGGCGCTTGACCTTGTCTTCACAAGGCGTAAGATGAGTGACGGCGGGAACGGGAGTTCCCTTCCTTCCGTCACACCGCGCCGCCTACGGAGAAGCCACATGACGACAGCCGATTTGACCACCATCAAGGCCGCCAAGGTTGTCGATGCTCGTGCCATGTCATGCCCTGGTCCTCTGCTGGAGGCCAAGAAGGGCATCGCCACAGTCAAGGTCGGCGAGGTGCTGGAGATCTGGTCGGGCGATCCCAACACCAAGAACGACATGCCCCGCTGGTGTCAGAAGGTCTCCCACGAGTTCCTGGGCGTGCTTCCCGGCGAGGGCTACGAGCGGATCTTCATCCGGCGCGCGAAATAGGCTGGCGCGCGGCCGTGCTGCCTTTCTGTCCAATAGGCGGTTCCCTCCTCCCAGCCAGGACATGCGAGCATGGCTGAGAACGATAGAACAAAGCAACCCAAGATCCTGGTCCTGGCCACGCTGGCGGGAGGCTACGCCGGAGCCGATTCGGCCGGACAGGCGCACGCCGACTACCCGGCAAACACCTACGTCCTGCCGGTCATGTGCCCCGTCATGTTTCCACCGCAGTTCTTTCTCCGTGCCTTCACCCGCGGCATCGACGGGATCATCGTCATGTATAGCGGTACCGACAGTCCCTACAACGTCGAGGCGGACGGCACCGCCGCGCTCATCGACCGCACCTACTCTCTGATGAAGGAACATCGCATTGACACTCGCCGCCTGCGCCTCGCCGCCATCTGCACCGTCTGTGTCAAGCCGTTCCTCAAGGAGGTCACCCAGATGGCCGAGCTCCTGAAGGGCCTCGGATTCGTCAAGGACGAACTTGCGGCTCCGGCATGAAGACGGGAGAACAAACTTGGAACCTTTCCGCGTCGATACTCTTGTCGTAGGCGGCGGGATCGCCGGGATGCAGGCTGCCCTCGATCTTGCGGATCAGGGCTTTCAAGTCGCGCTGGTCGAACGCGAGCCCAGCATCGGCGGCAAGATGATCACCCTCAGCAAGGTCTTCCCCACTCTTGATTGCTGTTCCTGCATCACGACCCCGAAAATGTCCGCGGTGGCGCACCACCCCAAAATCCGGTTGTTGACCTATTGCGAACTGCAATCCGTCGCGGATGAGGGTCCTGGCTTCCGCGCGACTGTCCTGCAGAAGCCGCGTTATGTCGATGCGCACAAGTGCACGGGCTGCCGCGAATGCGAATACGCCTGTCCCGTGACCGTGTCCAGTCCGTTCGACCGCGGCCTGGGGGCTTATCGCGCCATCCGAGTGCCTTTCTCCACTGCCGTGCCGCAGATCGCCGTGCTTGACATCGACAACTGCTTCCTGTGCGGCAAGTGCGAGAAGGCTTGCTCCGCCGGCGCGGTGGACCTCTTGCAGCAACCGGAGACCTTTGAGATCGCGGCTGCGACGATCGTCATGGCCTCGGGGTTCGACCTGACGCCGGTGGGCGCCAAGAAGGAGTTTGGCGGCGGTGTGTTCCGGAACGTCATCGACCCGCTGATGATGGAACGCTTCTTGGCTCCGACCGGCCCCTATGGCCGCGTCCTACGGCCCGGCGACGGCAAGGAGCCGACCTCCATCGCGTACGTCCAATGCGCCGGCTCACGCGATCAGACCCTTGGCGTGGAGTACTGCTCCCGCGTCTGCTGCATGTACGCCGTCAAGCAGGCCATGCTGATCTCGGGGGCCTTGCCGATGGCCGAGGTCACCATCTACTACATGGACATCCGCACGTTCGGCAAGGGCTATGAACAGTTCTACCAGAACGCCCAGGCCATGGGGGTCGAGTTCGTGCGCGGCAAGGTCGCCTCCATCCACGAGGATGCCGAGAAGAATCCGATCGTCAAAGTGGAGTTGACCGACGACGGGCGCATCGTCGAGAGGACTCATGACCTGGTCGTGCTCTCGCTCGGAATGCTCCCTGCCTACCAATCGCGAGGAGCGGTGGACCTGCCTCTCGGAAACGATCACTTTGTCGCTGTCCCGGCGCCGAACGCCAGCCCGTGCGCCACGGGTCGCTCAGGGATCTTCGTCACCGGTACGGCCATGGGCCCGATGGATATCGTCGACAGCATCGTCAGCGCCGGCGCAGTGGCGGCGGCGGTCTCGGCCTATATCCGCGAGCGGCAGGACGGTCGGACCGCGCCTCACGACCAGCAAGAGGCGCTCCGTGCCTGAGAGGACTATTGCCGGCGACGGCGCAGCCGCACCAGAGCCGGTGCGCCTCGGTGTCTACACCTGCCACTGCGGCGGCAACATCGGCCACGTGGTGCAGTGCGAACGGGTCGCCGAGATCATCGGCCGAATGCCGGATGTGGTGGTCGCCCGCACCGACCCCTCGTTCTGTTCCGACGCCGGGCAGGCAATCATCGAGCAGGACATCAAGGAACTGGGCATCAACCGCGTGGTGATCGGCGCCTGCACCCCCTCCCTGCACGAGCAGACGTTCCGCAACGCGGTCACCCGCGCCGGCCTCAACCCCTATCTTTACCAGCACGTCGGCATCCGCGAACAGGACAGTTGGGTGCACTCCAAGGACCCTGAGGGCGCAACCGAGAAAGCCGTCCACCTGATGGCGGCCGGAGTGGCGAAAGCCCGCCTTCTCACGCCGCTCGAGCCGATCCGCCTGAGCGCCGAGAAGCGAGCCCTGGTCATCGGCGCCGGCATCGCCGGCTTGCGATGCGCGCTCGACGTCGCCCGCCAGGGTATCCGCGTGACGCTGGTGGAGAAGTCGCCCTTCCTCGGCGGACGGGTGGCGCAACTGGGTTCCGTCTTCCCCACGGATGAGGATCCCCTCCGACTCCTGCACGAGCTGATCCACGCGGTGACGGCGCACCCGAGCATCACCGTGCTCACGCAGTCCGAGGTGACGGGCCTCTCGGGTTACGTCGGCAACTTCAACGTGCACGTGACCCAGCACTCGCGCGGCGTCGAGAAGGACACGGCCGAAGAGTTGCTCGCGGCCTGCACCCAGACGACGCCGGACGAGTTCGACTACGGCTTGACCCAACGCAAGGTGATCTACCGCTCGTACCCCGACAGTTACCCTGCGATCCCCGCCGTCGACTGGGAGCATCATGACGGCAGGCCGCTCCAGGTCGGCGGAAGATCCGTAGAGCTGAGGGACGAGCCGCGGATCTATGAGCTGACGGCTGGTGCGATCGCGCTGGCGACCGGGTTCGACCCCTACGAACCGCGCCACGGCGAGTATGGCTACGGTGAAATCCCCGAAGTCGTCACGCTGCCCCAGTTGATTCGCATCCTGGCTCGCGTCCGGGAGGGTGAGCCGCTCACCTGGAACGGCCACCCGATTCGGGCGATGGCTCTGATCCACTGCGTCGGCAGCCGCGAGTTGGACGGCGTCCAAAAGCCGCACGCCGATGGACAGGTCAACAGCTATTGCTCGCGGGTCTGCTGCACGGCTTCTCTGCACGCCGCCGTCACACTGCGCCAGCGGTTCCCGGACCTCGACATCTACGACCTCTATCAGGACATCCGCACGTACGGCCGCGGTCACGAGGAGATCTACCGCCACGCACGGACCTCGATGGTGCGGTTTCTTCGCTACCACGGCGACCAGCGACCCGAGGTGGTCGCAGCACCGGCTGGCGATCTCCATCCTGTGGTTGTGCGGGTCAAGGACAGCCTCACCTACGGCGAAGAGATCGACGTACCGGTGGACCTCGTCGCGCTGGCGGTGGGGATGATGCCGCGCCAAATCGATGACCTGGCGAACATGCTCAAGGTGTCGCGCGGCGCCGACCGTTTCCTGCTGGAAGCGCATCCAAAATTGCGCCCGGTCGAGATGGCGGTGCGGGGCATCGTGCTGGCCGGGACGGCGCAGGGACCGATGAATATCCAGGAGAGCCTGTCGGCGGCATCGGCCGCGGCGGCCAAGGTTGCGGTCCTGCTCGGGCAGGGCCAGGTGGAGCTGCCGCCTTTCGTGGCCTGCGTCAACACCGCCAAGTGCGATGGCACCGGTGCGTGCGTGCAAGCCTGTCGGGAGAAGGGCGCCATCACCCTGCAAACGTTCAACGAGGACGGCGGCGAACTGCGGCGGGCGGTGGTCACGCCGGCCAACTGCACCGGTTGCGGCGCCTGTGTGGGCGTCTGCCCCAACCGGGCGATCGACGTCCAGGCCTGGACCCTCGCCCAGTACGAGGCAATGGTGGACGCCATCGGCGCGGATATCCCGGGGGTCGCGGGAGCTGACGAATGAGCACGACGAAGCGAGAAGGTGGTCCGCGAGGGGAGGCGCTGCGCTCCCTGCGCGAAGCGCACGGCGCGACCGTGAAACGGGCTCAGGCGCTCTTTCGCGAACAAAGGCAGATGCAGCAATCCATCTGCCAGTTCATCCGTGACACCCCCAAGACGGTGCCGCAGATCGCCGCCGAGATCGGCAAGCCTGCCCACGAGGTGCTTTGGTTCATGGCGGCGCTGAAGAAGTACGGCATCGTCATGGAGACGGGGATGTGCGGCGACTACCCGCTCTACCAACGGTCGCAGGAGACGCGGGAATGAGCCGGCGCGCGGACCCCACCTTCTTGTACGAATTGAAGGAATTTGGCGCGGTAGGCGCGGAGAAGTGCATCAACTGCGGAAATTGCACGGCAATCTGCACCCTGGCATCCGATGAGGACCAATTTCCCCGCCGCATGGTCCGGCTGGCACAACTGGGCTTGAAGGACGAGCTATTGGGGAGCAAAGAGCTTTGGCTTTGCTACAACTGCGGCGATTGCTCCGAGACCTGTCCGCAGCAGGCTGAGCCGGCCAATCTCATGGCCGCGGCCCGCTGCTATGCCATCACCAATTACGCCCCGCTGAAGATCGGCAGCCTGTTCTGCAAGAGGCCACTCATCGGCGGTCTCATGGCGGCCCTGGTGGTGCTGCTCATGGGAGCTTTCCTTTACTCGCACCACCAGACGATGCCGACCGACGCACTGCAGCTGTTTGGCTTCATCCCCTACACGCTCGTCCACAATACCGGCCTGGTGGTGATGATTCTCGTCGGCGCTCTTGGCCTGGGGACCGTTGCCACCATGACCTCCAGGATTGCCCGCACCACCCATCTCAGGTACCCGGACTTCTTCGGCGGCTCTTCGAGGCGCTGGCTTTACGCCCTCTGGGACGCGGTGGCGGTCCAGGCGTTGGGGCAAAGGCGCTACCGGACGACTTGCCAAGCACCGGGGAGCGTCCATGCGTGGTACGCAAGCAACTGGTTCGTGCACGGCGCGACGATGTGGGGCTTTGGCGGCTTGTTGCTTGCCACGACCTTGGACTACCTGCTGGATATCGTCGGCGTCAAGGCCACCGGCACGCTTGTGCCGCTTTGGTATCCCACCCGACTCCTCGGCACTCTTTCCGGCCTGCTGTTCATGTACGGGGTCTCGATCCTCCTGTACAGGCGCCTGCGGAAAACCGACAAGGCGCACAGCTACTCGCGTCCCTCCGATTGGATCTTCCTTTCGCTGCTCTGGCTCAGTGGCATGACCGGGTTCGTCATCGAGTTCGCGCTGTACCTGCCGGGTGCCCCCGCCTGGGGTTACTGGACGTTCATCTTTCACGTGGCCGTCTCGATCACGCTGCTGCTCCTGCTGCCCTTCACCAAGTTCGCCCATGCCATCTACCGGATCGTGGCGCTGTACATCCGCGCACTCAATTCCGTCCCAAGGAAGGAGGTGGCCTCCGCCAATGCAGACTGATGAACGGCGTGGCGGCCCATCGACCGGGTATCCGCTGGGAAGAACAGCTCAAGCGAGCAACAAGAACCCAACTGCTCGACAAGGAGAACGCACATGACTCAAAAGATGATCGTTGTTTGCAACGGCGACGAGGCGAAGAACATCATGCCCACGCTGATCTTCGCCTCGTCAGGCTTGGCCCTGGACTATGAGGTTCACGTGTTCTTTTGCCCGGCCGGTACGAGGTGGACTCTCAAGGACGAGCTGGAGAAGCTCGGGACCCCCAAGGGCCTCCCCAATCCTCTCAAGCTCTTCAACGATATCCTCGAGCTTGGCGGCAAGGTTGTGCTCTGCGAGCTGGCGCTGGAGAACAAGGGCGTCACGGCAAACGATCTGCGCGATCCGCGCATTGCGATTCAGAAGGCCCCGCCGTTTCTGATGGCGGCCGAAGGGGCGGGCATGACGTTCGTGTTTTGAGCTGGCGATCGGTTGACCTGACAGGAGCGGGCGCGAGGTCGGGCGCCGTTGACCCACCCTCGGACCGTGTGGCCGGCGCCCATGCCACCGATGGTCGTCGGACTGGCTCCCGCGACAGTGTCCGGGAAGCGCTCCACGGCCGAGTGATCGAGCAGCGGGCCACCGTTCCTGCGGCGCGCGGGGACACGTGACGCGTACCGCCGGCCGCGAGGACCTCGGCCTGGGCGGCACGCTGCCGCTCCGCCGGCGTCGAACGTCCGTCGGCACGAACCCGCGAGCGTTCCTTCGTCCCGGCCGGCGCTACGCCGCCGGTGCGCTCGCCCGGAGGCCGGCGAGGGTGCGTGCGGCCGCTGCCATCGCGCTGCCCGGCTCGACCGTCACCCCCAGCGACCGCAGGCTGTCCTCGAGCGCGACGAGCGTCGCGACCACTTCCTCCGGTCCGATGTTGCCCATGTGGCCGAGTCGGAACGCCTTCCCCGCGACCGGGCCCAGTCCGCCGGCCACCACGACGCCGCGAGCCGCCATCGCCCTCCGGAATGAGGCGTCCTCGACGCCGGGAGGAAGCAGCACCACGGAGAGCGTATCGGCACGGCAGTCGGGTGCGGTGAACAGCGCAAGGCCGATCGCTTCGAGGCCAGCGCGGAACGCGCCGGCCAGCCCTGCGTGCCGGAGGAAGCGGACGCTCATGCCCTCGGCCCGCACCATGCGCAGCGCCTCGGCGAACGCGAAGACCTCGTTGACGCACGGCGTCGAGTAGTAGCGCCCCGGATCTTCCATGACCGGCAGCCAGCGCAGGACGTCCGCGTAGTAGGCGGGGAGCGACGTCCGCTCGCGGCGGCGCGCCATCGCCCGCGGCGAGAACAGGCACAGGGCCAACCCCGGAGGGGCGCCGATCGCCTTCTGCGGCGCCGTCACCAGCACGTCGACCCCCCACGTGTCGCATGGTTCGTCGATGCCGCCAGTGGCGCAGACGCCGTCCAGGATCACGAGCTCCTTGCGGCCCCGAAGCAGCTCGCAGTACGAGGCTGCCGGGGCCGCGGCCCCCGTGGAGGTGTCCACGTGGGTGATCGTGATGGCGGCGTATGACCCGGCGGCGAGCCGCGCCGCTACCTCCTCGGGGGCGACGGCCCGTCCCCACTCCGAGCGCACGACGTCGGCCTGGATGCCGAACGCCCCTGCCAGCTCGGCATAGCGGTCACCGAAGTAGCCCTGCGAAATCACGAGAATCCTCTCGCCGGGTTCGACGACGTTGACGAGCCCCATCTCCAGAGCGAGCGTTCCCCCGCCGGCGACGATGAACGGCTGGCCTTCCCGGCTCTGGCAGAGCCATCGGAAGTCGGCGATTGCGCCGCGGAACGCCTCCACGAACTCGGGCGCCACGTGTGACACCGTCGGCCGGGCAAGCGCTCCGAGGATGCGGGGGTGGACCGGAGTGGGTCCGGGGATCATCGTCAGCGTCTGGTCGATCATGGCGCAGCCTCCCTGGGGGCCGTATCTTAGCTCCCACGAGTCTGGCGCGATCCGGTGGGGGCCACCGTCGGGCGCAGTCGTCCGCACAACCGGTCGCGCGCGGCCGTCCCATGGCATGCCTGCCGATTCCGGATGGGTCCCGATCGGCATCACGTCCACGTTCGCCGACGTTGTTCGGGTGGCATCGTCTCAAGGACCCACGGCCGTCTCAGCCAGGCCGGGCGGCCGGCCGCAACGGCGCGCGCAAGGAGGCGAAGGCGAACGCCTTCCTGGCCGGCCGGTAGAATGTGCCGGGCGCGGGAGGAGGTTCTCATCCCCGGGTCGGAGGCGCCAATGACGAGATGGGGGTTCGGAGTCGCTGCCGTCGTGATTCTTGGCGCGGCCGCGGCGCTCGCCGCACGCGGAGGAGCCGAAGCACGAGCGAGGGAACGCGCCGTCGCCGCTGTTATCGACGACTGGCACGCCGCAGCGGCTGCGGCCGACGAGGACCGCTACTTTGGGCATATGACCGAAGACGCGGTCTTCCTGGGGACGGACCCGGCCGAGCGGTGGGCCAAGGCGCAGTTTCGCGCCTACGCGCACCCCTACTTCGCCAAGGGCAAGGCGTGGA
>PKYI01000036.1 GCA_003133645.1 Acidobacteriota bacterium | reverse complement strand
CCGAGGCGCCCGCGCCGGCCCACCACCGGGACCGCGAGCCTCCCAGGTTCGAGCAGGCCGTGGTCGGGCAGCGCCGCCGCCTCATCCGCGCTCAGCACGGCGCCGCCGACGCGGGCGGCCATGACGCACTCGCCGGCGGCGCACGCCGCGGTCGTCCCGGCGCCCGCCAGCCGCACGGCCGGGCCCGCGGCGAAGGCGGCGGTCAGCCACACCTCGCCGCGACGCGCGTCGAGGAGCGCCGCGGCATGCATCAGGAGCTCCTCGGCGATGCGCGCCGGCTGCAAGGTGCCGCCCAGGGCCTCCGCGATGGCCCGCAACGATTCGATCTCCCACAGCCGGCGGCGCTCCGCGAAACGCGCCTGCTTGAGCTCTTCACGCAACACCCAGTTGCCCAGCACGACGCCCGCNNGCGACGCGCACCGGCTCGGCCGGCTCGGCGGCGCCGTCGAGTTCGAGCCAGAAGGCGTCGCGCCCGGCGGGCAGGACCGCACGGCGCCGATCGGTCGGCGCCGCCCCGGTTCGCGCCAGCACCTCGTTCCCGCGCCCGATCGCGCCGCCGGCCGCGCCCGTCTCCCGGAGCAGGCCTTCGAGCACGGCATGCGGCAGGGGGGCGCCACCCTCCCTCGCCGCGCCGAACGCCAGTTCGAGCACGCGCAGGACGTCGCTCATCGGACCTGGGCGAGCTCCGCGAGCGCCGAGGCGCGGTCGGGGAAGATCCGCGTGTACTGGGCCAGCCCCATAATCTGGAACGTCTTGGCGATGCTGGGGGTGAGGCAGCAGAACGCCAGCGTGCCTTTGACCTCGATCGTGCGCTCGAGCACCTCGAGCAGCAGCGAGATGCCGATCGAGTTGATGATCCGGGTCGCATGCAAGTCGAGGAGGAGCGTGCGGCAGCCCGCGTCGAGGAGCGTGCCGGCCTCGCGGGCGATCGCCTCGCCCCCCTCGTTGTTGATGTAGCCGGCCACCTCGAGCACGGCCAGTTCGCCCTGCCGCTGTGCGATCGAAAGCTCGAACGTTTCCACCGTCACGCTCCTCCCGTCCGCCGGATCATGTGGATCCTGGTCAAGCCTGGGCGGGACGTGATCTCCACCTCGTCCATCAGGCGCCGGATCAGCTCGAGCCCCCAGCCGCGCTTGCGCCGCGCGTGCAGCTTGGTCTCCAGCACCGGGCGAGGCTGCTCGCCGGGGTCGAAGCCGGGTCCGTGATCCACCACGGCGGCCTCGATCCAGGGGTAGGCGCTGTCCGGATGGGCCGCGAGCTCCACCACGACGTCACCGGCACCGTACTCGAGAGCGTTCAGGCACGCTTCCACCACCGCCAACTTGACCTCCGCAAGGGTATCACGGGGGAAGCCAACGCGTTGCCCGAGGTCCTCGACCGCATCGCCCGCGATCAACTCGGCGCGGGCGACCTGCGGAAGGACGAGGCGCAGCCGCACGGGCTCAGCCATGAGCGTCGTCTCCACGCGGGCGCATCAGAGCGCCAGGAGAAGGCAGAGGAGGCGCCACGCCAGGCGCGCGCCGTCGCCGAGTGCGCCGGAGGCAAGCGTCCCACCGCCGAGCAACCCGCCTCCCACCACCGCCCAGGGGCGGCTGAGCGGCTCCAGGAACCGGTTCGCGAGCACGCTGGCGGAGGGGAACGGCACCATGCCCGCGAGGCACTGCAAGCCGCGGGCCAATTAATATAAGTGATCCACAATCAGTACCATAAGCCGAAAATACGGGGCCTTGGACCCGCCCCTGACGATGCAAAACGCAACAATACGCGGTCGTCACGGCCTCGTCCTGCGCCGAGAGCGCCGCGCCGGCGCGGCCCGTGCCGGTTTGGTGCGTTTTGCATCATCTGTTGCATTCCACCTCACAAGCATCCGGTACAGCGTGGTGCGGTCGATCCCCAGCGCCCGCGCCGCCGCCATCCGGTTGCCGTCGCTGCGCTCGAGGGCGCGCAGCACGTGCGCGCGCACGGCCTCGTCCAGCGTCCCGGCGGGCGCCGCGGCTTCCGCTCGCCGCGCGCCCATCGCGAGGCGGAGATCCTCGACCTCCACCCGGTCGCCCGACGCCAGGGCGGCGGCGGCCTCGATGAGGTTCTCGAGCTCGCGCACGTTGCCGGGGAAATCGTGGCGGAGCAGCAGCTCGAGCGCGGGCCTGGCGAGCGACAGCCCCTCCCGCCCCATGCGCCGCCCGTGCAGACGCACGAAGTGTTGCGCGAGGAGCGGGATGTCCTCCCGCCGTTCGCGCAGCGGCGGCAGCGTGAGCTCGACCACCCGCAGCCGGTAGTAGAGATCCTCGCGGAACTCGCCGTCGGTCAGCATCGCCTCGAGGTCGCGGTTGGTCGCGGTCACGAGCCTGACGTCCACCGTGATGCGCTGCCGGCCGCCCACCCGCTCGACCTCGCGCTCCTGGACCACCCGCAGCAGCTTGGCTTGCAGCGCCGGGGTGAGGTCGCCGATCTCGTCGAGGAAGAGGGTGCCGCCGCCCGCCAGCTCGAACTTCCCGAGCCGCGCCGAGACCCCGGTCGCCACCCCGCGCTCGATGCCGAACAGCTCGGCCTCGAGCAGCGTCTCTGGCACCGCCGCGCAGTTCAGCGGCACGAACGGCCCGGCGTGGCGGGGGGAGAGCGCGTGCAGCAGGCGCGCGAGCCGCTCCTTGCCGGTGCCCGACTCCCCGCGCACGAGCACGGTCACGTCGGTCGCGGCCACGCGCCGCGCCAGCTCGACCACCCTGCGGAACGAGGGGGCCTGGCCGACGAGACCGGCCTCCTCGCCGGCGCCGAGCCGCAGTGCCCGGTTCTCCTCCTCCAGCAGCAGCCGGCGGCGCTCGGCCTCCTCGAGCAGACGCGAGGACGCGATGGCGGGCGCCGCCAAGAGCGCGAGCGAGCGCAGGAACGTGACGTCCTCGTCGTCGAAGCGGGCCAGCCCCTCGCGCGCCTCCTTGTCGGCGACCGCCACGATGCCCAGCAGCTCCTCGCGCCAGAGGCACGGCGCCGCGAGCACCTCGGCGAAGGGGACGCTGAGGAGGCTCCCGGCGACGCGAGCCACCTCGCCGGCGCGGACCTGCTGCAGCGCGGCGGAGGCCACCAGCCGCGCTGCGGCGCCAGACTCGGCCGGCCACCCCACGGCGACCACGGTCGCCGGCACCAGCGGCGGCAGCAGCGACACCGCGATCCCGGCGCGCGCGTCGAGCAGGCCGACCGCGCGCTGCACCAGCTCCTCGACGACCTCGCCCTCCTGCCGCGGCCCGGCGAGCGCCAGTGAGAGGTCGAGAACCGTCTCGAGCCTGGCCCGGCGCCACCCCTCGCGGGCGCCCGCCCTCACGGCCGCCCCCCGCTCCAGCGCACCGCCACCAGCGTGATGTCGTCGTACGGCTCGCCGCCGAGCGTGAACGCCTCCACCTCGCGCAACATCCCGTCCACGACCGCGGCGGGATCGCCGTCGCCGCGCGCGAGGATGGCCGCGACGCGCTCGTCGCCGAACGGCTCGCCGTCAGGCGTGCGCGCGTCGGTCAGCCCGTCGGAGTAGAGCAGCACCGTGTCGCCTGGGCGCAGCGCGAAGTCGAGCAGGTCCCAGCTCGCTTCGCGCAGCGCGCCCACCGGCAGCCGGTGCAACGGTGAAGGCAGTTCCTCTACCTCGCCCGAGGCCCGGCGCAGGAGCGGCGTCGGCTGGCCCGCGAGCACGTACGAGCCCGACCCGCCGGCGCTCACGAGCAGGTACGCCAGCGCCACGAACATCCGGCGCCCCGGCGTGTACAGGCGCTGGTTGGCGATCTCGAAGATCTGCGCCGGCGTCGCGCCGCCGAGCGCGGCGGTGTGCAGGACCTCACGGGCCGCGACCATCACCATTGCGCCCGGCACCGACTTGCCGGACACGTCCCCGACCACCAGCGCCACCGAGCCGTCGCCGTTCCCGGCGAGCGCGTCGTAGAAGTCGCCCCCCACCTGGCGGGCGGGAACGCAACGGGCCGCCACCTGCCACCCCGGCGGCGCCGGAAGCGTGGCCGGGATGAGGGAGAACTGCACCCGGCGCGCGATCTCCAGCTCCTTCTCGAGCTCGACCTGGCGGGTGCGGTCGCGCAGGAGGCGGGCGTTCTCGAGGGCGACCGCACCCTGGTTGGCGAGCGTGCGCACGAGCTGGAGGTCGTCCTGGCCGAACTCCTCCTCGGAGCGCTTGGGGCCGAGCGAGAGCACGGCGTGGAGCTGGCCGCGGGTTCGCAGCGGGACGAGCAGGCGGGCGCCAAGCGCGGCGAGCTGCTCGAGCAGCCGGCGCGAGTCCGGGTCGAGCGTCTTGAACGGCTCGAGCACGCCGGGCCTCACCGGCTCGTCCAGGCGGGCGAGTTCCTCGATCACCAACGCTCCCGCGGGCAGCTCGCGCGCCAGCGGCGGCGGGGCGGTGCGCGACACCATCACCTTGCCTTCGCGGACGTGGAGGGCGGCCCACTCGAGGTGCATGATCTCGGAGAGGCGGGTGGCGAGCAGCGCCTCGAGCCCGTCGATCGAGAACTCGCGCACCACGGCGGCGCTGACCTCTTCGACCGCGCGCCGGGCGTCGTACACCTCGCGGAAGAAGAACCGGTCCACGGGCTCCTGCAGGCGGCGGCGCAGCGGGTCGAAGATCGCAAGGACCGCGAGCGCGAGCAGGAGCGGGAAGTACGGCGAGGATCCGGAGAACAACAGGGTCGAGGCCGCGATCCCCAGCCCGTAGATCCCGGCCACCACGGCGGTCGCCAGCGTGTACAGCAGCGACTTCCGGACGATGATCCTGATGTCGAAGAACTGGAAGCGCACGATCGCGTACGCGAACGTGAGCGGGATCAACGTGAGCGGCACCTCGCCCCAGAACAGGAACCGGTCGGTGCGCAGCAGCGACGGGAGCACGACGCCGAGCACCAAGAACGGCGTCACCCCGGCCACGGTGCCCACGAAGACGGTGGCGATCTGGCGCCGTTCCCGTCCCTCCTCGGCGCGCAGCAGCGAGCCCAGCAGCGCCAGCAGCCCGAGCACCAGGTAGTCGCCCATCAGCACCCAGTTCGAGATCGGCGCGCCCGACACGACGCGGATGTGCACGGCGAACACCAACCCGATCAGCAGCGTGACGACGTAGAACAGCGGCGGCAGCAGGTAGAGCAGGCGGAAGAAGTTCGGCGATGAGTTGACGAACCGCTCCGCCGCGCGCAGGAACCGCCCCCCCGAGCCCTCCCCCGGCGCCGCCGCGCCGGCGAGCGTCAGCTTCAGGCGCCGGGGAAAGACGAGGAAGAAGTGCAGGAACGCGGCCGGCAGCACGAGCAGCGAGAGCGTCCCGGTCGTCAGCACCACCCCGTCGATCCATGAGTACGAGGCCGGCCGCAGGCGGCACACGAGGAAGAGCAGGAACAGCGTGCACAGGGTGAAGAAGACGCGGCTCGGCCCGCCCTGCGGCTCGTCGGGCCGCTGCAGGAGCACGTACAGCCCGATGAAGAAGAAGAGGAACCCGGAGAAGCAGGCGTACAGGTACGACGCGGTTCCCAGCTGCCTCGGCCCCAGCTGGACGTCGCGCTCGAGGAGGCCGCCGTCGCGTTCGAGCAGGTAGGGCACGCGCTCGCCAACATGGTGCCGCTGCAGCAACTGGGCGACGTCGGAGGCGCTGCGCACCACCTCGCGCCCGACGCCCGCGATGCGGTCCCCGGGCTGCAGCCCCGCCGCCGCCGCGCCCGAGCCCGGCGCAACGGCGCGTACTACCAGCTCGCTGCGGTCCGGGTCGAGGATGACGCCGTCGTAGGGGCGCGGCAGGAACATGTCGAGGATCGACAGGCAGGCCACCAGGAAAGCGACCGCGCCGAAGGTGAGGACCGGGACCAGCCCCGGCGAGCGTGGGTGCGTCATGATCGGCACAACGATACTACGGGGCCGGGCCGGATGAGTTCCCCCCGCTGCCGCCGCCATCGAACCACGCCAGCCACCTCCGTGTTCTCGCGACGAACCCCCACGAATAATCCAGGCTAGAATTGCGCCGTGTCCGACGGCCGGCTGATCACGTTCGAGGGGGTCGAGGGGTGCGGCAAGAGCACCCAACTGCTGCTCCTCGCCCGCCACCTGCAGCAGCGCGGCATCGCGTTCGTGACCACCAGGGAGCCCGGCGGGACGCCGCTCGGGGAACAGGTCCGCGAGCTGCTTCTCGACCCCCGCCTGGTGCCGGCGCCCGCGGCCGAGCTGTTCCTCTTCGAGGCGGCGCGCGCCCAGCTCGTGGCCGACGTCGTCAAGCCGGCGCTGCTCGCCGGCACGACCGTGCTCTCCGACCGCTTCGCCGACTCCTCGCTCGCCTACCAGGGCGGCGCCCGCGGCATCCCGCCCGAAACCGTCGCGCGCCTCAACGCGCTCGCCTGCGCCGGCCTCGTGCCCGACCGGACGCTGGTGTTCGACCTCGACGTCGAGGTCGCCTTTCACCGCGCGCGTCGCCGGCCGACGACGAAGGCGGACAACCGCCGTTTCGAGGACGAGGCGCTCGCCTTCCACCAGGCGGTGGCCGAGGGGTACCGGGCGCTCGCCCGCTCCGAGCCGGCCCGCGTGACGGTCGTGGACGCGCGCGGGACCCCGGAGGAGGTGCACGAGCGCATCAAGGCCGCGGTCGCGGACCTCTTCCCGTGAGTACCAGCCGGCTCCCGTGGCCGTCGTCCGTGCTGCTCCCGGCGGAGTGGGTCGGCGTGCAGCGCCTGCTGGCCCGCTGCCTCGAGCTGAACGCCTCGGGGACGCTGCCCGGGACGCTCCTGGTGGTGAGCCCCCCCGGGCTCGGCCGCGAGGCGTTCGCCCTCGAGCTGGCCGCGGCCCTGGTCTGCCGCGAGCTCGGCGGCGCCGGCTGCGCGTGCGCCGCCTGCGAGCGGGTCCGCCGCGGCGTGCACCCCGACGTTGAGGTCATCGCGGTCGCACCGGACAAGACGCAGATCTCGATCGAGCAGGCGCAGGGCGTGGTCGAGAACATCACCCAGCTCCCCTACGAGGGGAGGCGGCGCGTCTTCATCATTGACTCCTGCCACACGCCGCCGCTCGGCACCGACGCGGCCTCGGCGCTGCTCAAGACGTTGGAGGAGCCCCCGGCCCGGACCGTCTTCGTGCTGTGCACGACTCACGCGCACAAGGTGCCTGAGACCATCCGCTCACGCTGTCAGCGGTTCGATTTCCGGCGCATCGGGATCGATGACATCGTCGGGAGGCTCGAGCACATCGCCCGCGAGGAGGGCATCTCGGTGGAGCCGGGCGCGCTGGCGCTCATCGCCCGCCACTCGGCCGGCGGCATGCGCGACGCCATCGGCACACTCGATCAACTCGCGTCGTTCACCGATGGGCGGATCGCTCTGACCGAGGTGGAGGGGCTGCTCGGTCAGGTCGACACCGCACGTCTCGCCGAGGCGGTCTCGCTCATCGGCTCCCGGGACGTCGCCGGCCTCTTCGGTCTCACGGCGCGGCTGGCGGAGTCCGGCGCGGACGTCGGCGAGTTCTGCCGCGGCATGACCTCCTACGTCCGCGATCTCTA
>PKYI01000066.1 GCA_003133645.1 Acidobacteriota bacterium | reverse complement strand
ACCAGAAGAATCAGCTGTGCCGTGCTGTGCATGAGCGCTCCCCCCTCCTTCGAGAACCTCGACCGCGAAACCGCAAGTTGGCGGAGATGATACACGAAGGGCCGGCAGGCTCAACTCCCGCCGGCCGCCCGCAGGAAGCCCTCTTCACCACCCCAGACCGCCGACGCGGCGGCAGTCGGCCATGACCGACGAGATCACTTCGCGCGCCCGCTCGCGGCCGTCGCGCAGCACGCCCTCGACGTAGCCCCGGTCGGTATCGAGCCGGTCGCGGCGCGCGCGTGCGTCGCGGAAGGTGTCGAGGATCAGGCCCAGGAGCCGTTTCTTCAGCTCACCGTAGCCGGTGCCCCCCTCGACGAACAGCCGCTTGGTCTCGGGCCAGGCATCCTCGGGGGTGAAGACCTTGAGCATCGCGTAGAGGGTGTTCCCGCGCGTCGGTTTGGGGTCGGCCACTGGCGTTGAGTCGGTGACGATCGACATCACGCGCTTCTTGAGCTCCGCCTCGGGGGCGAAGATCTCGAGGGTGTTGCCGTACGACTTGGACATCTTCTGCCCGTCGACCCCGGGCACCACCGCAACCTCCGGCAGGATCAGCTCCTCGGGGACGCGCAGCACGTCGGCTCCGTATGTCTGGTTGAACGCCGCCGCGATGTCGCGCGTCATCTCGAGGTGCTGCTTCTGGTCCCTCCCGACCGGCACGCGGTCGGCGCGCACGATCAGGATGTCGGCCGCCATCAACACCGGATAGGCGAAGAGCCCATGGTTCGGGGTGATCCCCTTGGCCACCTTGTCCTTGTAGGAGTGACCGCGTTGCAGCAGGCCCATCGGCGTCACCGTCGAGAGCATCCAGGCAAGCTCGGCGACCTCGGGCACGTCGGACTGGCGGTAGAGCACGGAGCGCTCGGGGTCGAGCCCGAGCGCGATGAAGTCGGCGACGACGCGGAACGCGTTGGCGCGCAGCTCGGCGCCGTCCTTGATCGTGTTCATCGCGTGCAGGTCGGCAACGAAGTAGAAGCACTCGTTCGCCGCGTCCGCCTGCAGTTGCACGAACTGGCGGATTGCCCCGAAGTAGTTACCGATGTGAAGCTTGCCCGAAGGCTGTACGCCCGACAGGATGCGCATGGAACCTCCCGGGCCGGAATACTACCAGTTGACGGCGATCGGCCGCCCTGCTTTCACCGCAAACCGAGGGGCCGGAGGACCGCCGCCTCCCCGGGCCGATGGACGTTGGCGATCAACGGCAGACCGTCCTCGGCGGAGAGTTCGACGGGCAGCCCGCGGCGCGACGGCCTGCCGAAACCGCCCGTCAACGTCGGCAGGTTTGCGTCGCCGCGGTACGCCATCAGGATCGCCTTCACGTAGTTCTGCGTCTCGTCGTACGGGGGAACGCCACCGCTCCTCTCGACCGCCCCCGGGCCGGCGTTGTACGCCGCGAGGGCGAGCGCGATGTTGGAGTTGAAGCGCTGCAACAGGTCCTTCAGGTAGTGCACGCCGGCGCGGATGTTCTGAAGCGGGTCGAAGGCGTTGCCAACGTTGTACAGGCTCGCCGTTTGCGGCATCAGCTGCATGATGCCGCGCGCGCCCTTCGGGCTCACCGCGCGCGGGTTGTATCCGGACTCCATGCGGATGACGAGGTCCACGAGCCGGGGGTCGATGCCGTGGCTGCGGGCGGCTTCTTCCACCGTTGGCCACAGCGCGGTCCGGCGCGCCGTCGCGCCCTGGGGGATCGTGATCGTGCCGGCGCCGTGAGCCGGAATGTTGACGATGCGGCGGGTGCCGTCCGGGGCGGTGAAGATGAACACGCCGGCAGAACGCTCGGCGGCAGCAGACCCCGCCGCCAGCACCGCGATCGCAACGATCATGGCCAACCGCTTCATCCCAGCAACTCCTCCACCACCGCGGGCGCGAGCTGCAGCGCCTGGCCCAGCTTCGCAGGCGATTTACCCCCGGCCTGCGCGAGCGACGGCTTGCCGCCGCCGCGCCCATCCACCACCGGCGCCAACCGCTTGACGATCTCCCCGGCCGAGATCCGGCCGGTGAGATCCTCCGTGACCGCCACGAGCAGGGTCGCCGCGTCCCCGCTCGCCATGCCCAGAACCACAATGCCGGTCTTGAGTTTACCACGCAAGGCGTCGGCCAGCGTGCGGAGCTCCGGAGCAGCCATCTCGGGGGCCTCCCGGACCAGCAGCTTGACGCCCTTGACCTCCAGCGCCTCGGCTTCGCCGCCGCCCCCGCCCGCCGCCAGCTTGAGGCGCAGGCCCTTCACTTCCTGCTCCAGCTCCCGCACCTTCCTCTCATGAGCTTCGAGGGCGGCGGGCAGCTCGGCGAACGGGACGTTGGCGCGCGCCGACGCCAGCCGCGACGTCCGGTGGTACTCCTGGAACAGCTCGACCGCGGCGCGTCCGGTGACCGCCTCGATCCGGCGCACCCCGGCCGCGATGCCGCGCTCGGCGGTGACCTTGAAGGCGCCGATGTCGCCGGTGCGGCGCACGTGGCAGCCCCCGCACAGCTCGCGCGACACCGTTCCGTCGGCCACGGCGACGACGCGGACAACCTCGCCGTACTTCTCCCCGAACAGCGCCATGGCGCCCGCCGCGCGCGCGTCCTCGAGCGGCATCTGTCGCGTCGAGACCTCGTAGTTGGCGCGCACGTTCTGGTTGACGAGCGTCTCGATCGCCTCGATCTGCTCGGCGAGCAGCGGCTGGGCCCAGGAGAAGTCGAAGCGCAGCCGCTCGGGGTCCACGAGCGAGCCGGCCTGTTGCGCCGACGGGCCCAGCACCCGGTGCAACGCGGCGTGCAGCAGGTGGGTGCCGGTGTGGTTGGCCTGGGTGTCGTGGCGGCGCCCGCGGTGCACCTCGGCGCGAACCGACGCGCCGCGCCGCAAGGTCCCCTCCTCCACGGTCACGTGGTGGACGGTGAGGCCGGGCGCCGGCCGCGTGGTGTCGCGCACCACGGCGCGGCCGCCGCTCCACGCCAGCACGCCCTGGTCGCCGACCTGGCCGCCCGACTCGGCGTAGAACGGCGTCCGGTCGAGCACCACCTCGCCCTCGCCCGAGAGCGAGTCGACCTCGGCGCCGGGCCCGAGCAGCGCGATGACCTTCAAGCCGTCGAGCGCGAGCTCGTGGTAACCGACGAACTCGCTCGCGACACCGCGTCCGGCGAGCTGCTCGTACTCCTCGCGGAAGCGCGCCACGAGGCCGCCCTTCCAGCCCTCCTGGCCACGTTGGCGGGCCGACTCGAGCCTCGCCTCGAAGCCGGGGCGGTCGACGGTCAGGCCTTCTTCCTGGGCGAACTCCTCGATGATGTCGATCGGGATGCCGTGCGTCTCGTAGAAGTGGAACGCGGTCTCGCCGGGGAGCTGGGCGCCGCCGCCCCGCTTGATGCGGTCGAGTTCGCGGCCGACGAGGTCGGTCCCGACGTTGAGGGTGCGCGAGAACTTCTCCTCCTCGGCGCGCAGCAGCGGCTCGATGACCGGCCAGCGTTGCGCCAGCTCCGGGTACACGTCCTCCATGGCCGCGACCACCGCCGGCGCCACGTCCGCGAGAAATACCCCGTCGAAGCCGAGCTGGCGGCCGTAGCGCAGGGCGCGGCGGACGATGCGGCGCAGCACGTAGCCGCGCCCCTCGTTCGACGGCACGACGCCGTCGGCAAGCAGGAAGGTGGCGGCTCGCGCATGGTCGGCGATCACGCGGAACGCGGGGCCGAGCTCGCTCGCCGGGTCGTACGGCCGCTGCGCCATTTCGACGATGCGCGCCAGGATCGGGGCAAAGATGTCGGTGTCGAAGTTGCTGGGGACGCCCTGCAGCACCGCGGCCAGGCGCTCGAGGCCGGCGCCGGTGTCCACGCACGGCCGCGGCAGCGGGCGGAGGTGGCCGGCCGCGTCACGCTCGTACTGCATGAACACCAGGTTCCAGATCTCGACCGTGTCGCCGCCGGGACCGTTCACGAGCTCGGGCCGGTTCTTCTTGAGGTTCTTCCCCTGGTAGTAGTGGATCTCGCTGCACGGGCCGCACGGCCCGGTCTCCCCCATCGCCCAGAAGTTCTCCTTCTCGCCGAAACGGAGGATGCGGTTGGCGGGCGCGCCGGCCTGCTCCCACAGCTGCGCCGCCTCGTCGTCGTCGGTGTACACCGTGAACCAGAGCCGCTCGACCGGCAACTTGTACACGGAGGTGAGCAGCTCCCAGGCGAAGGCGATCGCCTCGGCCTTGAAGTAATCGCCGAAGGAGAAGTTGCCGAGCATCTCGAAGAAGGTGTGGTGGCGCGCGGTGTAGCCCACGTTGTCGAGGTCGTTGTGCTTGCCGCCGGCGCGCACGCACTTCTGGCACGAGGTCGCGCGCGTGTAGTCGCGCTGCTCGCGTCCGATGAAGACGTCCTTGAACTGGTTCATCCCGGCGTTGGCGAACAGCAGCGTGGCGTCGCCGGCGGGGATCAGCGACGACGAGGGCACCACCCGGTGCCCGCGGCCGGCGAAGTACTCAACGAAGGTCGAGCGGATCTCCCGCGTCGTCGGTTTGGTCGCCATGCGGCTCGTCTCTCCCGTTCTCGCGCAGGGCACGGTTTACCAGGTCCAGGCTGAATCCGCGCGCGAGCAGATACCGTACCACTTTCCGCCGCTGCTCCGGAAGCCGCCGCCAGAAGCGGTGCTTCGCCGTCACCTTGGCGAACGCGGCCGCGAGCGCGGCGGTTTCGCCCTCCCCGGCTGCAAGCTCGGCGAGCGCCGCGTCGGCCGCGTCCTTCGCCACCTTCCGCCGCTTGAGCGCGGCGATCACGGCGCGCCGGCCGCGCCCCGCTCGGAGCTGCGCCCGGCAGACGCCGCGGGCGAGGGCGATCTCGTCGAGCAGGCCGGCACGCTCGAGCCTCGCGAGCTCGGCGGTCACCGCCGGCACCTCGCCCCCCCGGCGAGCGAGCTTATCGGCGATCTCGGCGTGCGACAGCGCTCGCCGCGCGAGCATCGCGAGTGCCGTTTCGTGGAGCGACTCCGCGCTCGGAGGAGTCGCGTTGTCTCGCGCACGATAAGCGGGGCGCATGCGGGAATTCTAAGGCGTCACCGGCCCGGGGTCTCCTTGTTGCCGAACTCGAACGGGCTGTTGCCGACGAACGCTTCGGCGCCCGGGCTCCCCTCGAGCGTGCTCTCCATCTCCTCGCGCGAGACGTCGGACGTGGACTGGATCCCCTGGATGCGGAGCTTGAACTCGTCGGGGTTGGAGGCCCGTCGGATCGCCTCGTCCAGCGTGATCAGGCCGGACTTGTACAGGCTGTACAGGGACTGGTCGAACGTTTGCATCCCGTACTGCGAGGTGCCCGCGGCGATCGCGTCCCGGATCAGCTTGGTCTTCTCCTTCTGCTCGATGCACTCGCGGATGTAGGCGGTCGAGATCAGGACCTCCACCGCCGGCACGCGGCCCAGCCCGTCGGCGCGGGGCAGCAGGCGCATCGATATGATCGCCCGGAGTACCACGGCGAGCTGGATCCTGATCTGCTTCTGCTGGTGCGGCGGGAACACCGAGATGATGCGGTTGATCGTCTCGGTGGCGTCCAGGGTGTGGAGGGTCGAGAGCACGAGGTGGCCGGTCTCGGCGGCGAGGAGCGACGTCTCGATCGTCTCGTAGTCGCGCATCTCGCCGACGAGGATCACGTCGGGGTCCTGACGCAGGCCCGAGCGCAACGCCACCGAGAAGCTGCGCGTGTCCACCTCGACCTCGCGCTGGTTGATGATCGCCTTCTTGTCGCGGTGCAGGAACTCGATCGGGTCCTCGATGGTGACGATGTGGCAGTTGCGGGTGCTGTTGACGTGGTCGATCATCGCCGCGAGCGAGGTCGACTTCCCCGAGCCGGTGGTCCCGGTCACCAGGACGAGGCCCCGTTCCTCCTCCGCGATCTTCTCGAGGACGGGCGGAAGCAGCAGTTCCTTCACCGTGAGGATGCGCGCCGGGATCAATCGCAGCACCAGGCCGACCGAACCGCGCTGTTGGAAGATGTTGCACCGGAACCGGCCGAGGCCAGGGACCGAGTACGCGATGTCGATCTCGAGGAACTGCTTGAACTTCTCCTTCTGCTGCGTCGACATCATCGAGAACGCCATCGCGATGGTGTCCTCCTGCATGAGGCGCTTGAACTCCACCAACGGGACGAGCGTCCCGTCAACCCGGATGAGCGGGTGCGCGCCGACCTTCAAGTGCACGTCCGACGCCTTCCGCTCCGTTGCCGCTTTGAGGATGTCGTTGATGTGCATGGCCGTGCCCCCTTTGCCGCCGCTTGTGCTCTTGTACTCTCCAGACACACTAACCCGACGGGACCAAGGTGTCAAAGCGGTGACGCGCGGCCGCGCACCTCCGGCTCACTCCAGCTTCAGCAGGCCCCGGAGCGCGTCCTTGTCCACGGCCCTGGCGAGCGCCTCCTGGGCGTCCACCTTGCCGTCCCGCACCAGCTCGGCGAGGGAGTCGTTCAAGGTGCGCATCCCGAGACGCTTGGCGGTCTGCATGACGGTGGGGATCTGGAACGTCTTCCCCTCGCGAATGAGGTTGGCGACCGCGGGGATCCCGAGCAGGATCTCGTAGGCCGCGACGCGTCCGCCGCCGATGCGCTTCAGGAGGATCTGCGCGATGACACCCTTGAGCGACTCCGCCAGCATTACCCGGATCTGGGCCTGGCGGTCGGGGGGGAATTGGTCCACGAGACGCTCGACCGTGGAGACGGCGGTCGTGGTGTGCAACGTCGCGAACACGAGGTGTCCGGTCTCGGCGGTTTCGATCGCGATCGCCATCGTCTCGAGGTCGCGCAGCTCCCCCACGAGCACGATGTCGGGATCCTCGCGCAGCGCCGCCCGCAGGGCGCGCTTGAACGACCCCGTGTGGGTGTAGACCTCGCGCTGGTTGACCAGACACTTCTTGTTCTCGTGGACGAACTCGATCGGGTCCTCGATCGTGATGATGTGGTCGTTGCGCGTGTCGTTGATGAGGTCGATCATGGCGGCGAGGGTGGTGGACTTCCCCGACCCGGTCGGCCCGGTCACCAGCACCAGCCCCTTGTTGAGCGAGCACAGGCTGCGCACGCACTCGGGCAGCCCAAGGTCGTCGAAGCTCAGGATTTGGTTCGGAATCTGACGGAAGACCGCGCCGACGCCGTGGCGGTCGCGGAAGAGGTTGACCCGGAACCTCGCCACGCCGGGGATCTCGTACGCGAAGTCGGTGTCGTTATCCGTCCGAAACTCCGTGCGGTTGGCGGCCGCCGCGACCTCGTCGCACATCAGGAGGACGTGTTCCGACGACAGCGGCGTCGAAAACTCCGGCAAGGCCGCCATGTCGCCGTGGAGGCGCATCAGAGGCGGCCGCGATGCCGTCAGGTGCAGGTCGGAGCCCCCCAGTTCGACCAGGCGGCGCAGCATCCGGTCGAGGGGTCGCTCGAGTGCCGGCGACACCAGGGGCGGGACCGCCATCGGCTGTGACGGCGACGGGGCGGGTGCCGCGACGGGCGCCCGCTCGACCGGCGCTAAGTCGAGGGTGGCGCGGGGCTCCCCGCCAGTGCGACCCGCGCGCAGCGTGAGGTGCGCGCCCGCCACCTCGACCACCGCGGAGACTTCTTCGCCCAGCTCCAACGCCACCCAGCGCGCGGGCCCGACGGCGCTCTCGATCCACCGCTCCAGCTCCTCGCTGCCCACAACGGCCTTTCCCGCCTGAAGCAGCGCGCCGTTGCTCACCAGCACCGCCGGCTTGCCGCCGCGCAGGTCGAGCCGCTCGCCGCCTTTCTGGCGCGCAGCCTTGACCAGCCTCTCGATCATGCCGGCGTCGGTCACCTTTCCATGGTAGTCCGGCGCGGCGGAGTTCACCAGGGGATTATTTGGCCACCGCCGTACCTTCTCGTGGAGCGGAGGGACCGATAAAGGCTCATGCCGCGCCCGGGTACGCCGGCGGGTGAGCCCACGCCAATGACCTCAGCGCAACCTGCCAACCGCCTGATCGGCGAGCCGAGCCCCTACCTCAGGCAGCACGCCCACAACCCGGTGGCGTGGTACCCGTGGGGGGAAGAAGCCCTGGCCAGAGCGACCGATGAGGACAAGCCGATCTTCCTCTCCATCGGGTACGCGGCGTGCCACTGGTGCCACGTCATGGAACGGGAGTCGTTCGAGGACCCGGCGATCGCGGCGCTCCTCGCCGAGCACTTCGTCGCGGTCAAGGTGGACCGCGAGGAAAGACCGGACCTGGACGCCGTCTACATGAACGCGGTGCAGGCGATGACCGGCTCGGGCGGCTGGCCGCTCTCGGTGTTCCTCACCCCCGAACTGAAGCCTTTCTTCGGGGGCACCTACTTCCCTTCCGAACGCAAATGGGGGACGCCGTCGTTCCGGGAGGTCATCGCAGCCGTTGCCGACGCTTGGCTGAACCGCCGCGAGGAACTCGACGGCGCGGCCGCAACCCTCGCCGCCCAGTTGGCGAAGGACGAGGAGCCGGCCCCAGGCTCCCTCGACGCCGCGGCAGCCGCCGCCGCAGCGCTCGGGACGCTGGCGGCCCAGTACGATCGGCGCTGGGGCGGCTTCGGCGCGGCGCCGAAGTTCCCGACCCCGGCGCGGCTCTTCTTCTTGATCGACAAGGCGCGCCGCGACCCGGCGGCGCGCGATGCCCTCACCGGCACGCTCGACGGGATGGCGGCCGGCGGGATGTACGACTGGCTCGGCGGCGGGTTCCACCGCTACTCGGTCGACGAGGTGTGGCTCGTGCCCCACTTCGAGAAGATGCTCTA
>PKYI01000062.1 GCA_003133645.1 Acidobacteriota bacterium | reverse complement strand
CCACGAACGGAAGTTCGCTCCGGTTGCCGGCGGCGTCCTCGGCGAACAGCCGCACCTGGCCGACGTCGTCGAGTTCCCAGGGGATCGCGAAGAGGGCGAACCTCTCGCCAGGCCCGCCTCCGGGCTCCGGGAACGACAGCGACTCGGTGGACCCGGCCCCGACGCCCGAGCGCACCACGCCGTCGCCGACGCGGAACACGACGACGCCGGAACCGCCCTGGCGGACGTAGTGCTGCCGCGACAGCAGCTCCAAGCGGGGCGGCCGCAGCAGCACGGCCATCCGCTTCTCGACGATCACCGGGGCGTGCGAGCGCAGGGGTCCGGCCATCCTGTCCGCCGTGGCCCGCACCACCGCCTCGCCTTCCTTCAACCACGCCTGGGCCGAGCGGCCCACCGTCCCGGTGAGGTCGGCCTGGGCGGTGAAGCGACCGCGCAGGGGGGAGAAGGGGCCGCTGCGCTCGAACTGACGCTCGGCGAGCACCACCGAGCGCTCGCCCTGGATGAGTTCCAGCTTGATCGCGCCCAGGCCTCCCGACGGTTCCGAGAAGTGGGCCGTGATCGTCGTGGCGGGCCCGATCGCCTCGTGGTCGCTCGCGATCACGACCGCGGGCGCCGGCCCCCGGCGCAGCGCACCTGCGAGAACAAGCCCCACGACAGCGAGCACGACAATGGCTAAGACCAGACGGCCACGCCCGCGCGAACGCTCTCCAGAGAAGGATATGGGCACGTTGTCATCTCCCCCCGGCCGCGCCGCCCATGTCTACATCGCCCGCCGGCTGGAGCGGGCGTTGGACCGGCGCGGTCTGCTCATGCCAAAACGCTCGGCAGCCGTGTCCCCTTCCGGGGCCTCATGGTTTCGGTTGTGCCGGCGCGAACTTCGCCAGCAGCTCCCTGACCGCATCCTTGTGCACGACGAACGTGAGCATCTTCAGGCGCACGTAGTCGTCGCGGTAGAAGTAATACCCCTCGAACTTCCCCCACCGCGAGGAGCGCGCCGAGTCTTTGATCAGGAACCAGTCGCGGCCGTCCACGGTGGTCCACCCGACCAGGTGCAGGCCGTGGTCGTCCTCGGTCGTGTGGTTGGCGAAGCGGAACTCGCGCGCGCTCTGGTCGATGTAGGCCTGCGGGATGTCGAACGTCGGCACCACCGCGGCGTTCTCGAAGCCGTTGTATCCGGGCTCGGAGACGTCGCCGCCGATCGCCACCGTGTACCCCTGCTGGACGGCGTGCTTGAGCGCCGCGTACCACTCGTCGAGCGGCACGTTGTAGTAGGAGGCGTCGTGCCACCAGTTGTCGGGGACCTTGTACTCGCCCCGCGTGTAGAACGGTAGCGACAGGGTCGACATGAACTCCGCGTAGTCGTCCAGGTCGAGCTTCACCACCTGGGCGAGGAACTGCTGCGGCGTGTACTCCCGCCCCTGGTAGGCGAAGCGCTCCGGCGGCGTGCCCAGCTCGCGGTCCAGGATGACCCGCGTCAGCGCGAGCACCCGGTCCTCGTCCCAGATGTCGTTGGCCTTCACCCACTGCGAGAGCTCCTTGAGCTGCGCGATCAGCCGCGAGTGGTCGTGGCGCCCGTCCTTGGATAGCACGCCGGGGTACGCCTCCTCGGGGACGATCCCGTACTGCTTCCAGATGCGCGGGAGAGCGTTCGACTCCGACCCCTCGTCGATCAGGGAGTCGCCGCGCTCGCGCACGAAGCGCCGCATCTTCTCCACGTACTCCCAGTACACGGTCCAGATCTCGGAGAGCTTGACCCTCCGGCCGGTCAGCCGGTAGACCTCGGACTCGTAGAACGAGGTCGTCGAGAAGCTCCAGCACGTTCCGGTCAGATACTGGGCCACCGGCGGGAAGTGCCATGCCTGCTTGAACACCGCCGGGCTCGCGGGTTTGGCGATCCCGGACATGTCGAAGCGCAGCACCTTGGCCGCCTTTTCGTCCGCTTCCTTCTTGGTCTTCTGCGCCGCGCGGATCGTGGCGGTCTGCTCCTCCTGCTCCCTGGCCATCTGCTTGTCGTCGTCCTCCATCTGCTTGAGGACCGGGTCCTCGTGCTTCGGCTGGTAGACCGCGGTGTCCCGCACCGGGGTCGGGGTCGGGTTGACCGCAGGCGCGGCGGCCCACGCGGCCCCCGCTACGAGGACGGTTGCGAGAACGGTTACCGTGTGACGGTTCATGCGAACTCCTCTCTTGCGCCTTTGACCCTCGGGAATAATCCGCGGAGGGCAATTCTACGCCCGAACCGCCCGTCAAGCCGCGGCGGGCGCGTGCCCATGCTCGCGGATCCGCGAGCGCACCAGCGGCAGCAGCAGCAGCGCCGGGAATGAGACGACCGCCGTGAACGCGAAGAACGGGCCGTACCCGAACCGCTCGACGGCGATCCCGGAGAACGCGCCCCCGACGTCGCGGGAGAGGGCGAACAACGCCGACAGCAGCGCGTACTGCGTCGCCGCGTGTTCCCTCTCGCACAAGTTCATCAGGAACGACAGGAACGCCGAGGTCCCGAGCCCTTGAGTGAACGACTCGAGCAGCGATGCCGCGTAGATGCTCTCGCGCGGCAGAGCGAGCTCGGCGACCGCAGCGTACCCCAGGTTGGTCACCGCCTGCGCGATCCCGAGCCAAAGCAGGGCGCGGAAGATCCCGTACCGCTTGACGAACCACCCGCCGGTCAGGGCGCCGGCGATGGTGAACGCCACGCCGAGGGTCACGGAGATCAGGCCGATCTCCTTGAGTGAGTACCCGCGGTCCACCCAGAACGGCTTGACCATGCGTCCCAGCAACGAGTCGCCGAGCTTGAACAACAGCACGAAGAGCAGCACCGGCACCATCTCCCACCGCAACAGCCAGCGCAGCACCGGAACGACGGGGTTGCGCCGCTCCGTCGGGTCGAGCCGCACGCGCGGGCTCGCCCAGACCGCGGCCGCGAGGACGAGGAAGAGCGCCGCCAGGGCGATCCAGAGCGGGGTCCACCCCGTCGTCCCGGCGAGGAACAGGACGCCACCTCCCCCCACCAGCAACGCGATGCGCGCCGCCGACACGCGCACTCCGTTGATCGCGCCGCTGCTCTCCGGCGTGGACACGTCCACCGCCCAGGCGTCGATCGCGATGTCCTGCGTCGCCGACGCCGCCGTGAACACCGCCAGCACGGCCCATAGGAGCCCGGAGGGGTGCGCAGCGTCGTGCGGGATGATGAGGAGCGTCGCGACGGCGAGCGCGGCCAGGCACGCGGTGATCCACTGCTGCCGCGCCCCCCAGCGGTCCACGAGCGGCGCCCACAGCATCTTCCACGTCCAGGGCAGCGACAGCAGGCTCATGAGACCGATATCCTTGAGCGAGACGCCGTGCACCCGGAAGTACACCGGCCAGACGTCGTACGCGATGCCGAACGGCAGCCCCTCGGCAAAGTAGAGGACCGCGACCCAGGCGAGCGTCCGGCGCAGGCGCATCGCCGCATTGTAGCGGCGGCAGGGCCGAGCCCTGCGCCGGGGCCGCCGGAGGCCGTGCCAACCGAGACGCCTTCTCTGGTACGATCTTCAAGGGCCGCCTGGCGTCCGCGGGGCGGAGGGTCCCCTTCTCGGGCCTTGCGGGAGGGATGGATGCGGCACTTTGACGCGATCGTGATCGGGTGCGGGCCCGGCGGCGAGCGCGCCGCGATTCAGGCAGCGCGGGCGGGCAAACAGGTCGCGGTCGTCGAGCGCCAGCACGTCCTCGGCGGCACCCGCGTCAACTGGGGCACCATCCCGTCGAAGACGCTGCGTGAGAGCGCCGTCTTCGTGCACGCCATCGAACGCGACAAGCTCGAAGGGATCCACTGCGAGATCCCGGACGAGATTACCGTCCACGACTTCATGCACCGCGAGCGGGTCGTCGTCCAGCGCGAACTCGAGCTGATCAACGAGTCGCTCGACCGCTACCGGATCGAGGTGTTCGTCGGCCACGCCCGCTTCGTGGACGCCCACACGGTGGCGGTGTGCGGGCCGGACGGCGGCGTGTTGTTCTCGATGAGCGCCGACTTCATCGTCATCGCGACCGGATCGAGCCCCAACCGCCCAGCCGATGTCCCGTTCGACGGCGAGTCGGTCGTCGACAGCAACACGATCCTCTCCCTCCCCCGTCTGCCGAAGACGATGATCGTCCTCGGCGCCGGGGTGATCGGCGTCGAGTTCGCCAGCATCTTCGCCGCCCTCGGCATCGGCGTCACGCTCGTCGACACGCGCGATCGGCTCCTGCCGTACGTCGACCGCGAGATCGCCGCGATCCTCGAGCGCGAGATCGCCAGGCTCGGCATCACGATCCTCCACGATGACAGGCACACAGCGATCGAGCGGATCGCCGGGGGTCGGCACCGCGTGCGCTGCACCCTCCGGCTCGCCGGGACGCTCGAGGCCGACGTGCTGCTGTACTGCGTCGGGCGCGATGGCAACACCAAGGGGATCGGCCTCGAGGTGCTCGGCCTCGTCCCCAACGACTACGGGCTCCTCGCCGTGAACGAGCACTACCAGACCGCAGTGCCGCACGTCTACGCCGTCGGCGACGTGATCGGCTATCCCGCCCTCGCCAGCACCTCGATGGAGCAGGGGCGCCAGGCGATGCGCCACGCGTTCAAGATCCCCGGGCTGACCCAGAAGACGGAGGTGTTGCCGTTTGCGATCTACGCGATCCCCGAGGTCAGCTACGTCGGCGAGACCGAGGAATCGCTCGCCGGGAGGGGCGTTGCGTACGTCGTCGGGCGCGGCAACTACGACATGAACCCGCGCGGCCAGATCATCGGCGACACCGAGGGGATGCTGAAACTGCTGTTCGAGGCCCCCTCGATGCGCTTGCTGGGCGCGCACATGATCGGCCACGGCGCCAGCGAGCTGATCCACATCGGACAGGCGTTCCTGCGCGCCGGCGCCACCGCGTATCAGATCGCCGAGACGCCGTACAACTACCCGACGCTCTCCGACCTCTACCGGCACGCCGCGCTCAAGGCGCTGCTCGCCGTCCAGCGCGCCAACTCGGGCGGTGCCGCCGCGCCGCGTTGAGCCGCAATCGATAAGGGTACCGCCGAACCCGACCCTACTTGGGCTCGAGAGAGCCCTCCTCGACCCAGTGCGCCAGGATGCGGCGCGCCCGGTACGAATCGATCGCCAGGCCTGCCTCGCACTCGAGCGCGGGCGCGCCAGAACCTGCCCGCTGCCAGAGCGTGCGCATCAGGGCCTGGTCGTCCTCCTCCGGCGGGGGCGTCGGCGTGGTCCCGGTCGCCCGCAGGCAGGCGTAGTCCGGGATCAGGGCGCACGCCTGCTGGAACTCGTCGTAGCGGCGCGTTCCCTCGAAGAAGAGGGGGACGAGATCGCGCAGGAGTTTGGGGTCGGACGGCGGGGCGGACTCGGCGCGGCTCAGGAAGGTGAACGACGCCGGCGTCGGCCGCTCGATCAGCTGGAACAGCGCAACCTCGTCGCGCAGGGGGCCCGCGCGGCACGAGCGGAACTTCCCTCCCTCGAGATCGACGGTGGCGATCTCCTCCCCCACGGGATCGCTGATCGTGAGGGTCCCGGAGGTCCCCGATTGCGAGAGGTTCTGCAGCAGCGTGGGCAAGCCAAACAGGTCGAGGTCCCCGGACAGGCTGGCCGATGGGGCCGAAGGCGTCGACGGCGCCTGCGGCCCGGACACGTCGGTGCCGGCCAGGACCTTCGCGGCCGCCTGGGCGAAGCCCTCCCCGGGGAAGCGCTGCACGATGTCCGCGAGGACGTTCTTGACCGCCGGCGAGGACGTGGACGAGACCGCCTCGATGAGCGGCAGCAGAAGGTTGTCGTCCTTCTTGAGCAGAAAGCCGAAGATCCGGTGCGGCAGTTCGCCCCGGATCGCCTCGACGAGGCGTCCAACCACCTCGGCGTCGCCCGAGAGATCCACCCCGGCGAGCGCGGCGAGCCGCGCGGTGGTGCTCCCGAGTTGCGGGAGCCGCTTGAGGCCGTGATTGACCACGGCGCGGACCGCCGCCGGCGTCCCGAGCCGCGCCAGAGCGAACACCGCGCGGTCGAGGACCGCCACCAGCTCCGCGGGGTCGGACCCCACCGCGCCAGGCTTGGTGAGCGCCCCCTCGTACTCCGTGACGCGGGCGATCAGGGCGCGCTCGGCCCGTTCGTCCCTGGACTGGCCAAGGTAGGTGATCGCCTCCTTGGCCAGGATTGCGGGGTGGCCGAGCGTGGACAGTCGGCTCGCGGTCTGCAGCTCGGTGTCGATGGCGACGTCGTCCGGGCGCGGGATGCGGCGCAGGATGTGCAGCAGGTTCCTCTGGTAGTGCGCATCGCGGTCGCCGAAGCTCGTAATCGAGGACGCGAGCCGCTCGGCGGCGAGGACGCGCGCCGGGGCGCCGTGGACCTCGAGCAACGCGAGCAGCAGACGGCGGTGGTCGCGCCTCTCCTCTGTCTGGAGCGCGCGCAGCAGGCCGTCCGGCTCGAGGGCGGGGAATGACCCGAGCACCCGCCTGAGAAGGGAATGCGATCCGGGGTCCTCGGCGAGCTCGCGCAGGCGCTGAGGGTCGAGTTTCTCGTGGGCCTGCTCGCGAAACGTCTGGACGTACGCCGGGTCCACCTTTTTCTCGGCGAGCAGGAGGCTCGCGAGGTCGAGCATGGTGACGGCACGCGCCAGCGAGCCCTCGTTGTGCTGCTCGATCGCCGCCTGCACCAGCTCCTGGAAGCGGCGAGCGGCTTCCCGGGGGTCCTGTTCCAGGGTGACGATGCGTTGCATCGCTTGCGCGGTCCCCGTGACCGTCGCTCCGGTCGCCTCCCCTCCCGCCGCTGCGGGCAGCACCCAGCCGGGCAGGCGGCGGCCGAGCGACCGGAAGACATCCTCCATCGTCGACCCCATTCCGGCGCCGCGCAGGCTCTCTTTGTACTGTTGGAACTCCTCCGAGTCCGCCGAGTTCCGTGCCGCGACGCTCACCAACTGGGAGAGGACGTCGCCGCGCGCGCCACCCTGGTCCGGCCCCACTCCGGCCGGGATCTGCAACCGCGCCAGACGCTCCACGAGCTGGGCAAAACGGCGCTCCGCGTGAACCGTGGTCTTCGCGGCGCCGGAGGAAGTGTCGCCCATCGCCAGCGCCGATTCTCCATCCTGGCTGCGGTGAAGGCCGAGGACGGGTGCGGCGAGATCGGCCCGCACATCGCCGAGATGCGCCAAGTTGTCGCGCAGGAGGTCCCTGTCTTCCTCGGGGCAGAACTCCAACATGTAGGCCTGCAGCGACTCCAGGTAGGCGCCCATCTCCTGCTTCGGCACCAGGTTCAACTCACCCATCACGTATAGCTTGCGGAGAGCGTGGTAGAGGTAGTCGGAGACCGGCACGTTGCCGCCCAGGCGTCGGTGCTGGCTCGTGGTCCACGACAGGATCTCCTGGGCGACCCGGGACGGTGGGACGACGAGCAAGATGGTGATCGAGTCGGTGACGACCAGCGGCGCGACCGCGTCGGAAAGATAGAGGTGCAGTTCAGCCAGCGCCTCGCCGACCTTGGGATCCTCCACCACGCCGTCCACTCGCCGACGCCCTCCGTGCTGCGCTCATTGTAACAACCTCGCCACGTCTTGCTCGTCTCGCCGCAGCATCGCGGCACAGGTGCGGACTCCCCGGGAGTCCGGCGGCGGCCCGCCAGACCCGTGGCGGCGAGCCACGCACCAGTATGCACCAGCCTCGGTTGACATGTTCTAGGCCGTGACGGCACGCGCCGCGGCGGCGATCTCCGACACCGCCTCGACCGCGGCCCCGATGTCGGCGGTTGTGTTCATCGGACCGACAGAAAGACGCACGGTGCCGCGCGCCCCGGTGCCCATCTGGCGATGGATGAGAGGCGCGCACTGCAACCCGGTGCGGGCGGCGACGCCGTACTCCACGTCGAGCAGGGTGCCGACGTCGGAAGGGTCGCGCCCGGCGATGGTGAACGACAGCACGGGCAGGCGGTGCTCGAGACTCGTGGTGCCGTGCAGCGTCACGCCCTCGGCCGCGGCGAGACCCTCCTGCAGCGCGGCGAACAGTGTCATCTCGTGGCGGTAGATCGCCTCCATGCCGCGTGCTTCGATGTAGGCGAGCCCGAAGTGCAGGCCGGCGATACCGAGGACGTTGCCGGTCCCCGCCTCCAGGCGGTATGGGTACTCCTCGAGGTGGTATGGGTTCACCGAGTTGACCCCGGTGCCGCCGAAGCGCGTGGGGCGGATCTCGACCCCATCGCCGATGCACAGTCCGCCGATCCCGGTCGGCGCCAGCAGCGACTTGTGCCCGGTGAACGCCACGACGTCCACGCCCGTCGCGCGCATGTCGATCGGCACCATGCCGGCCGTCTGGGAGGCGTCGATTGCGAACGTGATCCCGCGCTTCCGGCACTCCGCCCCGATCTCCACCACAGGCTGGATCGTGCCGATCACGTTGGAACCGTGGTTGACGATCACGAGGCGGGTGTTGGGCCGGAGCCGCCGCGTCACGGCCCGCGGGTCGACGCGACCGTCGCGTTCGACCGGCACGAAATCCACCTCGACGCCGCGGTCACGCGCCATGTGGTTCAGCGGCCGGATCACCGAGTTGTGCTCGATCGTGGTCGAGACCGCGTGGTCGCCCTCGGTGAGCACCCCCTGGATCAGCAGGTTGAGCGCATCGGTCGCGTTGGCGGCGAACACCAGCCGGTTGGGGTCGCTGCCGCCGAAGAAGGCCGTCAGCTCCCGCCGGGTCTGCGCGACGAGGTTGCCGGCCGCGAGGCACAGGTCGTACCCCGACCGCCCGGGGTTGACGCCGAAACTCGCATAGGCGGCGAGCGCCTGGTCCAGGATCTCCTTCGGTTTGGGAAAGGTCGTGGCGGCGTTGTCGAGGTAGACGACCGTGCTGACGTCGAACGGTAGGTCCATGGCGAGACCCCTTCGCGAGGCGTGCGTGGCGCCGGGTGGTCCGGCGCCGACGGATCGTACCACGCGGCGCGCCGTCCCGGCGCGGGGTCTTGACAAGCCGCTAGGCATATTTAGACTGGGATTCGAAATCGACATTCGGAGGAGGATCGTCATGAGACGGACGCCATCACTTGCCAGCCTCGCTGCGGTCTGTCTCGTCGCCGCCGCCTGCCAACAGCCCGGAACCGGTGCGCCCGCCTCGCCGGTCGAGCGCGGGAAATACCTCGTCACGGTGGTGGGGTGCAACGACTGCCACACACCGTGGAAGCTGGGAGACACTGGGCCGGAGCCCGACATGACCCGGATGCTCTCGGGGCATCCCGAGAGCTTGAAACTGCCCCCGCCGCCGGTGCTGCCGCCCGGCCCGTGGGGGGCCGTCGCCGCACTGAGCATGACGGCTTGGGCGGGACCGTGGGGGATCAGCTACACGAGCAACCTCACACCGGATCCCGAGACGGGTCTCGGCGCGCTTTCGCAAGAGAACTTCATCAAGGCGATGCGGACGGGCCGCCACTTCGGCGGGGGGCGGGAAATCCTTCCGCCGATGCCGTGGACCTGGGTCGGCAAGATGACCGACGAGGACCTCAAGGCGATCTTCGCCTACTTGAAGTCGATCCCCCCGATCCGGAACCACGTTCCGGACCCGGTCCCGCCGCCACCGGCCGGGAACGCCAGGTAGCCCGCCCCGGAGACCTCGATCCCCCGACGGGACTGGCCGTCCTCTCTCGCCCCTCGGGCCGCACCCGGATGATGTGCCCTGGGCGATCTTTTCACTGCGTGAGGCCTCTCCTTATTGCCCGCGGGCTGCAACCAGTCGCTCGGGCGGCGCATGCGACCGAGCAGGCCAGAGCGGCGGGCGGAGCCTCGCCGTTCCCTTCGCTTCGCTCAGGGCCGGCGTTTCCACCCGCCGCTCTGGCCGCTCGGGACCCGCACGCTCCGGC
>PKYI01000144.1 GCA_003133645.1 Acidobacteriota bacterium | reverse complement strand
GCGTGCTCGTGCTCCTCGAGGAGCACGAGCACGCCCTTCATGTCGGTGTCGATGAAATGCGCCGCGCCGAGCAGCGAACGGTCCACGTGCGTCTCGGCGGCAAAGTTCACCACCATGGTGCAGCCGGCCATCGCCTCGGCAACCGCCTCGGGGTCGCAGATGTCGCCCTTGACGAAGCGGTAGCGCCGGTCGCCCGCGACGTCAGCCAGGTTCTCCAGGCGCCCCGCGTACGTGAGCTTGTCGAGGTTCACGACTTCCCAGCCGGGGCGCTCGACGAGCACCGCGCGCACGAAGTTCGACCCGATGAAGCCGCACCCGCCAGTGACCAGTACTCTCGTCATTCGACTATCCTCGGATTCATGCAGCCAAAGAAGTTCACGCGGTCATCGCCCTCGGCCCGCGAAGCGCCGGTCACCGCCCGGCGAGCAGCCCGAGCAGGTACTCGCCGTAGCCGGACTTCGCGAGCGGTTCGGCGCTGCGGCGAAGCCGCTCGTCGTCGATGAACCCCATGCGCCAGGCGACCTCCTCGGGGCAGGCGATCTTCAAACCCTGGCGCTGCTCCACCACCTGCACGAAGTTGGAAGCCGCCAGGAGCGACTCGTGCGTCCCGGTGTCGAGCCACGCGGTGCCGCGCCCGAGCAGCTCGACGGTGAGCTCGCCCCACTCCAGGTAACGGCGGTTGAGGTCGGTGATCTCGAGCTCGCCGCGCGCCGAGCGGCCGAGGGACTTGGCGACGCCGACCGCCCTGCCGTCGTAGAAGTACAGCCCCGTCACGGCCCAGTGCGAGCGCGGGCGCGCCGGCTTCTCCTCGAGCGACAGCGGCCGGCCGTCGGGGTCGAGCTCGACGACGCCGTAGCGCTCGGGGTCGCGCACCCAGTAGCCGAACACGGTCGCGCCGGCCGTGCGCGCCGCGGCGGCCTGCAACTGCTTGGCGAGGCCCTGGGCGTAGAAGATGTTGTCGCCGAGGATCAGGCACACGCCCCCGCCGCCGATGAACTGCTCGCCGATCAGGAGCGCCTCGGCGAGCCCGCCGGGGACGGGTTGCTCGGCGAACGAGAGGCGGATCCCCCACTGGCTGCCGTCGCCGAGCAAGGCGCGGAACAACGGTGCCTCGTGGGGTGTCGTGATTACGAGGATTTCCCGCAAGCCGGCGAGCATCAGCGTCGACAGCGGGTAGTAGACCATCGGCTTGTCGTAGACCGGCACCAGCTGCTTCGATACCGCGAGCGTGATCGGGTGCAGCCGCGTGCCCGCCCCCCCGGCAAGAATGATCCCCTTCATCATTGCAGGAACCGCCCTCCGCATCGTCAGGTTTGCATTCTACACGCCGCCCGCGACGGGCAGCCCATCGAGTTGCGTTCTGGAATACACTGGCGCCCGCCGGCCTTGTCAGTGGGGCAGGGAGGAAGCATGACCAAGACCCTGGTTCTGGGTTCCCAGCGCGACTCCTCGATCTCCGACCGCGACTCCAACCTCATTCCCAACGGGGAGGAGAAGGAGCGCATCGGGCAGATCGCGGAGCACGTCGGGGCGATCCTCGACCTGCTGCACCTCGACCGCACCGACCCGAACCTCACGGGGACACCGGAACGGGTGGCGAAGATGTACCTCGAGATGTTCCACGGCCTCGTGGAGGGGGCGGAACCGGAGGTCACGACCTTCCCAAATGAGGAGAACTACCGCTCGATGGTCATGGAGCGGGACATCCCGTTCTACTCGATGTGCGCCCACCACCTCGTGCCGTTCTACGGCCACGCCCATATCGCCTACATTCCGAACCGGCGCATCGTCGGCCTGTCCAAGCTCCCCCGCATCCTCGAGTTTTACGCGAAGCGGCCGCAGATCCAAGAGCGCCTCACGGAGCAGGCCGCCGACTATCTCTGGAACAACCTGCAGCCGCTCGGCGCCATGGTCGTGATCGAGGCGCGCCACCTCTGCGTCGAGATGCGTGGGGTCAAGAAGCCGGGCGCCCTGACCGTCACCTCGGCGATCCGCGGCTGTTTCGAGGACCGCAAGGTGCGCGGCGAGTTCCTCAGCTTCCTCGGCCGGACCAAGGAGTGGTAGACGGCGCCCTCGGCTAAAACGAGACCTGGACGAAGACGTACACCCGTTTCGCCCCGGTCAGCGTCGCCGCCTCGATCGAAAGCCTCTGTCTCTCGCGGAACTCCTTGCCCGACTTGACCTTGAACGAGTCGAGCGAAACCCGCTCCAAGCCCTTGTCATCGCCGTCCTCGAGGAGCAGCACCGCGGTCAGTTCGGCCTTCTTCGCGCCCGTGTTGGCGCCCGCGATCGTCACCTCGCACTTGACTTTCTCGCCGCTTTTGAACTCGCCAATCGGCGTCACGGTCACGTCGTCGAGACGGACTCCCAGGACATCGACGCGCAACACGACAGGCTGGCCGATCGTGATCGCGTAGTCGCCCTGGAAAGGGTTCTCGCCGGGCGCGTACGCAGGCGTCTCCTGCCCGCACACAAACCCCGCGACGAACGCCGCCACGAGGGCAAAGATCACCCGTTTCATGCCGCCCCTCCCGAACGGGCGAGCCGAGGCTCGCCCAAGCAAATCTAGTGCCAGTGTACACCGCCGGGTGGTGCGCTGCCGGCGCGGGCCGACCCTCAGTGCGCCTGCCGCACCACCTCGCCGATCGCGGACGCCAGCGCTTTTTCGGCGGCGCGCTCGACGCTGAGCGACGTGTACTCGACCGTCGCGCCCGATGAGGCCCCCTTCTGCCGGCCGGTGGCCAGGTCGAAACAGGTGAAGGTTACGCGGGAGGAATACGCAACATCACGCCGGCCCATGTACGAGAGGGCGCGCTCGCCGGCGGGCTCGATCCGGACCACCACGAGCGAGGCCGCGTCGCTCGCGCCGACGGCGCGGACGAGCTCGCCCGAGCCGACACCCCCCTGCCCACGCAGGAGTTCCTCCGCCCCCGGCAGCGACGCGGCGTCCACCGGTTGCAGTCCGGCCGACGAGAGGTCCGACTGAACGAGGCTGGCGACGACGCCGGCCAGCGGCTGGTCGCCGACGACCGCGACCGCCACCCGGCCGGCCACGACGACCCGCTCGGGCACCTCGCGCGCAGAACGGGCCCGGGGCGCATGCGGCGCCGCGCCAACAGCCCCGGCCAGCGCGTCCCGACCGGACGGCGCGCGCGGGCGGTCGGAGGCGATCCGGGCGCTCGCCGGACCGCTCCCCACCGCCGGCTCCCCAGCCGGCGCCGGGGCGCTGCTCCCCGTCCCGCCTGCCGCGGCCCCGGCGACTGCGGCGGAAACGGGCGCGGCGCCAGTCGCGGCGACATTGCCGCTCGCTCCTGTCGCATCTGGGTTGG
>PKYI01000191.1 GCA_003133645.1 Acidobacteriota bacterium | reverse complement strand
CCCCACTTCGAGAAGATGCTCTACGACAACGCGCTGCTCGCGCGGGCGTACGCCGAGGCCGGCCTCGCCCTCGACCGCCCCGAATGGGTGGCGGTGGCGCGCTCGACCGCCGACTACATGCTGGGCGAGATGCGCGGGCCGGAGGGGGCGTTCTTCTCCTCCACCGACGCCGACAGCGAGGGGCACGAAGGGCGCTACTTCACCTGGACAGTGGCGCAGGTGCGCGAGGCCCTCCCCCCCGGCGAGGCCGAGCTGGCGATTGCGCTGTGCGGGCTTGGCGCCACGAGCAACCTCGAGGGGGATGCCCGCGTGCTGCGGCCCGCCCGGCCGCTGGCGGAGGTCTCCGCCGAGTTGCAGCTCACGCCCGCCTTTGCGGCCGGCCGGCTTGCCTCGGCGCGCGAGGGCTTGCTCGCGGCGCGGCGGCTGCGGGTGCCACCGGCCACCGACGACAAGCGCCTCGCCGGCTGGAACGGGATGGCGGCGTGGTCGCTCGCCTACCTCGGGGCGGCCCTCCCCGAACCTCGCTACCTCGAGGCCGCCAGGGCGGCGGGCCATTTCCTTCTCGCCCGCACCGGCCCCGACGGGCGCCTGGAGCGCTCGTGGCGCGACGGCGCGGTTTCGGGCGTCGAGACGCTCGAGGACGTGGCCTGGGTCGCGGCGGCGTTCGCCCAACTCTTCGAGGCGGACGGTGAGGTGGCGTGGCTGACGGCCGCCACGGCGCTCGTCGAGCGGCGGTTGCCGCACTACCAGACGCGGTCGGGGGCGTTCTGCGACACCCCGGACGACGGGCCGGATCTGCTCCTGCGCCCGCGAACCCCTTCCGACGCGGCCGCCCCCTCGGCGGCCGGCGTCCTCGCCGGCACCTTGCTCCGCCTCGCGGCGCTGACCGGGGATGAACGCTTCCGGGCGGCCGGCGAGCGCGCCGTCGCGGCCGAGGCGGGGCTCGTGACACGGGTCCCGGCGGCGTGCCTAACGCTCGTGCAGGCGGGCGAGGCCGCCGCGCTGCCGGGAATGACCCTCGTGGTGGTCGGCGACCCTCGCTGGGTCTCGACGCGCGAGCTGCTCGCCACCGCCTGGCGCCGCAAGCCCGCGCGCTGCGTCCTGGCGCCCTCGGGGCCGCTCCCGCTCCGGGAAGAGTCCCTGCGTGCTGTGCCCCTGTTCTCGGGCCGGGAAACCGTCCCCGCCGGCCGGGCGCGCGCGTACCTTTGCGAGGGCGGCGCCTGCCGCATCCCGGTCGAGGAACCTGCCGCGCTCGCACGCCTTCTCGCTACGGTCGCCGGTTGACGTGAGATAGGGCGTCGGGCTACGCCGCCGGCGCCTTGCCCGGCAGCAGGCCGCGCAGGAACTGGTACAGGGCGAACGCCGCCAGCGCGAACGGGGCGAAGCCGAGGAACCCGAACACAGGCATCTCGTATAGCTTCATCGAACCGAGAAACGGCACGGTGTACCGCCAGCGTGCCGACGCCAGCATGTTCCAGCTCTCCCACAGCAGGCCGCATGCGAGTCCTGACGCGAGCAGCGCCGCCGGCCGGGAGCGCCGGCCCTGCTCGAGGTCGCCAATCAGCGACGGCCGGCCCATGAAGCGGTTCACCGGGTCGAGCAGCAGCGGCCAGGCCAGCCACACGTCGGCTGCAAAGAAGACCGACGGCCACAGCAGCGGGATCGCCGCGAGGATGGCGCCGACGCACGCCATCCCGGCCGCGAGCTCGCCGGGGACCTTGCCGCCCGCGCCGCGGCCGGCGAGCCGGACCGCCGTCGGTTCGAGGAGTTCGGCGAGCAGCATGATCGCCGGCGTGATGGTGGCGAACGACCAGGCGTAGCCCAGGCCGCGCCACGGCCACGGCGGCAACCCCGAGTAGTGCCACCACAGCTCGGGCCCGGCTCCGGTCCAGAACCTGGGCCGGTCGTAGAGCTCGAACAGCAGCCACGACGGGACGGAAACCGCAGCCATGAGCGCGAGCTCGAGCGGCGCGTTGCGCAGCCACGAGCGGCCGCGCCTCGCCAGGAGTCCGTCCACCGCCACGATGAAACCGGTCCAGCACAGCGGCGTGAGGTTCTGCGCGGCCGGGGCGACGCGCGCCGCCGCGAGCGCCATGCTGGCTGCGACGAGTGCGACGCCGGGCCAGAACCACCACGCCGATCGTGCCATATGTGAATTCTACCGGTTCCCCGGCGGACCGGGATTCCCGGTCGCCGCGAGGCTACCGCCTCACGCGGGGCCGGTGCCGCGGCACCGCCACGTGGGCGAATGCGGTGACGCACGGCGGCCCGGCCGCAAAGCGGTAGGTCGCGACCTCGGAGCCGGCCAGTCCGACCACCGTCGAGCACACCGTGCCGTAGGTCTCGCCGTGGCGGCAGAGCGAGTCCTCGCCCTCGTGGTCGCCGAGCAGGCGCTCCAGGTCGGCCCGGAGGGCATCCGCGGGAAGTTCCCTCATCGACATCGCCCGCTCCGACGCGCGCATCACCCGGTCGCCCGGCGCGTCGAGGGGGTCGTTGCCGATCGCCGCCACCGGCGCCTGGACGCGCTCGACCCGCGAGAACGGGTGGTTCGTCGCGAGCCACCGCTCGCGGTTGTCGCCGAGGAAGAGGTTGAAAAGTCCGTAGCGCGCCAGGTCCAGCTCCGAGAGCAACGCCAGCGCCTCGGGGAGCGTGCGCTCGGCGGCAAGGTCCACGACGAGGGCGCCGCGGGAGCGCTCGCGGGGCAGGGCGCCGCGGCGCGCGTTGGTGACCGCGACCACGAACCCCGCCTCGAGGTTGACCGCGAGCCAACTCCCGCCGCCGACCACATCGCGGCCGCCGAACACCGGCGGGTCGGGCCGCAGAACCCTCGGCGGCTCCCACGGGCGGTCCAGGCGCTCGTCCCGGTTGGCGGCGACCCAGAGTTCCCCCGCCGCGGAGCCGCGCACGAGGGTGAGGAGGACGCACACGGCTCGGCCCTAGCTCACCTGGCCAAGCGCGCGGGTGAACCCGAGGTGGGTGCCGTCACCCGCCTGCTCGGCAAAGCCCAGGCCGCGCAGGAGTGCCGTGGCCTCGGCGTATTCCGCCGGCACTGAGCACGAGAGCGCCAGTGCCCCCGCGCCCTGCGCGCTGCGCATCGCCTGTTCGACGAGCGAGCGGCCGAGGCCGAACCCGCGCCAGTCGGGCGCGAGGTAGAGCGAGTGCAGCTCCCAGATGCCGTTGGTGCCCTCACGCACCCCGCAGCAGCCCACGATCTGGCCCCGTCCCGCCTCGACGACCCACATCAGGTCGACCGACTCTCGCCCGCCGGGCACCTCGGCGCCGCGCACGGCGAGGTGGAACTCCCGCCGCACACGCCGCGCCAGCTCAGTGACCGCCTTGCGGTCCGCCGGCCGGGCCGGACGCACCCAGTACGAGGTCATGGCTTCTCGGCCAGCTCGTCGAGCAACGCCATCAGCAGGCGGACGCCGAAGCCGGTCGCTCCCGGCGGCAGGCCGTTGTGGCTGCGGGACACATACGCCACCCCGGCGATGTCGAGGTGCGCCCACCGCGCCTTCTCGGGGACGAAACGGGCGAGGAACGCCGCCGAGGCCGGCAGCGACCCCCAGCGCCCGGCACTGTTCTTGATGTCGGCCCACTCGCTGCGCAGGAGGTGGCGGTACTCCGGCAGGAGCGGCAGGCGCCACACCCGGTCGCCGGTGGAGTGGCCGAGGCGCTCGAGTTGCTGCGCCAGAAGGTCGTTGTTGGCGAACATGCCGGCGAGTTCCGATCCGAGGGCGACCTTGCACGCGCCGGTCAGGGTGGCCAGGTCGACGACAATCTCGGGGTGGAACCGCGCCGCGTACGCCATGGCGTCGGCGAGGAGCAACCGCCCCTCGGCGTCGGTGTTATCCACCTCGACCGTGGTCCCGTTGACCATCGTCACGATGTCGCCCGGCTTGAGCGCGCTCCCGGACGGCAGGTTTTCCACCAGCGGCAGGAGGCCCACGACCTTGAGCGGCGGCAGCTTCTCGGCCACCGCCCGCATCGCCGCGACGACCGCCGCCGCCCCGGCCATGTCGTGCTTCATCTCCGCCATCTCCGCGGCGGGCTTGAGCGAGATGCCGCCGGCGTCGAACGTGACCCCCTTGCCGACCAGGACGAGCGCGGCACGCGGCTTCTTGGCGCGGTACTCGAGCCGAACCATCCTGGGCTCCTGGACGGACCCCCGGCCGACGGCAAGGATCCCGCGCAGCCCCTCCTTCTCCAACTCCTTCGCGCCCATCACGGTGACGCGCACAGCCGAGCCGGCGAACATCGCGCTCACCTCGGTCGCGAACGCCTCCGGCGTGAGGTCGTTCCCCGGCCGGTTGCCGAGGTCGCGCGCGAGCCTGACCAGCGCGTCCAGGCGCCTGGCTCGCTCCACGAGCGCGCCGAGCCCGGTCTCGTCCTCGCCCACGAGCGGCACCACGTGCACGGCATCCACCTTGGTCGCCTCGTCGGGCCGCGACCGGAAGCGGTCGAAGCGGTAGTCCGCAAGGGCCAGCTCACCGAGCGCGACGGCGCGGGCCTGATCCGGGGCGACATCGCGGGCCGCAACCGGCAGCGCGACCGCGATCTGGTACTCGCGGTTGTGCCCCGCCTGTTCGAGCACGCGCCGCAGGAGCTTGCGCAGCGAGTGGACGGTGAACTCCTCGGCCTTGCCGATGCCGAAGCACGCGATCCGGCGGAAGTTGCGGCTCGGGCTGGCGGTGACCAGGACCTCGCCCTCGAGGCCGCGCACGCCGAGTTCCGCGGTCGTGTGCCCGATGGCTTTGCGGTCGGCGCCGGGGAGGACGATGCCGTCGAGGGGGCCCCCGCCTTCGTGGGTCACGAGATAGAGGCAGTCCAGCGGTTCGTCCGGGGCGTTCCACAGCTGTACGAGGTCTGCCATCGATACCCCCCACGTGAAATAGCGCCCGAAACGGGCGCGCCGGCGATTCTACCACGGGCGCCGCACCGCGGCGAGGAAGTGCGACGCGGTCTCCTCGTCGATGCTCACCAGGCGGACCTCGACGACCGTGCCCCTGGGGCCGCCGAGATGCCGGGCGGCCTCCTCGGCGATGACCCGGCAACCCGGGCCTTTCGGGTACCCGAAGATCCCGGTCGAGATCCCCGGCATCGCAACCGAGGCGAGGGCCATCTCCTCGGCCCGCGCCAGCGCGCTCCCGACCGCCCGGCGCAACTTCGCCTCCTCGTTCCCCTCGCCCCACACCGGCCCGACGGCGTGGATCACGTAGCGGCAGGGAAGCCGCCCGGCGCCGGTGGCGACCGCGCCCCCGACCGGGACCGGAGCCAACGCGTCCGACTCCGCCTGGATCTCGCGTCCTCCCCGGCGGACGATCGCCCCGGCGACGCCACCGCCGTGGGACAGCGCGGTGTTGGCTGGGTTGACGATCGCGTCCACGCGCTCCTCGGTGAGGTCGCCGAGGACGACCGAGATCTCACCGCGCCCGACTGCAACGGTTGCGAGCACTGTGGCCATGGCGCTTCCGCAGGCCCAAAGCCTAGCACCGCTGGCCAAATGGCACGGCGCCCCGTACACTCCTCGCGTGTTTGCGGTCCTCGTCCCCGCCGTCGCCGCCGTCTGCTTCGCTCACCCGGCCGCCCTCGACCGGGAGGTCGGGCGCCGCGCGCTGCCGTGGCTGCCGCCGGACCTCGCGCGCCAGATCACCCGCTACGAGCCGGAGTTCGCGGCGCCCGCCGCGAACTCCGGCTCGTAGC
>PKYI01000183.1 GCA_003133645.1 Acidobacteriota bacterium | reverse complement strand
CGGCCGTAGCCCGCGGGGCAAAAGAAAAGGCCTCACGCAGTGGAGAGAAAGCCTGGGCCACCCGCGGGACCGGCAAGAAAAACTCCACGCAGTGGATGACAAAGCGCGGGCCGGTCGGCGCGACGACGGGCTCTCTCACCAACCTCGCGCCGGGCACCACTCATCGACCACCAGGTCGCCGCGCACCACCGCGTAGCGCTCGAAGAGCGCCGCGGCGAGGCAGGAGTGGTTGGGCACGATCCGCAGCAGCGACCCGATCGGGAACGAACCCGTCGGCAGCGGCTGCGCCGAGCGCGCGAGACCGTGCTCCTGGGACAACGACACGACGCGCCAACCCGGCAGCGGCTCGCCACCGGCGGCGCACACGATGCCGTACCCGCAGGCGGGGTCCACGTGCACCGGCCCTGGGTCCTTGGAGAGCGCGAGCGCGCCGCCGTCCAGCAGCAACTCCCGCCGCTCGGGGTAGCGCCCGATCACGGTGAGGAGCACGGAGAACGCCACGTCCGCGAGCGCGCAACTCCCGATCGCCGCCTGCGTCGCATCGAAGAATGCGTAGTTGCCGGGGCGCACCTCGGTGATGCCGGTCAGGTCGGCGGCAACGGCGAGCGTCGGAGTCGAACCGACGCTCACTTCATCCACGCGCACGCCGGCCGCGCGAAGCCGGCCGGCGAACGCCGCCATCACGTCGCGCTCGTGCGCCGCGACCGCGCGGATCTCGTCCGCCGTGCGGCAGTGGTACGACTGGCCGGCGTGGGTGAGAATGCCGCGAAAGTCGAGGTGCGGCGAGGCGGCCAAACGCGCTGCGAGCGCAGCGCTCTCCGCGTGCTCCGGGTCGACCCCGGCGCGGTGGTAGCCGCAGTCCACCTTGAGAAACACCGACAGGACCACGCCGCGCTCGCGGGCGCACGCTTCGACCGCGGCGGCGGCATCCGAATGATCCACCAGTAGGTTGAAGCGGTCGAGCCGGCCCGCCAGGTCGGCCGCCTCGGCCAGCTTCGCGGGCGCCACCGGCACGGCGTACGTGATGTCGGAAAAACCGCCGGCCGCGAAGAACACCGCCTCCGCGAGGGTCGACACCGTGATCCCGCCGAACTGGCCGCGCACCTGGATGCGCGCGCCCTCCAGCGTCTTGTGCGTCTTCACGTGCGGCCGCAGGCGCACCCCGAGGTGCGCCGCCGTCGCCCCCATCCGCGCGACGTTGCGCTCCAGTGCGTCGAGGTCGATGAGCGCCGCCGGGGTGCGCAGGTCTCCGACTCGCATCCACTCAAGCGTAGCAGGGCCTCGGCGGTCAAGAGAGGCCGTGACTCGACCTGACTGGCGGCCGCAAACCTGAGGCGCGCCGACTCGGGAGCGCGCCCGCGGCTCAGTTCGCGGCCCGGTGGAGGTGCTTTCGCGGCGTCCGGGCCGTTGTCTCCCAGACCACCCGCGTCACGGAGTACGGCGGCAGCGTCACGACGAGGGACGGCGCCACCGAGTTCACCGTGGTGGCGTTCTCGCTGCCGTCGGCGAGGTCCGGCGCGGCGAGCGTCTCGACCCGCGACGGCAGCGGCCCCGCGGCCACCGTCGTCAGGTCGCACTCGCGGGAGTCGGCGGCCGCGTTCTGCAACAACACGACCACCCGGTCCTGCCGGCGGAACACGGCACCCTCGACGGCCGCGTAGGTCTCCAGCTGCGAGCCACCACCCGGGATACGGGGAGCGGAGGGTTCCAGCAGGCGCTGGAACGTGGCGCCGCGGTTGGCAGCGTCGCAGAACCACGCGAGCGCCGCCGTCTGTCCCTGGACCCAGACCTGGCCGCCGCGCGGGTTCCACTCGGTGATCCAGATCTCCTTCCCGGGCACCCGGGCCTCGAGGTCGGCGAGCACCCGATCGGTGCCGTCGTCGTGTCGCGCCATCAGGGCCGCGAAGTTGCGCTGGGCGGTGGCCTCCGTCACCGGCTCGTGGTTCGCGTTCGGGTCGCCGGTGACCTCCTCGAGGCGCGAATAGAGGTGAACGGTGACCGCGTCGAACCAGGGCGCCGGCGCGAGGTCGTCGTTCCACTGGCGCTGGCGGTCCCAGAACGGCCCCTGGTCGCCGGGGCCGACCCCGAACGAACCTGGCGCCGCCTGCACCGCGACCTTCGCCCCCGCTGGGCGTCGCCCCCGTCGTCCCGCGAAGACGGAGTGTCATCGGGCGCGGACAACCGGACGCGGCGTTGTCACCAGCGGTGGCCGGCCAGACCTGACGGCACCACTTCCGCTCGCCTTATCCAGATGTTTCGGACCTGGCACCGTTCATGCTTACCAGAACATCGAGGCGGTGCAACGGCACCGCCTGAAGCCGGACTCGGATGGCGAGAGTCCGGCGGGGAGGGCAGATGGCCAGGAACCTTCTCGGCTACTCCGTCCTGGGAGCCGTGGCGGGGTTGAGCCTGCTGTGCGATGCGGCGGTCTGGGCCAGGACGGCTGGGGCCCCGGAACTCAGACAGGTCGGTGCGACCGCGATCGTCTACAAGGGGCCGCAGGTGGACGTCGCGCTCTCCTACCGCTTTGCCAAGCTGAACCCCACGGGACGCTGGCTTCTGCTCGACACGGCGATGACCGCGGCCGCCGAAACGATCGAGGTCCCGCGGACCGCGATCGCCCTGCGCACGCCGGACGGGGCGGTCGTCCCGCTCGCGACGCAGCAGGATTTCGGTAAGGACTACCCCCAGCTCGCGGCCATGATCGCGCGGGCCAACGTGAGCAGGGAACCGCTTAACTACCTCATCCCGCACCGCTACCGGCGCATCGGCTACTTCGCCGAGCGCGGGCACGGGCTGGCGTGGCCGTCGGTGTGGCTGGACCAGCGGCACAACGCCTTTGGCCGCCTCTTCTTCCAGCTGCCGGACGGCATCCAGAAGGGGAACTACGAACTGCTGATCAACCTGCCCAAGAGCCAGGTGGCGATCCCGTTCACCATCTGAGCGGGCGGCCCCCGGCCATTGGGGCGGTGCGAGCCTAGCCCTTGACCCGAACGACGACAAAGGTGATGTCGTCGGCCTGCTCGCGCCCGCGGCGCCAGTTTGCGGCCGCGGCCATAAGGCGCTCGACGATCTCGCGCGCCGGCGCCCCGCCTGCGACTCGCAGCGCCTCGGCGGCGCCGTCGAAACCGAACGGCTTGCCCTCGGGATCGAGCAATTCCGGGAAGCCGTCGGTCGCGAACAGGAGCGTGTCGCCGGGACCGAGCGTCGCGCTCCTCTCCTCGTACGCCGGTGACAGCCCGCCCCCAAGCGGTAACCCACCGGCCCCGACTTCGTCCACAGTTCCCGACCCAGCGCGCCAGACGAGCAGCGGCGGCATCGCCGCCGAGCACACCGTGACCGAGCGCGCCCCGATCCTTGCAACGCTCAGGCACATGTGGAGGTGCTTGAGGTTCATGCCCCGCAGGACGCGGTCGCACTCGGCAAGCATCGGCGCGAGACCCGTCTTGCCGCCAAGCGTCGCGAACAGCGCCTTGACGGCGGTGACCAGGATTCCCGCCGCCACGCCGTGGCCGGTTGCGTCGCCCACGGCGACGACCAGGCTTCCGCCCGGCCCCGGGCGGAAGTCGTAGTAATCGCCGCCCACCTCGGTGGCGGTGCTCATCGCGACCGCGAGCTCCAGCCCCTGGACCTCGGGCAGCACCGGAGGCAGCATCGAGAGTTGCAGGGCCCGTCCCGCCTCCAGCTCTCCGGACTTGCGAGCGTTTTCGGCCTCGAGCAAACGCTGCCGCAGCTCGTGGCCGTGCGCTGCGCGCTCCTGCTCGAGGACCTGGGCCGTGAGCGACTCCACCTCGGCCAGGCGCTTCTCCAGGTGCAGACTCGTGCGCGCGAACGTGCGCGCGAGGAACAACGACATGGTCAGGACGCTCGCGAGCACCCCGAAGATGTAGACCTCGTTGTTGAACCCGGCAACCGCCGGGACGACGCGAAAGTTGACCAGGACCTGGAGCACGATGCACGCGGCCAGGACCCCCATGCCGACGAGGATGATCGCGACCCCCTCCCTCGCTACGGTCCTGCGGCTCCGCTCGATCCGGACGACGTCCACCAGCATGGCGGCGAAATACCCGCTCCAGATGAGCGTCGAGTACGGCTCGGGGCTAAAGAAAATCGCCGGCATCAGCACCACACCCGCCGCCGCAACGAGCTTCCAGCTCTTCGGAAACGGCCTCGTCCGCACCGCGTAGTAGGTGAGCTGGCCGAGCAGGATGATGAGGATCGGGGCCGGGGACATCCAGCGGTTCAGCATCTCCTCCCATGGCGCCCGCGGTAAGTGCCAGTTCCCGTAGTCGCGGAACACGAGCATCGCGAACGCGGCCATGAATAGGGCGTAGAAGAGGTTCTCCGGCATCTTCCGGTAGAACAAGTAGAGCGCCCCGTGCAGCAGCGCGACGAACACCAGCACGGTGGCCAACGCACCGAGCAACGTGCTGGTGCGCCGCGCGACCGCGGCCCTGGCGGCCGCCACCGCATCCGACTCGTGGATCGAGAGGGTGAAACCGATCCCCGCCCCGCTCGTTCCGGACGCGGCACACGAATATCGCACCGCGAGGACGTGGTCCGGGCGGGCGGAGAAAACGATCGGCCACGGACCCTCCCGCACCGGCGGGACTTCGGGCGCAGCCCCCGTGGCCGGCGGGCCGGCGCGGTGGACCAGCTTCCCGTCCAGGTAGATGTCCGCCGTCCCCGCTGCCTCGATGCGGACGGCCAGCGGCACGCCCCATAGCGCCGGCTCGACGCGGAGGTGGCGGCGGAACCAGCCGACCCCAGGCCAGCCGCCACGCGGCAGCTTGCCGGGAGGCATGAGCGGCTCGACGGTCTCCCACGTCGTGTCGTCGAACGCGGGCTCGGCCCAGGCAGGGTCGTCGCCGGGACGGAAGCGCCACGGATACGTGAACTGCACCCCATCCGGGGTGCCGGCGAACCCCTGCGCGGTCAGCTCGGCGGGTTTCGGCTCCTGGCCCGGTGCGACGGCGGCGACCGCCCCCAGTGTGAGGGCAAGGACCGCGATCCGGAGCGAGAGGGCGTCGCGCATGGCGGGCGCGCTCATCCTACGCCANNCCTTCCCGCCGGTTGCGCGCCACAACGCCGGGCGGCCCTCGCGGCCGCCAGGCGGCTCACGCCTGGCGGACCGAGACCCTCGTGCCCTTGATGCGGGCGCCGCGCAGGCGGCGCACGACCAGCTCCGCCACCTCCGCGGCCACCTCGACGATCGACGACTCGTCGCTGATGTCGATCGCCCCCACCACGCTGCCGGCGACGTTGGCCTCGCCGGTGATGGCGCCGACCAGGTCCTGCGGCCGCACGCCGCCCCGGCGGCCGAC
>PKYI01000107.1 GCA_003133645.1 Acidobacteriota bacterium | reverse complement strand
GCGTGGTGTCTGGGCGCCGAGACGGCGGCCCGGGCGCGGGCGGCGGGGTGGCGCCGGGTCGTCGAGGCGGGCGCCGACGGCACCTGGACCGCGCTCGTCGCCGCCATGGAGGGAAGACGTGAAGCTCCTCGCACTCGCTAGCGCGTCGCTGCTCGTGGCGCACGCGGCTTTCGCGGTCGAGCCGCCGAGCGCGGCCCGGCCGGCGCTCCGCTTCGGCGTCGTGAGCTTCTACAACCCCCGGCTGATGTACCTCAAGTACCAGCCGCTCGTGGACTATCTCTCCAGCGCCACCGGCCGCCCGTGGGAGCTGGTGATCGGCGCCTCGTACGAGCGCACCGTGGAGGACCTGTGCGCCGGCAGGCTCGCGGTCGCGTACCTGGGGCCGTACAGCTACGCGCGGGCCCACGCGGCGTGCGGCGCGCTGCCGGTGGTGAAGCTCAACACGGACGGAAAGCCTACCTACCGCAGCGTGATCATGGTGCGCAAGGACAGCACGATTTCGAGCCTGAAGGAGCTGGCCGGCAAGCGTTTCGGCTTCGGATCGTCGATGTCCACCTCGTCGCACGTGATGCCGCGCGCGATGCTCGAGGACGCCGGCCTCCACCCCGGCGTCGACTTCGCATGCCGGTACTACTTCCATCACGAGCGGGCGGCGCGCGCCGTCCTGCTCGGCGAGGTCGACGCGTGCGGCATCCGCGACATCGTCGGGGAGAAGTTCACCCACCGGGAGCTCCGGGTCCTGGCGACCTCCGACGGAATCCCGAACTTCCCCTTCGTGGTGGGGCCGAAGAGCCCGCCGGAGTTGCGCGAGGAGCTGCTGCGCGCCCTGGTGACCCGGCCCCGTGTGGACCCCGCGGTGGCGGCGGCGATCAGAAGCTGGGACGAGGAGCTTGCCGGAGGGTTCGTGCCCGCCACCGACGCGGATTACGCGCCGGTCAGGTTGCTCGCGGTGCGCGTGTTCGGTCCCAGCGCGCTCACGCTCCGGGAGAACGAGCTGGAATGCGGCCCCGGGAGAAAGTGAGCATGCTGCGTCTCGGCCTCCGCACCAAGTTCTTCCTCTACTCCAACACCCTTATCGTGGTGACGATGGGCCTGGTCATCGTGCTCGCCGCGGTGCACGAGCGCCAGAGCCGCTACGACGAGATCGTCGGCCGCGGGCTTTCGATCACCGAGGCGCTCTCCGTCCCGATCACCGACGTGCTGATGTACGAGGACCTCGGACTCGTCGTCGAGGAAGGGCTGATCGAGAACTACGTCAGCGGCGTCATCGAGCACAACCGCGACCTGGTCCGCTATGTCGTCATCGCCGACAGCAAGGGGACCGTCACCCACTCGAACAGGTGGAACCTCCTCGGGCACCGCTTCGGCCGCGCGCTCGACCGCACCGCGATCGGCAAGCCTTCGCAGGTGGATCTGCGCACCTCGTCGTGGGGGGAGCGGATCCTGGAGATCCGCACGCCGCTCAACATCTCGACCCGTTTCTGGGGCTCGCTCGCGATCGGGTTCTCGCTCGCCAAGATCGACGAGGTGGTGCGCACCATCGCCAGGCGCGTCGCCCTGATCGCGCTGATCCTGATGTTCGGCAACTCCATCCTGACGGCGATCTACGTGGAAACGCTCATCCGCCCCATCCTCGGCTTGCACAACACCATGATGGAGGCGGGCACCGGCGACCTCGCGGCCCGCGCCCAGGTGCGGCGCGGCGACGAGGTGGGCGAGCTGGCCGACGCCTTCAACCGGATGATGGACGAGCTGGAGCGGGCGCGGGAACGGGAGAAGCTGCGCGCGGCCCAGCTCGCCCACACGGAGAAGATGGCCGCGGTGGGAACACTCGCCGCCGGCGTCGCCCACGAGGTGAACAACCCGCTGGCCGGCATCCTCACCTGCCTCGAGACGATCCGCGCCAACCCCGACGACGCCGAGACGCGCCAGCGCTACCTCGCGCTGGTCTACGACGGCATCAAGCGCATCGAGCACACGGTGTCGAACCTCCTCGACTTTTCACGTCCGACGTCGGCCCGCCCGGAACCAACCTCGCTCAACCACAGCCTGCGCCACGTCGTCGAGCTGGCCCAGTACCAGCTGCGCAAGAACCGGGTCGAGGTGGTGTTCGAACTGGAGCCGGCGGAGCCGGTCGTGCTCGCCGATCACTTCCAGATGGAGCAACTCTTCCTGAACCTGGTGCTGAACGCGATCCAGGCGATGCCCGACGGGGGCACGGTCACGCTGCGCACCCGCATGACGGATGGGCATGCCATCGCCGAGGTCATCGATACCGGCGTCGGCATCCCCGACAAGATCCGCGACCGGATCTTCGACCCGTTCTTCTCCACCCACGAAGTCGGCCAGGGCACCGGACTCGGCCTCGCCGTCAGTTACACGATCGTCTCCGCCCACGGCGGCAGCATTGAAGTGGAAAGCCGGGTCGGCCGGGGGGCCACGTTCCGCGTCATCTTGCCCCTGAGCCGCCCGCAAAAGAGCGAAGGAGCCCGCTCATGAAGGTTTGCGGTCATAGGCTGCTCATCGCCGAGGACGAACCGATCCTCCGCATCACGATCGCCGACGCCCTCCGCAAGGAAGGTTGGGAGGTGGACGTCGCCGAGGACGGGGCCAAGGCATTGGCGCTGTTCGAGCGCTTCTTCCACGATCTCGTGCTCAGCGACCTGCTGATGCCCGGCATGGACGGCCTCGAGCTGCTGCGCCGGGTCAAGGCCCTGCGCCCCGACACCGCCGTTGTCATCATCACCGCCCACGGCACCATCGAAACGGCGGTGGAGGCGATGCAGCTGGGGGCCATCGACTTCATCACCAAGCCGTTCTCCATGATGCAGCTGCTGCTCAGGCTCAACAACGTCTGCTCGTTCAAGCTGCTCGAGCAGCAGAACGTCCGCCTGCAGGAACAACTCGAGCGCCGCTTCGCGTTCGGGAAGATCATCGGGAAGAGCAAGCGGATGCTGGAAGTGTTCGAGCTCATCAGGATGGTCGCGGACTCCGACGCCAGCGTCCTGGTCCAGGGGGAGAGCGGCACCGGCAAGGAGCTGGTGGCGTCGGCGATCCACTTCAACTCCCCCCGCCGGACGCAGCCGTACATCCGGGTCAGCTGCGCCTCGCTCCCCGAGACGTTGCTCGAGTCCGAGCTCTTCGGCTTCGAGAAGGGCGCGTTCACCGGCGCGTCCGAGCGGCGCATCGGACGGTTCGAGGCCGCCTCCGGCGGCACGCTCTTCCTCGACGAGATCGGCGAGTTGCCGCTCTCGTTCCAGGTCAAGCTGCTGCGGGTGCTGCAGGAGCGGCAGATCGAGCGGCTCGGCTCGCATCGCTCCGTCAACATCGACGTGCGCATCGTCTCCGCCTCGCTCCGTCCGCTGGACGAGGAGATCACCGACGGCCTCTTCCGCGAGGACCTCTTCTTCCGCATCAACACGGTGACGATCCACCTGCCGCCGCTGCGCGAGCGGCGGGAGGACATCCCGATCCTGGCGCAGGCGTTCCTCGAGGAGTTCCGCCGGGAGCGCGGCAAGGCGATCGAGGGCTTCTCCGACGAGGTGGTCGAGGCGTTCGACGCGTACCACTGGTCAGGCAACGTGCGGGAGTTGCGCAACGTGGTGGAGAGAGCGGCGCTGTTCTGCAAGCGTTCCAGGATCACGATGGACGACTTGCCCGCCAACCTGAGGACGGCCGGCCCGGCGCCGCGCCACTCGCCCCCGACTCAGCAGGCGACCACGCTCCAGGAGGCCGTCGAGCGCGCCGAGATCGAGGCGATCAAGGTTGCGCTCGCCCGCACGGAAGGGCGGCGGAGCGAGGCCGCCCAGCTGCTCGGCGTCAGCCGCAAGACCCTCTGGGAAAAGACCAAGCACTACGACCTCGAAGCCGAATAGACCGTGCGTCCGGCCTGATCGCGCCGCGAGGGCCTCCGCGTCCCGAAGGCGCCGTCGCAGAGGGAGCTCAGAAGAGCAGCGACGAGAGGCGGACGCCCGTCAGGTACACCAGTGAGCTAGCGAAGAGCACGAGCACCGGGTGCGGCTTCCAGCGCAGGAGGACGAGCAGTGCGGCGAGCGCCAGCACCCATGCTCCAGGGTTTGGCAGTCCGGATCGCCCCAGCGATATTGCAGCGCTGCCAAGCAGCCCCACCACCGCCGGTCGCACGCCGGCGAGGAACCCCGCAACCACCTGATTTTGACTGAACCGCTCGAGGGCGTGGCCGGCGGCGATCGCGAGCAACCCCGGCGGCAGGAAGACCATCCCGGTGGCGACCACGGCGCCCAGCAGGCCGGCGACGCGATAGCCGATGAACGTGGCGCTGATCACCACGGGTCCCGGCGTGATTTGCCCCAGGGCGACGGCATCCGCGAACTCCCGCGGCGTGAGCCAAGCGTGGTGCAGCACAACCTCCTGCTCGATGAACGGGATCATGACGAACCCGCCGCCGAAGGTGGCGGCGCCGATGCGCAGGAACACCGCGGCGAGCGCGAAGACGCTGCTCAGGCTCGCGCCGCGGATCAGGACCATGACCAGCCACGGCGGGAACACGGCGCCTGTGACCGGCCCGAGCTTCGGCGCCCGCGTCACGATGCCGACCAGGCCGGCGAGCAGCACGGCCTCCAGCACGCCGATGCAGTCCAAGGCCACGAGCAGGAACGCGGCGGCCGCCACGATGGCGTCGAGACGCTGCCGAATGGCGCCGGCTCGCGCGAGGCTTACCGCCGTCGCCACCACCAGCGCCACCACGGCTGCCGACATGCCGACCAAGGCGGCGTCCATCATCGGCAAGTAGCGGAACGCCGGGTAGGTGGCGGCAAACGCGAGCATCATCAAGAACGAAGGCCAAATGAAGGCCCAGCCCGCAACCAGGCCACACCACCAACCACCCAGGCGGGTCCCGAGAATGGTGAAGGCGTTGACGGAAACCGCCCCGGGAAGCGCCTGCGACATTGCGGCGACCTCCGCGAACTCGGCGTCGCTGAGGAGGCGCCGCCGCTCCACGAACTCCCTCCGAATGAGGGAGAGGACCGCGAGGCCGCCGCCGAACCCGACCGTGCCCAGCCTGAAACCGGTCAGGAGGAAGCCCACCCAGGTCACGAGTTCAGTCTACCGCCGCCCGACGGCATCGGCGAGCGCCACCGCCCCGCTCCGCAAGGCCGCCTGCGAGGGGACGGCGTTCGAGGTTTCCGTTTCATTATCGTGACAAGCGGGGGGAGTTCCGTAACCTGCCGTCGCCGCGCCCCCATTGCCGACAGACTCGCGTGCAGGTATGATTCCTGCATATGACTAGGCGAGAATAGTTCCTGCGGTGAGACTCAACCGTTTCGGGCGGGTCTTGGGCTTTCATCACCTCCGACGAGGGGACGCACATGGCGATCATCACCATCTCACGCGGGTCGATGAGCGGTGGCAAGGCACTGGGCGAATGCGTGGCAGCCGCGTTGGGCTGCTCGTGCATCGCCCGCGAGGTGCTCGTCGAGGCCGCCGCAAAGCTCGGAGTCTCGGAGGAGTTCCTGCGCGAACGGATCGAACGCTCGCCGGGCTTCTGGGATCGCCTCACCGCCGAGCGCAGGACATACGTTCTGGCCGCTCAGGCGGCGCTGGCGGACCACGTCCGCGGCGGCGACGTCGTCTACCACGGGCTCGCGGGGCACCTCCTGTTGCGAGAGGTCCCGAAGGTGCTCAGAGTCCGCCTCATCGCGCCGGTGGAGGCGCGGGTCCGGGCGCTGATGGAGCAACGCGGCATGACTCGAGAGAGCGCGGAGAGCTTCATCGATGAGGTGGACCATCACAGGGCGCGATGGACGCGCCTCATGTATGACGCCGACATCGAAGATCCGCGCCTGTACGACCTCGTCGTCAACCTGGAGAAGACGTCGATCGAGTCGGCGTGCGCTGTGGTGGTGACGATGGCGCAGCGACCCGAGTTCGTCATCGACGACGCGGCTCGCATCCGTCTTCGGGACTTCGCTCTCGCCTGCCGCGTCCGCGCCGCGCTGGCGGTCCAGCCGGCCAGCCGCGGCCTCGCTCTGGAGGTGGCGGCGTCCAACGGCGTCGTGACCCTCAGCGGCGAGATCCCGAGACCGGACATGTTGACTCATGCCAGCGAGCGGTGGATCGGGGAACTCCGCCGGGTGGTGGAGGAGGTGCAGGGGGTCAAGAGCGTCGTCCTCGACGTGCATCTCGTCAGCGCGTACCGCTGAGCCCGGCGCGGCGCCCCTCCCTCGGGCTCGCATTGGAGGCGGATGTGGATTTTCTGGGCTGGTTACAGAGTCTGGGAAAGGACGCAAGCCCGGCGCCCGGGTTCCAGGCGCGTCCGCTCTACATTCTCGTATCCGTGGCGCTCCCGGTGACGGTGGGTCTCGGAATGGGGTTCATCCTGCGGCTCGTCGAGCGCATCCTCGGAGTCGAACTGGGGAAGGGAAGGGCGCACTGATGTCAGTGGGAGATTTCGTCCTGGCTGCCGATGCTTTCCCGTACCTCGCCCTCTTCGGCCTCGTGATCGGAGCGCTGGGCGGTTTCTTCGGGGTGGGCGGCGGCTTCCTCATGGTGCCGATGCTCAACGCGGTCTTCGGTGTGCCCTACAACATCGCCGTAGGCTCGGATCTCGGCCAGATGTGCGGCATGTCGACCGCCGCCACCGTGAGGCACATGCGCTTCGGCAACATCGACTTCAAGTTGGGCGCGCTGATGATCGTGGGCACCGCCAGCGGAGTGGAGCTCGGAGCCCAGATGCTGGAACTTCTCAAGCACGTCGGCAACGTGTCTCTCCTCGGACGTGAAATCGACACGCTGTCCCTGGTCATGAGCCTGCTCTATTCGGTGCTGCTGGTCTTCCTGGGTCAGGCGATGGTGCGGGAATCGTTGCGCACGATGCGGCGGGCCGCGGGTCAGGTGCAGCTGACCGCCGAGGCGACCTCTTCGTCCGCCGCTCTGCGGGTGCGAACCCTCAAGCTGTGGCCGATGGTGTCGCTGCCGGCGTCCGGGATCGAGTCGATCTCGTTGTGGGTGATCCTCGCGGTCGGGTTCTTCACGGGCCTCCTGTCGGGCATGCTCGGAGTCGGGGGCGGGTTCATCCGGATGCCCGCGCTGGTCTACATCCTGGGTTGCCCGACCGTGGTGGCGGTGGGGACCGATCTCTTCGAAATCATGTTCAGTTCGGCCTACGGCGTCATGACGCATGCGTTTAAAGGGAATGTGCACCTGCCCCTGGTGCTGGCGCTGCTCATCGGCACCACCGTTGGCGCCCAGCTCGGGGCTTCCTACACGCGCAAGGCGGGGGGGCCCTGGGTGCGCTTCGGGTTCGGATGCCTGGCGTTCGTCGGCGTGCTCATGGTGACGGTCAAGCTCGTCCTGAGACTTGTGCACGGGTAGACGAATGGGCGGGTTCTGGCGCGGCTTCGCCCGGTTCCTGCCCCCCGCCGGACAGCGACCGCGCCGCGCTCCGGTGGCGGAAAAGCTGGCCCACCTCCGCGCGATCGGCGCCGCCAACGACGCCTTTCTCGCGGCCCTCGCGCATTACCAGGAAAAGTTGAGCGGCGGGGCGCCGCTGCGACTCGAGGTGGTCTCAGAGACGTACGAGGCGCTTGCCGCCCCCGTAGGCGTCATGGTCCGCGCCCTGCAGGCCATGGGGAAGGGCACGTACGACGAAGTGGCGCAACGGTTCGAGGCGCTCGACCGCAACCTGGTGCAGGAGGTGCTCCGCGCCCGCCCCATCGAGTTCGGTCCCCTGGTGGTCTGGCCAACCGACCCCGAGGCGAGCCGCGCCGAGGTGGTGGGTCCGAAGTCGGCGCGCCTGGCGCAACTCGCCGGCGGCGGCGAGTACGACGTGCCGCCGTTCTTCACGGTTACCAGCCACGGGTACCGGCTCTTCATGGAGGCCACCGGCCTGCAGGACCTGGTGGAAGAGACCCAGGCCACGTCCGATGTGCACGACGGCGCTGCCCTCAGGGACTTTTCCGAGCGCATCTCGGCCGCCATCCTCGCGGCCCCTCTCCCGGCGTTGCTCGAGCAGGCCCTCGACGGGGCGCTGGCCGCCGCCAGCGGGTGGGCCGAGGGCGAGGGCGCGGTGGCGGTCCGATCCTCGGCCATTGTGGAAGACGACGAATCCTCCTTCGCCGGCCAGTTCGAGTCGGTGCTCAACGTGCCCGTGACCGGCGTGCGCGCGGCCTACAGGCGCGTCGTTGCCAGCAAGTACCAGCCCGAAGCGCTGAAATACGCCTTCGCCCGCGGCTTGCTCGGCGAGGACCTGGCCATGCCGGTGCTGGTGATGGCGATGGTTCGCCCGCGGGCGAGCGGGGTGGTCTACTCGCGCAGCCCCGACGGCCTCCGGCAGGCGACCGTGACCGCGGTGCGCGGCCTGGCCCAGACGATCGCGGACGGCCGCGTGGTCCCCGACCAGTATCTGGTGACGGAAGGGGACCCCCCGCGGGTGGAGGAGGCAGTTGCGGGGGTGCAGCCGCTGACGCTCCACTGTGCCGCCAACGGCGGGGTCGTTGAGGTTCCGGGCGCAGGCGGCGCTCGGGCCCCCCTCGCCCTCGACGAGGTGGAGGCGAGCCGGGTCGCGCGCCTGGCGTGGACCCTGGAGCGACGCTTCGGGGGGCCACAGGACGCCGAGTGGGCGCTTGGCGAATCGGGCTGTCTCTGGGTGGTGCAGACCCGCCCCCTGAAGGCCGTTCCGGCAGCGACGCCCCGCCCGGAAGGGGGCAAGATCCCGGCCGGCTACCGGGTGCTCCTTCGCGGCGGCTGGAGGGCGAGTGGGGGCGTGGCCGCCGGTCCCGTCCTGAACCTGGTCGACTTCGTGGCCGTCGGCGATGTGCCGCAGGGATGCGTCCTCGTCGTGCCCACCACCTCGCCCCGGCTGGCCGGAGTAATGGGAACGGTGGCGGCCGTGATCGCGGCGACCGGGAGCGCCACCGGTCACATGGCAACGGTGGCGCGGGAGTTCGGCGTGCCTTGCCTGGTCGGAGCGGAGGGCGCCGCCGGCCGGCTGGCGGACGGGCAGATCGTCACCCTGGACGCCGACGCAAGGCTCGTCTACGAGGGGGAGGTGCGGGAACTCCTCGGGGAGGGCGTGCGGCCCCTGCCGCCGACCCGCCGCGACCCGGTGCGCGAGAGCCTCACGCGGCTGTTGGAGCTCGTCGCGCCCCTCACCCTCACCAGCCCCGACTCGCCGACGTTTGATGCCGAGCACTGCCGCACCCTTCACGACATCGCTCGCTTCGTGCACCAGCGAGCGATGGCCGAGATGTTCGCCGTCGAGCGCCTGACCGCCGCCGAGCGGCACACCTGTCGGCGGCTGCTGTGGCCGCGGCCCATGACGGTGTTCGTGCTGGACCTCGGGGGCGCGGTGGCGCCGGAAACCGGCCGCTCCGTGGCGCTGGAGGATGTGAACTCGGTTCCGCTGCAGGCCCTTCTCGAGGGCATGATGGACTCACGGTTGCGCTGGGCCGGGCCGGTGGGGTTCGACCTGAAGGGCTTCGTCTCGGTGGTGGTGCGCAGCGCGGCCGACGACCAGAGGTACGGAGAGCCGGGCTACGTCCTGTGCTCCCCCGAGTTCGTCCACTTCGCCTCCCGCCTTGCCTACCACTTCGCCCTGGCCGATGCGATCTGCGGCGAATCGGTGAACGAGAACTACGTCCGCTTTCGTTTCTACGGCGGCGCGGCGGTGGCCCAGCGCCGCGAATGGCGTGCGTCTTTCCTCGCCACGGTCCTGCATCACAACGGGTTCCTCGTCACGCAAACGGGCGACCGCGTCGACGCCGTGCTGCCCAAGCGCACGGCGGCTGAGATCGAGGACGCCCTGGTCATGCTGGGAAGGTTGATGGTGGCGTCCCGCCACCTCGACATGGTCATCGAGAGCCCGGCCGTGGCGAACGTCCTGGTCCGGGCGTTCCTCGTCGGCGATTACGGCTTCGAACAGGTGCGCCGGGAAATAGAGCGCTGATGGGCTTCCTGTCGAAGATCCTTGGCGTCCGCGAAAACTCGCCGGGCGAACTGCTCCGCCGCAAGTACGCCAGCTTCAGGCGGCTGCTGGCCGCCAACAACGAGATCCTCGAGTTGATCGCCCAACTCGAGGGGGCGTTGGTTCACGGGCAGCCGATCCCGAACGACGAGCTGCGTTCCATCGCCGGCGCCGCGCAGGAGCGCGCCCTCCGCATGGTGGACGACCTCAACACGATCGCCGACGGCCGCTACCGCTCGCTGCGCGGCAACGTGGAGCGCGTCGCCCGCGGTCTCGAGGAGACGTTGCGCAGCGTGCAAGGCGCGCCCGTCACCGCCGCCTGCCTGCCGCTCGAGAAGTTGGACCGGCGCGTGGCCGATGCCGTCGGCGGCAAGGTCGCCAACCTCGGCGAGGTCAACAACTCGGTGGGCCTTCCGGTACCGCCGGGATTTGCGGTCACGACCTTCGCCTACCGCTCGTTCCTGGCCGGGGCCGGCATCCAAGCGCGCCTCACCGAGCTTTGGCGCGCCGTGGACTGGGACGATCCCAAGAGCGTGGCGCGCGCCGCCGCAGAAATGCAAGCGCTGGTGCTGGCGGCGGAGATCCCGCAGGACGTCCGGGAGGCCATCACCCTCGCCGCGCACGACCTCTACTACCATTCGGGGGGACATCACCACGTTTCGCTGCGCTCGTCGGCCATCGGCGAGGACAGCCACACCTCCTTCGCCGGCCAGTACGCCAGCTTCCTGAACGTTCCCCTGGAGCAGGTGTTGCGCCGTTACAAGGAGACGGTGGCGAGCAAGTTCGGCGCAGGCGCCCTCTTCTACATGCATTCGAAGGGTTTTCGCGAAGAGGAGATCGCCATGAGCGTGGGTTGCTTCCTCATGGTGGAGGCGCGGGCCGCCGGAGTCGCCTACACCGCCGACCCGAACGACCCCGACTCGGACCGCATGACGGTTGCGGCGGTGTGGGGGCTCGGCAAACCGGTGGTCGACGGCACTTTGACACCCGATATCTACCTGGTCCCGCGCCAACCCGGGCGGCAAGGGGTGCAACGCCGCGTGGTCCGCAAACCGCACCGGTTGGTGTGCGCCCGAGGGGGAGGGGTGGTCGAGGAAGAGGTGCCGTCCCGGCTGCAGGACCAGCCATGCCTTGACGACGTCCAGCTCGGCCGGCTCGCCGAATACCTGCGGGCGTTGGAGGCGCACTACCGTTGTCCGCAGGACGTGGAGTGGGCACTGGACGAAGGCGGTCATCTGTTCGTCCTTCAGACGAGGCCTCTCGCCATGCCGGAGGCACCCGCAGGGGGACCGGCGGCCTGTGAGGTCAGCCGCGACCGGGTTCTCCTCTCGGAGGGCGCCACCGCGTGCCCGGGTGTCGGGGCGGGTGTCGTGGTCCACGCCGAGAGCGACGAGGAGCTCGCCCAGTTCCCCCGCGGCGGCGTCCTGGTCGCGCGGCAGAACTCCCCCCGGTTCGTGAAGGTCATGACCCGGGCCAGCGCCATCCTCACCGACGTGGGAAGCGTCACCGGGCACATGGCCGCCCTGGCGCGGGAGTACGGCGTGCCCACGGTCTGCAACGCCGGGCGCGCGACCGGTCTCCCCGCCGGCCTCGAGGTCACGGTGGACGCCACGAGCTGTACCGTCGTCCGCGGGCGGGCCGAGGAGGTGTTGGTGCGGGGGCGGGTGCAGCGGCGCGCCTTGCGGGACCTGCCGTCGGCGGCCGTGCAAGAACGCGTCACGGCGAAGATCGCGCACCTGAACCTGACCGACCCCGCGAAGAACTCCTTCCGCGCCAAGAACTGCGCCACGTACCACGACCTGGCGCGGTTCTGTCACGAGATGGCGATCTCCGAGATGTTCCAGGTCAACGACTACTCCAACTTGCGCGAGCGGGGGATGGCCTTCCGCCTCGAGACCGACGTTCCCCTGGGGATCTACGTCATCGACCTCGGGCACGGCCTCGATGCGGGTCCTGGAGTCCGTTCAGTGACGCCGGAGCAGATCACCTGCGTCCCCATGCGCGCGCTCTGGCGCGGGGTCGCCGCGCCGGGCGCGCGGTGGGCGGGCGCGCGACCCATCGACGTCAGGGGGTTCCTCTCCGTGATGGCCAGGACCGTGGCCGACGATGCCCGCGGCGAACGCGGGCTGGGGGACAACTCCTACGCCATGGTCGGTTCGCACTACCTGAACTTCGCGTCGCGGCTCGGGTACCACTTCACGACCCTGGAATCGGTGTGCTCCGACAACGTCCACGAGAACTACATCATCTTCCGCTTCAAGGGAGGGGCGGCCGACCTGCAGCGCCGCGAACGCCGGGTGCGGTTCATCGCCGGCGTCCTGGAGCACTACGGCTTCGACGTCGACCGGCGCCAGGACCTCCTCAACGCCTGGGTGAAGAAGCTCGAGCGCGAGGCGATCGAGGCGCGCCTCGAAATGCTGGGCCGTCTCATCTCCTGCGTCCGCCAGCTCGACGTGGTAATGCATGACGAAATCACCGTCGTCCAGTTCGTCGAGGCGTTTCTCGCGGACCGTTTCGAGTTCTTCGACTTCGAGCGCAACGCCCGCGATCCGGGCACCGGATAGGCGACGGTCGAGGCCACGGGACGGACCGGGGCGCCCGGCTCGCCGTCGAACGAGCGCCTCCGTTCACCGTCACGCAAACGCCCCATATTCGCGCCGCAGGAAGTGCTCGACGAAGCGGCGCACGGAGGCCTCGTCATCCATCAGCATGTCGAGCTGGCGGGCGCACCCCATCAAAGCGCCCAGCGTGGCAAGTCCGTCCTCGGAGGCCGCACACGGATAGCGACGCATCCACGCGGTCACGAGATCCGACCGCCGATCCACATCGAAGCCCGAACGCTGCAGGGCCTCCGCCAGGAACCGCGCCCTCAAATTGCGCCGATCCTCCCCGGCCCCGCCGCCGCGGAAGCGGAAGTTCACGAAGTTGTTCTCGGCGACGGGTGAGACGAACGCATCCACCATGGCGAAGTGGTACGCCAGTCTGGCGTTCAAATTCACGTACTCCGGCGCGACCATGAGGTAGTTCCGACCGCCGACGTTGCGAACGCCGGCGCGTGAGTCGGTCATGGTGGAGGCGACGACCGAAACAAAACCGCCCAGACTCATCTGCGTGCGCCCGGCCCAGTTCACCCCCGGAAGCGTCATCCCCCGCCACAGCGCCGCAAACGGCACCGAGGCGATCTCTTCCGGCCGGACGGCGCGCCGCCCGCTGGCCGCCGCCGGGACGGCGCCTCCCAGATCCAGCACGGCGAGCTGCAGGGCGATGCCGCTCTCCAGCCGCCACACTCGGTGCTCGCCCTGACGGCCCACGGCGTCGCCGAGATCGAACATCGCGACGACCGCTTTCTCGTGGATGTAGCGGACGACGTCATGAACGGAGCGACACGCGCCGGGGCGGAAGTTGATCGCGAGAGGGTTGGTGAGATTGAGGGCGAGCACCTGCTGGCGCAACGGGTTGTCGAGAACTCGGGCGGAGACGCGGCGGCTGCGGCCGCGCACCCGCTCGCGCACGTCCGGCCACAGCGCACCGTCGAATACGAGGCGCCGGGTCGCGTCCAGACTCAGGGTCCGGCAGCCGCTCAAGCGTCGCTCGGCGTCGGGGAATGCGAACAGGGAAGGCACCGCGAACTCGCGGACGAGAGCCGCCGCGTGCCCGGCCGGGTTGCCGTGCTCGGCCACGACCCCCGCCACCCGCGGCAGCACCGCCGCAAGCTCCGGCCCGGCTTGACGCAGGACGAGGATGGCGCCGTCCGGCGACGCCAGAAGCTCCTCGACAGTCCGGGCCACGTAGGCCCGCCCGACCGCGCGCCCCGGAAAGACCGTCATCCCTCCCTTCGCCACCGGCGATGACCCGGGTCCGTCCTGCGACTCGGTCCCGGGCGACTCGCGCTCCACCAGTCGCAACGGCCGGCACTGAACGACCATCAGCGACCCGTCGCGCACCAGCGCCCACTCGACATCCACCGGGTGCCCACAGTGCGACTCCAGCCGCAGGCCGAGTTCGACCAGACCACGAATGTCGCCCGGCGCGAGGGGAAAGTCGCCCGGCGCGGCCACCCCCTCGCCCGCCGCCGCATCGGGGAGACACCCCGCCTCGATCTCGCCGGGTCGGCTGCGACGAGCGAAGAGGCTCGACGACGCCGCTTCGCCGCGCACCATGGCCCCCGCCAGCCCCGCGACCGCGTCGACGACCATCCGATCGGCCGATGCGTCGTTCGGGTCGCGCGTGTACAGCACCCCCGCCGCGAGGACGTCCAGCATCGGCATCACCAGGACCGCCATCGGCGTGTCCACCTCCGCAAGCCCGCCGGCCAGCCTGTAGAGCACGGCGTGGTCGTTGTAGCGACTGGCGAGGACCTTCCGGTACGCCGAAACCAGCCCGTCGGTCGACACGTCGAGGACGGTGTCGAACTGCCCGGCGAACGTCATCCGCCCGTCTTCTCCGACCGCACTGGAGCGAACAGCCCACAGGCGCGCCGGGGTCTCCGCAACCAACCGCACCCCGGCGCGAACCGCCTCGACGACCCGGGCGGGCACCGGGCTCGCTTCGATCAGCTCCCGGATCGCGGCGGTTCGCTCCTTGAACAGCTGCCGATCCGAAACCAGGCTCAGGTCTCTGAAGAGCTTGCGAATCGGCCCGTGGAGCCGGTTCTCGCCCAGGAACGAGCGGTACGCCGCGGTCGTGAGCACGAAGCCGGGCGGGACTGCGGCCGGCATCACCGCCCGCACGCGCCCGAGGTTGGCCGCCTTGCCTCCGACCTCGCGAATCCTCTCGGCGCCGGCCTCTTCGAGCGGGCGCACGAGAGGGATCGAGGCCGGATTCGGAAAGCCGCGCAGGGTGGCGAGGACCTCGTGCTCGATCCCGGCGTGCGCGGGGTAAAGGGCGCGGTGCGCGCCGCCGGTGAGGATGTTGAGGTTTTCGGCCAGGAGCAGGCTGCCGTCCAGGAGGCGCATCACTCGCCGGGCGATGGCCGGTTCGCCGGGGTCGAGGTAGTCGAGGTCGGCCTCGAGCTCGGCCATCAGGTCGAGCATCTCGCTGTTGGCCGCAAGCAGCCGCCGCAGGACACGGTAGTGGTGCCCCAGCGGCACCCCGCTCGGCGGCGCGATGGTTCCGGCGCCGGCCATCAGGTCATACCGCCGGAGGTGCGCTCGCCGCCGGAGCCGCCGGCCGTCGCTCCCCATCGAGGCCACTCGCGCATGAACCCCTCCACGAACGGCCCGACCGCCGCGCGCTCCCAGCCAGCGCCGTCGCGCGGGCCGAGACCGGCGAACAAACCGCCGACGGCGCGAACGCGCTCCTCGATTTCGGCACACGGCAGCCCGCGGACCCAGCCGCTCACTTCGCGGCCGGTGACCGCCACCGCGAAGCCGAAACGAGCCAGCACGCCGGCGGCCAACTCGCCACGGACGCCCCGCCGGTCGCCGGCGCCGCGCGGCGCGAAGCGACAGTAGATCGTGTTGGTGCCGCTGGCGGCGTCTGCCGTGGCGTCGAGCATGTCGAAGCCGCCCGGGAAGGTCGCCGCGGCCACGATGTGCTCGCCTCTCACGGCGGCATGAAGCGCGGTCGGCGGCGATGAAGAGATATCCTCCCAGCCGGGCGCGCGGGGCCTGCCGAGACCGTCAAGGAGGGCGCCAAGCGGGCCCGACCGAGGCCGCAACGGCGTGGTGCTGCGATCTTGGCCACGACCTGCCGAACCGTCCAGGCCGCTCACGAAGACCTCGGACGAGGGTGTGGCCGCAACGCCTTCGATGACGTTCGCGCGGCCGCACAGCAATCCCAACACCGCGGCGAGCGCATCGCCGGCAAGGCTGTGGGCCAGGTGCACGACGTCGCGGAGAGTGCGGCAATCCGTCACGGCGGGTTCGGTCAGGGCGGCAGAAAGGGTCAACGGGAAGGCTGCCCGTCGCACCAGGCGCAACAGGCGATATTCAGGTTCTTCCTCCGCTGCCAGCCATTCCGAGCGGTAGTACTCGACGAGCTCGGCGACGCGGCCCAGGTACACGACGTTGTCATCCGCGTCCACCGTCACCTCGGTGCCGGTGGCGAGACGCGAGGTGGCGGTGTGCAGGCCCACGATGGTCGGGATGCGCAGTTCGCGGGCCAGGCGCGCGGCCGCACCGGTGACGGCGCCCCGGTCGAGAAGGATGGCGCCGGCCTGTTTGATGGCGGCCGGATCACCGTCCCCGACGGCGAGGTCTGTCGCCACCAGCACGCTCCCCGGAGCAACGGAACCCGGCGCCGGGAGGTCCTCGAGGTTGCACACCGGTCCGGTTGCCACGCCGCGGTGCGCCACCTGCCCGCACTCGCTGAAGAGCACCTCGGCGCGGGCCAGCGCCGCTGCCAGCACCGCGGGGCTGATCACCGGCGTCGCACCGACGCCGGGGTCGTTCCTCTCGCTCCGCGCCTCCGGTCCCGACCCCGGTTCCTGCTCGAGGACCCCTCGGAGCTCCGACCTCATGCGGTCCACGGCTTCGTAAAAGGCCAGGTTCTGCTGCGACGTCACCACGTTGAGGTCGAACACGACGGCGTCCGCGAGCTCCGCGACCTGCTCGGCCAGGGCGACCACGTACTGCCGGTCGAGGACGAAACCCCCGCCCTGCTTCTCGGCCGCGTCCTCGAGGAGCTCGAGCATGCTCCCGTAGCTCCGCAGGAGTTGCCGGAAACGCGTGGTGCGCAGTTTGAGGACCGTGACGGCATCGCCGCCGGTCCGCTTGCGAAAAATGTCGCTCAGCCACGACACCTGAAGGTCTCCCAGGTAGGATGAGGTCTCTTGCCCCCGGCCGCGTTCTACTGGAGTCTACAGCACGTACGACCGTGCCGCCCGAGGCGGGTCTGCCGAGGGACCGCCCCGTCGCGCCCCGCTGTTACCCCTGGGTTACGGCCGCCGGTGCGCGCGCCCAACCCACCGAGCAATGGGTCCTTCAGTCCCGGCCTAACCGACTCATTTATCATCACCTTATCGAGACCAGCAGGCGCTGGCAGGATCCTTGCACAGCATCGCGCGAGTAGTTGAGTAGTCTCTTGCCTGTCGCCCTGATTTCCCGCGGCACCATGTCAGGCGGCGAGACCCTGGCTCGCTGTCTCGCCGGGCGCCTGTCCCTCCGGCACATCTGCCGCGAGGACCTCATCGCCGTGTTGGACTCCCGCGGCGAGTATGCCAAGAGGGTCAGAGCGAGCTTGGACCGCGCCACCCGGGCGTACGACCAGTTCAGCCAGCTCCGGCGCCCGTACCTCATTCTCATGAGGTTTGCCCTGCTCGGTTTCATCCGTGAGGGCAATGTGGTCTACAGCGGGTACGCTGGCCACCTGCTGGTGCCGAAGACGCCATGTTGCATGCGGGTCCGCATCAGCGCCCCGATGCCCATGCGGATCAAAAAGGCCATGGAACGGCTGGGCCTCCCCGAGGAGGAGGCACGCGAACTGGTCCGCCGCGAGGACGACGAACGCGTGCGCTGGGCCCGGTTCATGTACGGGCGCGACATCCGCGACCCGCACCTCTACGACATCTGGGTCTCACTCGACGAGATGTCGGTGGAGACGATCTCCGCCATGATCGTGGCGGGCTTGGCGGAGAAACAGTACCAGCTGGCGCCCGCGGCCGAACGGGTGCTCAACGACCTGTATCTCGGCACCAATGTCGAGGCGGCGCTGGTGAGCGACGCCCGAACGCTCTCCCTGGAGATCGCAGCACGCTCGCAGGACGGCAACGTCCTGATCGAAGGGCCGTTCCTCGAAGACCAGCAGCTCGCGGACGTCCTCGAAGTGGCCAGGTCCGTCGACGGCGTCCGCAGCGTGGAGTACCAACCCGGGTGCGTGTCGAGCTTCGAGTTGGCGCTCTGACCCCCAACCGCCGAGCAACAGGAGTCCGACAATGGCCAACGCAGAGAACCGCACCCCTCCAGAGGCGCCACTCGACACGATCCAGAAGCTGCTCACGCGGTCGGCTGCCGCTGAGGAGGCGCTGGTCGACTTGACGGCTTCCCAGAACGGCCTGCTCCAAGAATCGGCCCGGACCGGCGACAACCTGCTCGAGTTCACCTCCAGCACGGCGCACAACACGGAACGCCAGACCCTCATGGCCCAGGAGCGGACGGCCCTGACGCGGGAACAGACCCGCCTCTCCACCCGCAGCACGGAGCTGGCAAACATCCGGACCGACCTCGCCCATGAGCGCACCACCCTCGCCGGCCAGCGGACTGACCTGGCGGTGGGCCGCACCGAGTTGGCGCGCCGGCGCACCTCGCTCGCCGAGGGACGCACGGGCATGGCGCAGATGCGGACGCGCCTGGCCGAGGACCGCACCGGGTTCGCGAAGAAGCGCACCGACATGGCGGGGGAGCGCACCACGCTGGCCTCAACCCGCACCGACCTGTCCCGGGAGCGCAGCCAACTTGCCCACGAGCGGACCGGCTACTCGGTGCGGCGGACAGAGCTGGCGGAGGACAGGAACACTCTCGCGACGGTGCGCACCCTCCGGGCACAGGCCAGAACCCGGTTGTCGTGGCAACGGACCGAGCTGGCGCGGGAGCGAACGCACCTTGCCTTCGTGCGCACCGGGCTCGCGCTGCTCACCTTCGGCGTCGTCCTGTTCCGCTATTTCGGAGTCTCGTGGTGGAGCATCTTTGACGCGATTCTCGTGCTCGGCAGCTCCGTGCTCGTCGCCGCGGGGACCTCGGGCTACTTCAAGGCCCACCGCCGCGTGCGGACGCTCGAAGGCTTGCTGACGACGGACGAAGGGATGCGGGACCTCGGGCCCACGAGGACATCCTGACCGGTGCGGGGTCGCTCGTGCGCCCGAACTTTTCAAAAGAGGATTCACGCCGCGGATCGCGAAAGGTCGCCGCCACGATGGACGTCACGATGCAGCCCGCCGCCGGCCGGTCGTCCGATGCACCGGCCGCCAGCCCTGGCGCCCCGCACGACCGCGAGGCCCTCAACCCAGCCGACCGGCTCCAGCGCGCGCAGCACGCCCTGCTCTCGCGCCGTCGCCTGAGCATCCGTCTGCGGCTGGTTGCCAGCCTCCTGTTGTGCTTCTGCCTGTGCTGCGCCTTTGCGGCCGCGGCGAAGGACCTCCTCGGCAGGGCGAGGGGCAAACTCAACCTGCTGCAGACGATCGAGAGGCTGGACGACCGCATCCTGCGGGTTCGCGCTTTCGAGGACGAGGGCATCCTCTCCGGAACCGATATCGACAAGGTGCTCGAGGGGGCACGCGACGCCGAGGACCTCTTCCGCAAGGAGGCGCCGGCGCTGCAAGCCGCGGACCGCGAGGTCCTCCCCGCCTTGCTCGCCCACCTGGGAACCTGCCGCCGGCTCTTGACCGCCGTCACGACGCAGGGTCGGGAGCGCGGCGGGTTCGGCGTCTTGACGCCAACCCAGGCCGGGGAGCTGCGCCACGCCGAGGCCGAGGCCAATCGGCTGCTGGAGGCGATGATCAGGCGCGAGCGCGTCTCGCTCAGCGCCATCTTCCGGTTCGCCGAGACGGGACCCCTGGTTCTGGTCGGCATCCTCCTCCTGTTGTTCGCGGCGATCACGTACTGCTTCGCCAAGGCGCTGGTGAATCCCATCCGCAGGTTCGAGGGGTACACGTCCAGGATCGCGGTCGGCGACTTTTCTCTCATCGGGCCGGCCCGGAGGTATCGCGACGAGTTCTCCGACCTCGCCGTGGCGGTCAACCAGATGCTCGCGGCGCTGCAGGAGCAGCAGAACCGCCTGGTGAAGGGCGCACGGCTCGCCGTCGTGGGGACGATGACGTCAGGGATCGCCCACGAGCTCAACAACCCTCTCAACAACATCTCCATCACCGCGGAAACGCTGATGGAAGAGTCGACGACGTTGACCGACGAGGACAGGTGGCGCTTGCTCCAGGACATCTACTTCGAGACCGAACGGGCGAGCGAGATCGTCAAGAGCCTGCTGGATTTCACGCGCCAGGAGAAACGAGAAATGGTCCCGCTCGAGCTCGGCGAGATCATCCTCTCGACCCTGCGGCTGTCGCAGAACGAGATGAATATCAACAACGTCACCGTTGCCTACGATGTGCCCCCCGACCTGCCGCGAATCCAGGGAGCCGCCAACCAGCTGCGGCAGGTCTTCCTGAACCTGTTCCTCAACGCCATCCAGGCGATGCCGAGCGGCGGGGTCCTCGGGGTGAGCGCGGCGGTCCGCGATCAAGCGGGCGTCTGTGTCGAGGTCCACGACGAAGGGGCAGGCATCCCCGCGGAGATCCTGCCCCGCATCTTCGATCCGTTCTTCACGACCAAGGAGCCGGGCAAGGGCACGGGCCTGGGCCTGTCCGTGAGTTCCAGCATCATCAAAAAGCTCGGCGGCGACATCCAGGTTGCCAGCGAGCTTGGCAAGGGCACGACGGTCCACGTTTGCTTGCCCAGAGCGGAAGAGCAATAATCCGCGCGCAGGCCGTTCGGCCGCGGTTCGAGGGGGGACGATGCCGGATAACACGAGCGTGATGGTGCTGGACGACGAGCCGATCGTCGGAGACCGTCTGCGCCCCGCATTGGCCAAGGGTGGCTTCGACGTCGAGATCTTCACCGACAGCACTGCAGCGATCGAGAGGCTCAAGCAGAAGGCCTTCGGCGTCCTGGTGACCGACATGAAGATGCGCGGTCCGAGCGGAATGGACGTGCTCCGCTTTGTCCGGGAGCACGCCCCGAACACTCAGGTCATCGTCATCACCGGGTACGCCACCATCGAGACGAGCCATGAGGCCAACGCCCTCGGGGCCTACCAGTTCGTGGCAAAACCATTCAAGATGAAGGAACTGGTCAAGCTGGTCGAGAAGGCTTCGAAGCTGACGGCCTCGTAGCCGGCCCGGCATCGTTTTCGCTCAGGCCGGGCACCATCGCGGCAGGAAGCAGCACCGTGAACGTCGACCCCCTGCCCGGTGCGCTCTCGACGCGAATGTCGCCGCCGTGCTGCCGCACGATCCCAAGGCTCACGGAAAGCCCGAGCCCGGTTCCCTTCCCCCGCGACTTCGTCGTGAAGAAGGGATCGAAGACCTTCGGCAGGACGTGGGCGGGAATGCCGCACCCGTCATCCGAGATGACGACCTGCACGTACCCAGGCTCCCTGGACGTACCCGCCGCGATCGAAACGTGACCACCCTTGCCGACGGCGTCGAGAGCGTTCAGCAGGAGGTTGACGAAGACCTGGCTCAGCGACTGCCTGTCGCCGTGGATCGCGGGCAAGTTCGGGGGGACGTCGATCGCGATCTTGGCGCCGGACAGCTTGATCTGGTTTGCGGCGAGGCTCGCCGCTCCGCGCAGGACCTTGGCCAAATCCAGCCTCTCGGTTGTGATCTCGCCCTCGCGCGCGAAATCGAGGAGGTTGCGAACGATCTTCTGCGCCCGCGCGCCCTGGACCACGAGGTCGTTCACCATGTCGAGGCGCTCCTCGTCCGCAAGGCTGCCGTAGTCCTCCTTCAGCATTTCGGCGGTCAGCGTGATGTTGTTGATCGGGTTGTTCAGCTCGTGGGCCACCCCCGACGTGAGCGTCCCGATCGCCGAAAGCTTGTGCGACTGGACGAGCACCTCCTGGCGATGTGCGAGCTCGCGCATCATGGTGTTGAGGGCCACCGAGAACGTGGAGAACTCGTCCCGGTACCAGCGCAAGGGCGTCAGGGGCGTGAAGTCGCCCCCGGCGATGCGCTGCGTCGTGGCCATGAGGCGACTCAGCGGCCCCACGATCTGACGAGCGAGGAAATTGGCCACGACCACCGAGAACACCAGGAGGAACGCCAGGAACGCGACCGGCAGGCGCTTGAACAGCGCCAGCGTGGCGTTGACGCTGGCGCGCTCCTTCTCGGCGAGTTCGAGAGCGAACGCCACCATCTGCGAACCGTGGTCCCGCAGTTCCGCTTCGATCGCCGGCCGCTCGGCGCCGTCCGCGGGGGCGTGCGCGCCATCCCGTGCCACCAGTCGGGCGATCAGGGTCTCGTAGCGGCCGAGGTGATCCCGCATCCTGCCTAGTTCGGCGGAGGCCACCACTTCGGCTGCGTCGGGCGCAACAGCGATGAGCAGGCGGCGCGCGTTGGCGATGTGGTCTTGCACATCCTGGAGGTTGCCGCCGTAGAGAAAGTAGTTCTTCTCGAAGCGTCTCGCCTGCTGGATTTCCATCGTGTAGCGGTCCGCGACCTCGAGGAACCGCAGCCTTCTCTCCAGGCGGGAAAGCATGATCCAGGCACCCACGGTCACGGCGATCGCAAAGACGATGAACGACAGGAATCCCAGCGCGAGGCGGGCGCGGATACCGAAGCTCGGCCGCTTGAGAAAGGCGCGCTCGACACTCGAGGCGTCCGGAGCCTCCGGCGCCGCATCGGGGAACGCCGCTGGATGGTCGGCCACGGCAGGCCCCTAGACCGAGTCGTCCGCAGCCGCGCGGTCGACTCCCGCAAACCCGAGGGCCTCGGCCGCTCGTGCAATTACGTCGCGGAGCTCCTGCGGTTTGAAAGGTTTGGCGATGAAGTCGAATGCTCCCTTTGCAATTGCTTCGCGTGCCACCTCGACCGTGGCGTAGCCGGTGATCATGATCACCTTGGTCTTGGGCCACCGTTCGAGCACCTTCTCGAGGACCTCGATGCCGTCGATGTCCTCCATGCGGATATCCGTCACCACGATGTCGAACCGCTTTTCCCCGACGCGCTGCAGCGCCTGGCCGGGGGCGTCGAAGACCTCGACGTCACAACCCACCTTGGCGAGGGCGGGCTGAAGCCTCTTACCCACGATCGGTTCGTCGTCGAGGACGAGAACCTGCAAACGCTCTTGCATCGCGCCTCCCTTCTCAGCTGTCGAGCCCAGGGTCGCTCACCTGGAGAGTGCTGTGGATCCGCAGCTGGGCGATATGGGCCCTCACCACGAGGATCAGGATGAGCCCCGTGCCGCCGATGCCGGCGGCGAAGAGCATCACGGTGCTCCCGACGTTGAACCAGGCATCGAGGTACGGGGCGAACCGGACGACACCCATTTGCCGCAGGTAGACGGGGAGGGCGAGCGCACGGCTCAGCACGCAGAGGAGGATCACGCTCCCCATGACCAGCCGGATGAGCACCTCCTTGACCACCTTGGTGCCGTACGTCCCGACATAGACCCCCACGATCGAACCCAGGAGCAGGAGAAACGTGAGCCGGAGATCCACGAGCCCCTGGTAGGCATAGCTGAGCGCCGCGAGCCCGCCGCCGAACATGGCGAGGAACAGCTCCGTTCCCGGCGCCACCGACGTCGGGACCCCGAAGAGATAGATCATCGCCGGCACCCCCACGAAGCCGCCGATGGCGACCGTACCGTCCAGGTAACCCACGACCAGGCCCACGAGCACGACAAGCCACAACGAAACCCGGACGTCGGCGACCGGAAACGTGACGTAGGGCGGCAGGTGCAGACCGGCCACGAAGTTGACCACCCGCATCGACGGACCCTCGGCTTCCTTGGCGTCCCTGGAGCGCAGCGCGTCCCGTAGGATGAAGATCCCCACGGCCGTCAGCACGCCGACGAAGACGAGACTGATGTAAAGGTTGGACACGGCGCCCTCGCCTCCGCCCTCGTGACCGCTGCTGACGTGAAGCAGGCGGCCGTTGATCCAGACGGCCACCCGGACCGCGATGAGGGCCGGGACGACGAGGAAGATCGCCAGTTTCTTGTCCACGTTGCCGAGCTTGGCGTGCTTGAGGGAACCCATCAAGTTGTTGCCGAGCCGGTGCGCCACGTTGCTGCCGACGGCCACAACCCCGGTAACGCCGAGGTTCATCATGCCCGGCGTCATGAAGAAGGCCCCACCGCTGCCCGTGAACCCGCTGAGAACCCCTCCGACAAAGCCGAGGAAGACCACGATCATGGCGTTGACCCACGTCAAGGCCATGAAGCCACCGCCGAAAAGTCCACCCATCGTTCCCCCTCGTCTCCTGCCGGAGTGGAGTCCCGGAAAAACTAGTCGAGTTTCATCAGCCTCAATACCGATGACGTCACGACGGCGTTCAGACCGGCCGCCAGAGGAGCCAGCACGGCAACCAGCGCCACTGCACCCCAGGGGTGCGCATTGTGAAACGGTCCGGCCAGCACGTTCAGGACGGTCTCCTGGTGTGAGAACACCAGCGCATAGAGCGCCACCATGAGAACCGCGCTGGCGGCCAGCCGGGCGATCTGGGCCGGGCCGAACCGGAGCCTCGCCGCAAGCTCGGCGATGGGAATGACCGGGGCCTTGATGTGGTCCGCCAGGAAGTTCGTCAGTTCGCGCGTCATCCGGGTCCGAACGGCGCTTCCCTTCTTCAGGAAGAGGTCTCCGACCACGACGAGGCTGTATGGGATGTTGGGGTTGATCGCCGATACGAGGCGCTCCCGGTTGCCCGCCACGCTCTGTCCGCCGCCCGACCGGCCCGAGTGCACCAGCAGCGCCAGAGCGTCCTGAAAGGCGCGGTCGGAGTCGGAAACCGTCTCCGGAACGTCGTCCTCCACCCCGCCGGCGGCCCCCGGCTTCGTGCCGCTCGTTGCCGGCTCGGGCGGCGGGGCGCCGTCGACCTCATCCACCTCATCGGGCCGGTAGCGCAACAGCTCCACGGCGGCCCCCCACCGCCGGGCCAGTTCGATCAGCTGCCCCGACGTCGCGGCGCCGGAGCGGAACTCCTCCTGGATCCAGAGGATGTTGGTGCTGGCGACGGTGCAACGGAGCTCCTGACACCCGGGAAGGTCGTGCAGGACCTGGGGGACGACCGATGCGAGCGCGGCCTGGCGGGGCATGTACGTGATCGTGACCACGCCGTCGTTCGAACGGACGGTCAGATCGGCATCGGCCGACCGCTCGTCCAGCGCCAGCTTGATGCGCGCGCGCGCTTGGAGGAGGCGTTCCTCCATCGCCTTCCGGCTCGCCGGGGTCGGCCGGAAATCGGGCAGGTCGGCGATGCCGCAAACCGCCATCGCGGCGTTTTCGATGCTCAGGTGCTCGAGGTTGATGACGAGGTCGTAGCGGTGGAAATCGTCCATGTCCACGCCGTGCACGAACTGCACCCACGACCGGATGTCGGCGTCGATGTCGCACAGCAGGGTCTCGGCCTTCCCGCGTGACAGCTTGGTGCGCTGCACCACGGTATCCAGCCGCTGGGTGTGCTCGGGGATCACGCGGACGCGAAGCACGTGCGACACGCCCGGAAGCAGGAAATGGCCGGCTCGCCCGTAATAGACGAGGTTGCCTTCAGCCGCCTTCTCGCAGATCGTCGCCGTCGCCACCGCCAGGTACCGCTCCTTGAGGCGGGCGAGGCGCTCCCGCACCGCCGGCTTCTTGACCGTCGCGACTTCGAGCTTCCCGACCGGGATCCCGCACTCGTTCGCCTTCCCCACGACGTCGTCGCGGCTCAGGAAGGCATAGCCGAGCTTCTCGGCGAGGATGCGGGCCAGCCGCTCGCCGCCGCCAAAGGGAACGCTGCAGACAAAGATGATCGGCATTCGCCCTCGCCTAACCTTTGCGCCGGTTGCGCCCCGCCCCCGTGTCCTTCCCGGGACCGCCGGCGAACGTTCCCTGGGGCGTCATCTCAATGTCCCCCGCGCTTGAACAGGGTGCCCGCCAGCCAGCCGGCTGCCACCGCGATGAGGACGGTCAGGGCGCCGTAGGCGCCCGGTCGGCGGGCCGCCAGCCGGGAGAGCGACTCCACCATCCCCGTCTTGCGCACGAACACGTCGTTGCTCTCCACCCCCAGCAGCCGGTCGTCGCCGAGGAAGTAGGTGGTGACTCGGTACCTGCCGTCGGGCGCGCTCGCCGGGAGACTGAAGGTGTGGTAGAAGGCCCCCTGGCCGTTCAGCCGGATGGCGTTGGTGCGCAGACCGTACAGGTTGCGCGCCTTCTGCAGCGCCCAGAAGCCCTGCACGACGCGCTCCTCCTCCCCTGGCCGGAGAGGCCCCGAAAGACTCGAGACGCGGGCCCGGGCGGCGATCCCGTCGGGACCGACGACGACCCTGTGGGGCAGCAGCAGCCGATTGCAGTCTTCGAGCACACCCGCGTGGCGGCATGCCGCGAGGCCTTTGCATAACGGGCAACTCACGTTGACCAGATAGACCCCCGGAACCCCGCTCAGCCGGTACTGCCGGACGCCCAACCAGAACAGCGCCACCCGTCCCTTCTCCAGGAGGCGCACCGAGTCGATCGGGGGACCCTCCATCACCGCCAGGACGCAGCGCGTACCGGCTTCGGCCTGTCCGTAGAGGAAGAGGTCGCGCCCCAGGAAGGTGGGCGAGATCTCCACGCGGCGAGGATCGACCTCGGCGCGGGGTGGCGGGGGCGCTGCGGGCGGCAATGCCCCCAGCGCGGCGAGGGCGAGCAGGACCCACACGCTAGTGCCCTCCGCCGCCGCTGGCGAAGTCGATGAGTTGCGTCGGCGGCGTGAGGAGTTGCACGAGCAGAATGGCCATGACGACGAGAACGATCAGGGCGAGGAAGACGCGGATCTGCTCGCCCCGCAGGCGGCGGCTGGCCATCACCCCGAACTGCGCGCCGATGACGGACCCGACGAAAAGCGCCACGGCCAGCATGACGTCGACCGTGTGGTTGGTGACGGCTTGCTGCCACGTGATGTTCGCCGACGTCAGAACGATCTGGAACAGGTCGGTCCCGACCGCCACCCGGGTGGGGATGCCGATGATGTAGATCATGGTCGGGAGCATGATGAAGCCGCCACCGACCCCCAGGAACGCGGCGAGCACCCCGACGAGGAAGCCGGCGGCAACGGGAAGGATGGCGGATGTCTTCAGTCCCGACCTCGGGAAGCTCACCTGCAGCGGCAGGCGGGCGAACAGGACCGTCAGGGCGCCGCGGGACGGCTCCCCGGTCTGCGCCCTGCTGCGCCAGGTCCGCATCCCCTCGCGGAGCATCGTGAGGCCGATCAGCCCGAGCACGAGGACGTACGTCAGCTTGAGAAAGAAGTCGAAGTTGCCGAGGCTGCGAAGCACGCGGACGAGTTGGACGCCGGCGAACCCGCCCGTCCAACCCCCACCGACGATGAACAACCCCATCTTGAAGTCCACGTTGCCGATCCGCGAGTGCGAGAGGGCGCCGGAGGTGGCGCCTGCCGTGATCTGGGCCGCATCGGTCGCCGCCGCCACGGCCGCGGGGATGCCCGAGAAGATGAGCAGGGGCGTCATGAGAAAACCGCCCCCGACGCCGAACAGGCCGGAGAGGAACCCCACCAGCGCCCCCATCCCCGCGATGAGGAGGGGGTTCGCGGCCACTTGAGCTACCGGGAAGTAGACCCGGAACCGGTCGAGGAGAGTCCTGGTCTGAAGACGACCCTCCTGGTGCCGCACCTTCGCGATCATGGCTGCCGTTACCTCCAGGTGGCAGGCGTGACAGGTGTGCTCCAGGTTGGCCGAGCTGAGGGTCGAACGCGGGTCCTTGGCGGGGAGGATCTGGTGTGCGCCGTGGCATGCCGGACAGCCCGCGACATCCGACATGCCGTGGAAGCGTGCAATGCCATGGAACGTCGCTTCGAACCCCTCCACCGCCGCCGAGGGCAGGGTGGTGTGACGGAGCAGCTCGGGGTCGTCGTGGCAACGCGCGCAGGTCAACGAAATGCGGCTTGCGAAGTTGCTGTCGGCATCCGGGCCGACCGGCAGCACCGCGTGGCTGCCGTGGCACGACACGCAGGTCGGGGCGAGGCCGTCCCCGGCGGCCGCGCCACGGCCGTGTGAGCTCGCCTGATACGCCGCGAGCTGGGCCTGGTGACAGCGGCCGCAGGAGGTTGGCACGTCCTTAGCGCTCACCGGCGAGACACGGTCATCGGGGTCGGGGCGCGAACCGGAGCGATGGCATTCGCCGCACGCCAGGCCGGTGTGGACTCCCGTCAGCGGCGTCGCGGCGCGCCCGGGGGGCGCCTCGGCGGAAACGCCGGCCGCAACCACCAGGGCGAGGACAACCGCAGCTGCAAGCGCGAGCGAGCGCCGGCGCGCGACAACCGGGCGCCCACCCGTGTGGCCGTCCGTGCGCGGGAGGTTTGCGTGTACCGCATGCCTCCAGCAGCTTTTCATGCGGACGGAGGAAGCAAGTCTTGCGCCTTGATCGTAACATGCTGCAACTAATCACTTTTTATTCAACAGGACGGATGCGGGACCGGCGCTCGTTACCAATTCTTCCCATCGGGGTGGAGCACCGCCCCACGGCACGGTCGTATCGTCTTCATTTTTAGAAGCTTACGGCTATTCCGCAAGTGTTACTGAGAAGAAATACCGCGGTAACCCGAAGCGATGGAAGAGTTGAGATCATGACGCTTCGAACGGGATGCGAAGAGAACAAAAACCCCGCCGGCAACCGGCGGGGT
>PKYI01000061.1:12773-27247 GCA_003133645.1 Acidobacteriota bacterium | reverse complement strand
CGCCGCGCGCGCCGCGCTGCGGCTGCACCGCCCCGCGGCCGCGCTGGCGTGGGCCGAGCGCTGCGGCGAGCGCTGCGGCACCTGCCTGGTGGAACGCGCCCAAGCCCAGCGCCAGCTCGCGTGGGGGGCGCTGCCCGCCCTGCGCGCCCGTGGTTTCGGCGCGATGCTGCGCTCGGCTAGACGCGCGGACGAGGTCTTACCCTCCTCGGACCCGCTGCGGGCGCGCGGCGAGGTGCTCGAGGCCGAGGCGCTCGTGGAGCTGGGGCGCTTCGCGGAGGCAATGCCGCACCTGGCCGGCGCCGCGGCCGCCGCCCAGCCGCGCTTCGAGTGGGTGTGCCGGCGCCTCGTGATGCTGCAGTCGCGAGATGGGAGCGTGTGGCCGGCCGAGATCGAGCCGCTGGCGCGGAGCGAGCGGGGCCGGCGTCTCGCGGCCCTCTGGCACGGCTTGGCGCAGGCCCGGCGCGGCGACCGTTCGGGCCTCGAAGCCCTGGCCGGGAGCGGGTTCCCCGACTTGCCGGCGCAGTGGGCGGCCGAGGCGCTCGGCCGCTCCGGCGTCGCGGCCGTTCCGGGGGAGGAACGGCTGGCCGTGCCGCCGCCGCCGACATGGGCCGCCGACCTGATGGCGGCCGGGCGGGTCGCGGACGCGGTGTTGGCGTGGCGGTTCGAGCTCGAGGCGGGTGGCGCCGACAGGCGGGGGTGGCTCGGCCTCGCGACGCTTGCCGCGATGCCGCCGTTGGAGGCGATCCCGTTGCTCGTGAAGGGTGAACCCAGGTTGCTGGCGGGCCCGTGGCAGGGGCTGAGCCGCGAGCTGCTGCAGCACTACCTGCCGTTGCCGTGGCGGGCCGAGATCGAGGCGGCGGCGCGCCGGACGGGGGTACCGCCGTGGGTGCTGGCGGGCCTGGTGCGGCAGGAGTCGGCGTGGAACCCGCACGCGCGTTCCGCGGCCGGGGCGGTCGGACTGGCCCAGGTGCTCCCGGACGTCGCCGCCGAGGCGGCGCGCGAGATGCCGGGGGGGGCGCCGCCCGGCGACCTCTTCCAGCCCGACCGCAACCTTACGCTCGGCGCGACGCTGCTCGCGCGCGTGCGGTGGAGGTTCGGAGGCTCGTGGGCGGCGGCGCTCGCGAGCTACAACGCCGGGACGAAACGGGTGCTCGAAGCCTGGGAGAGGTGCGGCCGCCGCGACGGGCCGGAGTTCGTCGAGGGGTTGGAAATCCCGGAGACCTGGGACTACGTGCACCGGGTCGTGCTCCTGGCCGAGGGCTACCGGATCCTCTACTGGCCGGACGGGAGGCCGTACCCATGGACGTGATCGGAGTGTCGTCGCAGCGCCGGCGCCAACTCGTGGACGTCACAAGCTTCGTGCAGGAGGCGGTGGCCGCCTCGGGCGTCGAGGAGGGTGTTTGCCACGTCGCGGTGCCGCACACGACCGCCGCGGTCCTGCTCAACGAGAACGCCGACCCCGCCGTCGGCGACGACATCCTCGCGGCGCTGGCCGCGATGCTCCCGGCCGTCGCCTGGCGGCATGCCGAGGGGAACTCGGACGCGCACCTTTTCTCCTCCCTGGTGGGGCACTCGGTGAGCGTGCCGGTCAGCGCGGGGGAGCTCGCCCTCGGGAGGTGGCAAGCCGTCTACCTGCTCGAACTCGACGGGCCGCGCAAGCGCGAGCTCTGGATCACCTGCCTGCGGGCGTGACCGACAAGGCGGCGGCCGGTCGCGGGCCCTGCTACCGCGCCCCGGTGCGCTTCTCGTGGGCGACGCGCAGGTAGAGTGCCTCCAGGCGAGCCACCCTGGCCTCGGTGGAGAAGTGCAGGCGCACCCGCTCCCGGCCCGCGGCGGCGAGGCGCGCCGAGAGTTCCGCGTCGCGCAGCAGGCGCGAGACCGCCGCCGAGAGCATCGGCACGTCCCGCGGCGGCACCACGATCCCCGAGGCGCCGTCCTCCACCAGTTCGGGGTTGCCGGCGACCGCGGTCACCACGACCGGCTTGCCGAGCGCCATCGCTTCGCGCACCGTGCCGGTGATCCCGGTCCCCGCCCAGGAGGGGTCGACGACGACCTCGCATGCCGCCAGCACGTCCGGCATGTCGGTGCGCGCCATCGTCGCCGTGACCGCGCCGGCGAGCCCCATCTCGCGCACCAGCCCGAGCACCCCCTCGCGTTGCGCCGTGGAGGTGCACGCCACGAGCAGGAGGTGCGCGTCCGGGTGGTCGCCGCGGATCGCGGGAAACGCCCGCACGAGCTCCTTCCACCCCTTCCAGTCGCGCATCCCGACGTGCCCGACGACGCGCGCCTCGGGCGGGATGCCGAGCTCGTTGCGGACTACGCTCGGATCGGTGCGGGCCGGGTCGAAACGTGCGAGGTCGACGCCGGCGTAGACGACGCTGACCTTCTCGGGCCGGATGCGGCCGGTCGCAATCACCACCTGGCGGATGCTCTCGGCCACGGTCACGATGCGGCCGACGCGGCGCGAGCGGTACTTGATGGCGCTCCAGGCGTCGATCGGGAACGAGACGCCGCGGTTGACGACGAGGCCGTAGCGGGCGCCGAGGAACGTGGCCCCCCAGGCGACGGCGTGGGCAATCCCCTTGTGGACGTGGACGACGTCGGCCTTGCGCTCGCGCGCCAGGCGTGCGAAGCGGACCATCGACGGGAGATCGAACTCGTGGCGCAACGCGAGCGTTCGGTGCTCGACTCCGGCGGCGGCGCAGCGCGCGGCCATCTCGGAACTGGGCCGGGTCACCACGACGACCTTGTGCCCGCGCGCCACCAGGCCCGCGGCGGCCTCGAACATCTGCACCACCGAACCGGTTGCGAAGCCGGTCTTCTCGAGCATCTCGACGATCGTGAGGGGTTCCATTGCCGCCGTCTCCGAATGCAAGCGGGCCGCAAGGAAGCGCCCTGCGGCCCGCCGTCTCAGTCCGTCACGGTTGTCCGTCCGCCTACATCACCGCGGTCGGGGGCGCCGGTTCGTCGGGAGCCCCGGCTTTGCCGAGCGGTACGAACACCAGGTACGCGGCCAGGATGACGAAGACGGGAATGGCCAGCCACGGCGCGATACCGGAGAACCCCGGAACGGTCCAGAACTGCGCCGGCTGGTGCATGCGGTCGCGGATGAACACCACGGTCGCGATGAACAGCCCCATCAGCGCCTCGCCCGCGATCAGCCCGGATGCGGCCAGGATGCCGGCGTTCTCGACGCGTGCCTTCTGCGCGTCGTTGAACCCGCGCTTCTCGCGGATCCGGTCGACGACGCCGCGGATGAGGCCGCCGACGAAGATCGCGAACGTCGTCTCGAGAGGCAGGTACATGCCGACGGAGAAAAGCATCGGGCTCCTCACCTTGATGAGGATGAGCGAGACCCCCATGGCGATGCCGACCAGTACCAGCGGCCACGCCATCTGGCCGCCGACGATCCCCTGCGAGAGCGCGGCCATCAGGCCCGCCTGCGGTGCGGGGAGGTTCTTGCCGCCGAACCCTCCGGTGAGGGGGTTGGCGGCCAGATCGGAAACGTGCAGCACGTACAGCGGGAAGAACATCACGAGGGAGGCCACGACCACCCCGATGACGTCGCCGATCTGCATCTTCCACGGCGTGCCGCCGAGGATGTGCCCGACCTTGAGGTCCTGGAGCATCTCGCCGGCCACGGCGGCTGATACACAACCGATCGCCGCCACGCCGAGGACCGCCGCGACGCCCTGCGTCCCCTTCATCCCCACGATGACCATTGTGAGCGCGGCGACCACGGTCGTCGCGAGGGTGAGGCCGGAGATCGGGTTGTTGGACGACCCGATCATGCCGACGAGGTTGCCGGAGACCGCGGCGAAGAAGAACCCGGTGATCAGCATGACGATGGCGGCCAGGATCGCGGGCCCGATCGCCTTGGTGAAGTAGGCGTAGAGGGCGATCATCAAGATGAAGATCAGGGCGATACCGAAGAGCACCACCTTGAAGCTGAGGTCGCGCTCCGTGCGCTTGGTCGCGGCCGCGGCGGAGGCCGACTTGCGGACGTCCGCGACGCCGCGGCTGATGCCGAGGATGAGGTTCTTGCGCATCTTCCAGAGGGTGTAGCAGGCGCCGACGAGCATCCCGCCCACGGCGATCGGCTTGACGACGAACTGATAGAGGCGGGTCGTCAGGAGCGCCCAATCGGCCACGCCGTTGGTCGTGTACTGGCCGATCATGCTCGGGCCGAGGAAGTACACGAGCAGCGGCACGAACAAACCCCACGCCAGCAGGCCGCCGGCGAAGTTGAGGGCGCCGAGCTCGGGGCCGATGATGTAGCCGACGCCGATGTACGCCGGCGTCGCCGCCGGAGCCGAGAGCGTCGTCACGCCGCCGGCCGCGATCGTCTTAGCGTCCTTGTCGAGGCCGAGCCGCACCACGCTCTCGTTGACCTTCCCGACCGCGAGCGGGAAGTCGTTGGAGGAGCGAAAGATCCCCAGGCCGTCGAGGAGCTTGATGAGCGCCCCGACCCCCATCGCCCGGAACAGTTGCAGCGCCGCCTCGGCGCCGCGCTGGCCGGCCTTGTGGATCTCGCTCGCCGCCACCGACTCCGGGAACGGCAGCCCCGGGTCCTCGACCATCACCCGCCGCAGCACGGTCACGAACATGATGCCGAGCACGCCGCCCAGCATCATCAGGGCCGAGGCGGTCAGATAATCCTGAAACAGGTGGCCGGACTCGAACTTCCAGATCTTGAGGATGACGAACGCCGGGATCGTGAAGATGGCGCCCGCCGCCACCGACTCGCCGATCGAGCCGACGGTCCGGGCGAAGTTCTCTTCGAGGAGCGAGCCCTTCATCATGCGCAGGACCGCCATGCCGATCACCGCGGCCGGGTAGGTAGCGGCGATCGTCATGCCGGCCTTGAGCCCAAGGTACGCGTTGGCCGCGCCCAGGATCACGCACATGAAAAGGCCGAGGATGAGCGCCCGCACGGTGAACTCGCGCATGTTGGAATCGGCGGGCACGTAGGGGGTGAAACGCTGGTCGCTCATTGCGTTCGTCCTCCGTCAGGTCGCCACACATCGCCGTGACCGGCGGATGCTGGGTGGCAGTTCGCGGCATTCTACACGGGGAGGGTGGGGAAGCCATCATCTCAGCGGCGGGGTCCCGGGCCCGAGTCGAGGAGCGCCCCGCCGGCGACGGCCCGGAGCCGCGCGCGGTCGCGCCGATCTAATGCATTCATGCTAAGATTTATGGACGATTGACTTGACAGTATTACGCTAAGATTCTATCCTTCATGCTGGATTCTGGGTGACCGGGGAGCAGCGAACCGCCCGGTCCGAGGTGCGAACATGGCGTCCAACAGCAACTTCACGATCAAGGCCGCGGAGGCCGTGCAGAAGGCGCTCGAGATGGCGAGCGAGCGCGGCAACCCGGAGGCGACCCCGGCCCACCTGCTCGCGGCGCTCCTCGCCGAGGAGGATGGCCTGGCCTCGCGCCTGCTCGACAAGGTCGGCGTTCCGGCCGGACAGCTGCGCAACGACCTCGCCGCCGCTCTCGACCGCCTGCCCTCGGCGCGCGGCGGCGCCGAGGCGCAGTCCTCGCGCGACCTGCGCAAGCTGCTCGACGCCGCGGCGAAGCTCGCGCCCCAGTTCCAGGACGAGTACGTCTCGGTCGAGCACCTCCTGCTCGCCGCCGCCGGCGTGCCGGGGACCGCGGCCGAGATCCTCGCCCGCCACGGAGTCGGCCGCGACGTCCTGCTGCGCGCGATCCAGGAGGTGCGCGGCTCCCACCGCGTCACCGACGCCAACCCCGAGGACAAGTTCGAGGCGCTGAAGAAGTACGGCCGCGACCTCACCGAGTTGGCGCGCGCCGGCAAGCTCGACCCGGTCATCGGCCGCGACGACGAGATCCGCCGCGTGATGCAGGTGCTCACCCGCCGCACCAAGAACAACCCGGTCCTGATCGGCGAGCCCGGCGTCGGCAAGACCGCGGTCGCCGAGGGGATGGCGCAGCGCATCGCCTCGGGCGACGTGCCGGAGCTGCTCAAGCGGCGGCGGATCGTGGCCCTCGACATGGGCGCGCTCATCGCCGGCACCAAGTACCGCGGCGAGTTCGAGGATCGCCTCAAGGCCGTGATCAAGGAGGTCGTGGACTCCGATGGCGCGGCCGTGCTCTTCATTGACGAGATCCACACCTTGGTCGGGGCGGGCGCCGCCGAAGGCGCCATCGACGCCGCCAACCTGCTCAAGCCCGCGCTCGCCCGCGGCGAGCTGCGCTGCATCGGCGCCACGACCCTGTCCGAGTACCGCAAGTACATCGAGAAGGACGCCGCCCTGGAGCGCCGTTTCCAGCCGGTGATGGTCGGCGAGCCCTCGGTCGAGGAGACGATCGCGATCCTGCGCGGATTGAAGGAGAAGTACGAGGTGCATCACGGCGTGCGCATCACCGACGGCGCGATCGTGGCCGCCGCCACGCTCTCCAACCGCTACATCACCGACCGCTTCCTGCCGGACAAGGCGATCGACCTTGTGGACGAGGCGGCGTCGAAGCTGCGCATCGAGATCGACTCGCTCCCCACCGAGATCGACGAGCTGGAGCGGACGGCGGTCCGGCTCGAGATCGAGAAGCGCGCCCTTGCCAGGGAAAAGGACGCGGCCTCGACCGAGCGCCTCGCCGAGATCGACGGGGAACTCGCCGAGCGCAAGGAGCGCATCGCCGGGATGAAGGCGACGTGGCAGCGCGAGAAGGAACTCATCGCGCGCATCCGCAAGGCGAAGGAGGAGACCGAGACCACCAGGGAAGCCGCCGAGCGCGCCGAGCGCGACGGCAACCTCGAGCGCGCCGCGCAGCTGCGCTACGGCGAGCTCGTCCGCCTCAACAAGGAGCTCGAGGACGCCTCGAACGCGCTCAAGGCGCACCAGGCGGCGCACGGCACACTGCTCGCCGAGGAGGTCACCGAGGAGGCGATCGCCGAGGTCGTGGGGCACTGGACCGGGATCCAGGTGAGCAAGCTGCTCGAAGGCGAGAAGGCCAAGCTCCTGGAGATGGAGGACCGCCTCAAGGCGCGCGTCGTCGGCCAGGATGAGGCCGTGGCCGCGGTCGCGACCGCCGTGCGCCGCGCCCGCGCCGGCCTCAAGGACCCCAACCGCCCGGTCGGCTCGTTCCTCTTCCTCGGGCCGACGGGGGTCGGCAAGACCGAGCTCGCCCGCGCTCTCGCCGAGTTCCTCTTCGACGACGAGCACGCCATGGTCCGCCTCGACATGTCGGAGTACATGGAAAAGCACGCGGTGGCGCGGATGATCGGCGCCCCGCCGGGGTATGTCGGCCACGACGAGGGCGGCCAGCTCACCGAGGCGGTGCGGCGCCGGCCCTACGCGGTGGTGCTGCTCGACGAGGTCGAGAAGGCGCACCCCGACGTTTTCAACGTCCTGCTGCAGCTGCTCGACGACGGCCGCCTCACCGACGGCAAGGGCCGCACGGTCAGCTTCAGGAACACGGTCGTGATCATGACGTCCAACATCGCCTCGGACGTGATCGCGGAACTCACCGAGGGCGATCGCGCGCGCATGCTCGATCTGGTGCAGCGCGAGCTGAAGGCGCACTTCCGGCCGGAGTTCCTCAACCGCGTGGACGAGGTGCTGGTGTTCCACCGGCTCGGCCGCGAGCACATGCGGGCGATCGTCGGCATCCAGCTCGCGCGCCTGAACCGGCTCCTGGCGGAGCGCAGGATCACGGTCGAGGTCTCCGAGGAGGCGCTCGACCTGCTCGCGCGCGAGGGGTACGACCCCGATTTCGGCGCGCGGCCGCTCAAGCGCGCGATCCAGCGCCTGGTTCAGGACCCGCTTGCGCGCATGGTCCTCGCCGGCGAGGTCGCCGACGGCGACATGGTGCGCGTCGGTGTCGCGGACGACGGCCTGGTGCTGACGCCGGAACGCGAGCGCGCTCCAGTCTAGAATGTCCCGGACGGTTGCGGGCGATCCGGCAGCGCGCCCGCCGCACGACGGGAAGGAACGGCGATGCCCACCGTGACATTCACCCTCAACGGGCGGGAGACCACCGTCCCCTACGAAGAGGGCATGCACGTCCTCGAGGTGTTGCGCGAGGAGTGCGGCGTCACCTCGCCGAAGGACGGCTGCGCGCCGCAAGGCGTGTGCGGCTGCTGCACCGTGCTCGTGGATGGGCGTCCGGCGCTGGCGTGCCTGAAGAAACCGCCGGAAATCGCCGGCCGCTCGGTGGTGACGTTGGAGGGGATCCCCGAGGCGGAACGGGCCGTGCTGGCGCGCGCGTTCGTCCAGGAGGGCGCGGTGCAGTGCGGCTACTGCACCCCGGGGATCATGGTGCGGGCGTCGTCGCTGCTCGAGCGCGGCAAGAGCGGCGACCACGACGCGGTGGCCAAGGCGCTCGCCGGCCACGTCTGCCGCTGCACCGGCTATCAGCGCATCTTCGACGCGATCCGCACCGCGGGCGAGGCGTGGGAGGCCGGCGGCGTGTTCTCAAGCGCCGCGCCGCGCCGGCACGAGTTCTTCGGCGAGGCCCGCGGGCTGGGACGGACGTCGCCTGACGACAGCGGGCGCGGCGTCGGTGCGTCGGAGCTGCGCTACCGCGGGCTCGAGCACGCCGCCGGCGCCAAGCCGTACGTCGCCGACATGCGTGTGCCGGAGATGCGGCACGGCGCCGTCGTGCTCGCCGCGCACCCCCGCGCCCGCGTGCTGGCGATCGATGCCGCGTCTGCGCTCGCGATGGCGGGCGTGGTGCGGGTGCTCACCGCGGCCGACGTGCCCGGCGAGCGGTTCGTTGGCTTGATCGTCAAGGACTGGCCGGTGTTCGTGGCGGTGGGGGAGACGACACGCTGCGTCGGCGACATGCTGGCGCTCGTGGTCGCCGACACCCAGTTCCACGCCCGCCAGGCGGCGAAGGCCGTCCGGGTCGAGGTCGAGGTGCTGCCGCCGGTGACTTCGCCCGAGGCGGCGCTGGCGCCGGACGCGCCCGCGATCCACCCCCGGGGCAACCTCCTCGAGGTGACCGCGTTCGCCCGCGGCGACGTCGACGCGGCGCTCGCCGCCTCCGCCCACGTCGTCCGCAGGACGTTCACGACGCAGCGGATCGAGCACGCCTTCCTGGAGCCGGAGGCATGCCTGGCCGTACCGGACGGGGACGGTCTCGTGGTCTACTCCCAGGGCCAGGGCGTGCACGACGATCAGGTCCAGATCGCCTCCGTGCTTGACATCCCGCGCGAGCGCGTCATGGTGGAGCTGGTCTCCAACGGCGGCGCGTTCGGCGGCAAGGAGGACCTCTCGGTCCAGGCGCAGACGGCACTCGCCGCGTTCCTGCTCGGGGCCCCGGTGCGCACCGTGCTCACCCGCGAGCAGTCGATCCTGCTCCACCCCAAGCGCCACCCGCTGGCGATGGACTACGCGGTCGGCTGCGACGCCGAAGGGCGGCTCACCGCGGTGCGCGCCCGCATCGTCGGCGACACCGGCGCGTACGCCTCGGTCGGCGCGAAGGTGCTCGAGCGCGCAGCCGGGCACTCGTGCGGGCCGTACCGCGTCCCCGCCGTGGACGTCGAGGCCAAGACCGTGTACACCAACAACCCGCCGTCCGGCGCGATGCGCGGCTTCGGCGTGTGCCAGACCGCGTTCGCCATCGAGGGTTGCCTCGACCTGCTGGCGCGGGAGGTCGGCCTGGACGGTTACGACATCCGCGAGCGCAACATCCTCGGTCCCGGCGACCGCTTCGCCACCGGGCAGATCATGACGGACGCCTGCGGCATCCGGCAGACGCTCGCGGCGGTGCGCGACGTCTACAAGGCCAACGCCGGCCGCGCCGGGATCGCGTGCGGGATCAAGAACACGGGCATCGGCAACGGGCTCGCCGACATCGGCCGCGTGCTGATCCGGGTTTCACCGGGCGGGCGCCTCGAGGTGCTCACCGGCTTCACCGAGATGGGGCAGGGGCTGTTCACGATCCTGCGGCAGGTGGTGTGCGAGGAAACCGGGATCGTCCCGGACGCGATGAGCGTGGGGACGCGCAGCGAACTCGCGGTCGAGTGCGGGATGACCACCGCCTCGCGCGCGACCGCGCTGGCGACGATGGCCGGCCAGCGCGCCGCGCGAGCGCTCGCCGCCGACCTCGCGCGCGCGTCGCTCGCGTCCCTCGCGGGGCGCGAGTACCGCGGCGAGTACGTCTGCGACATCACGGTCGCGCCCGGCACCAAGGTGGACAACCCGGTCACGCACATGACCTTCGGCTACGCGACCCAGGTCGTGCTGCTGGACGGGAGCGGGCGCATCGAGAAGGTGGTCGCGGCGCACGACGTCGGCCGGGCGATCAACCCGCTCGCCTGCGCGCAGCAGATCGAGGGCGCGGTGCACATGGGGCTCGGCTACGCCCTCTCCGAGGAGTTGCCATGCCGCGAGGGGCGCCCCGTCTCGACGCTGATGCGCGACCTCGGGATCCTGAAGGCCGCCCAGATGCCCGAGGTCGAGGTGATCCTGATCGAGGTGCCGGACCCGGTCGGCGGCTACGGCGCCAAGGGCGTGGGCGAGATCGGCCTCGTCCCCACCGCCGCAGCGGTGGCCGGCGCGATGGCCGTCTTCGACGGCGTGCACCGCACGAGCCTGCCGATGTGGGACGCCCCCGCGGCGCCCCGCTCGCGCCGGCCGGGCCGGGACGCCGCCGGTCGCGAGGAGAGAAGGAGCGCTGAATGAGCGGAGCGAGCGATGGGATCACGAGGCGGGGGCTGCTGGCCGGGATCGCGGGCGGCGCGGCGGTGGCGGCGCTCACGCCGCGCCTGGCGGGCGCGGCGGGTGGGAAGGCGCGCATCATCCGGGTCGAATCGGACCGCGTGTGGGCCGGAGACGCGCGCGACCCCAGGGTCGTGGCCGCAATGGTCAGTGCGGGCGTGATGGCGCTCGCAGGAACGTCCACCCCCGAGGCGGCATGGCGGCGGTTCGTCAAGCCTGGGATGCGGGTGGGGCTGAAGATCAACCTGCTCGGCCGCCCGCTCGTCTACACCGCACCGGAGGTCACCGACGCCGTGGCTGCCGGCGTGATCTCGGCGGGCGTGAAGCCCGGCGACGTCATCGTCTGGGACCGCTGGAAGGACCACTTCGGGCCCACACGCTACAAGTTCGGCACGGGCCGCCACGGCGAGAGCATCGAGGCCGGGGGCCGCTACGACGGGGCGCGCATGCTCAAGGGGAGCCAGGGCACAGCCCCGGTCGATACCATCGCGGTGGACCGGACCGACGCCACGATCAGCCTGCCGGTGCTCAAGGACCACGGCAGCTCAGGGGTGACGCTCGCGCTCAAGAACATCGCGTTCGGGTGCTACGACCACTACCGGAGCGCCCACGACAACAACTGCGACCCCTACATCGCCGAGGCGTACGAGCACTACGCCGCCGTCACCCGTGTCCCGCTCATCGTGATGGACGCGACCGAGGCATGCTTCGACGGCGGCCCTCGCCCGGCCGACCGCGGCCGCCTGTGGCGGGCAAACGCGGTCTACGTTGCCGACGACCCGGTCGCGCTCGATGTCGTCGGGCGCAAGGCGATCATGGCCAAGCGCGCCGAGAAGGGGCTGTCCGACACGACCCGCCAGAGCCGTCACATCGAGACGGCGATCGGCAAGGGGCTCGGCGTCGGCGACCCGGCTCGCATCGAGGTGGTGACGATCAAGGTCTGAGCGGTGCGGCGGGTTCTTTATGGCGCGCGCTGCAGGTCGATGCGCTTGAGCTGCTCGAGTTCGTCGCGGACGCGCCGCAGCTGCACCTCGCGCTCGGCGAGCATCGCCCGCAGGCGCTGGATCTGGTCCGCGCCCGCCTTGACCGCGGCATCCAGGGTCCGAGCCTCCGCCTGCAACATCGTGAGTGCGTCCTGGAGATCCAAGATCCGCGCGGAGGCGTCCGCAGCCGCGGCCTCGAGGGCGGCCTCATGGTCGATCTGGGGGATGAGCACGGCGGCCTGCCTCGCCTCCCGCGTCTTCGGGAAGCGCGTCACGACGTCCCTGAGCACCGCCGTGGCGCGCGTCGGGTCGTGCGCCGGCGTGCCGGGACGGGCGTACGACAGGCCCAGGCGGAGGCAAAGGGCCGGGTTGTCGCGCGCCCGGGGGTCCGTGCGCATCGCCTCCTCGTAGGCCGCCGCGGCCGCGGCGTAGTCGCCTGATCTGTACTCGCGGTCCGCTACGGAGGGGACCGTGGCGCAACTCGCCATGGCGAGGACGAGTGCGGGCAGGCAGCGGAGTTCAAGCCTCATGCGTCGTCTGGATGGTAGCGCGTCCGGCGTCGGAGCGCTCCGGGCCGGGCGGGGCGACCGGGAGCAGGACCACGAAGACGCTGCCGGCGGGGTCGTTGTCGACGACCCAGATCGCGCCCGCGTGCGCTCGAACGATCTCGGCGGAGATGGCGAGGCCGAGGCCGACGCCGGCGCCGGCTCGCTTGGAGCCCTCGTGCGCCTGGCGGAACTTTTCGAACACGCGCAGCTTTTCGCGGTCGGGAACGCCCGCACCGAGATCCGCGACCCGGACCGCGGCGAACGGGCCGGCGCGCGCGGACCCGAGCGCGGCAACGAAGGCGCGCGGCGTGTCGGCCGGAAGCGCCGGTTCGAGCCGGACGCCGACCGTGACCGGCCGGCCCTGCGGGGAGAACTTCACCGCGTTGTCGACGAGGTTGACGAGGACCTGGGTCACGCGGTCGGCGTCGCACTCGACAATCACGGGCGCCCGCGGGAGGTCGAGCTCGAAGGGCACGCCGCGCTCGTGCGCGAGCGCTTCGAACTCGGCCGTCGCGTCGCGGGCGAGCGCTCCGAGGTCGTGCGGGCGGATGTCGTACCTCATGCCGCCGGACTCGACTCGCGCGAGGTCGAGGAGGTTCGCGATCATCGCGGAAAGGCGCCGGCTCCCCTGGAGATTGAGGTCGAGCAGGCGTCGCTGCCGCTCGTTGAGCGGGCCGGGGAGACCGTCGAGGAGCAGGCTGTTGGTCTCCTGCATCGCGACCAGCGGGGTCTTGAGCTCGTGCGAGACGTGGGAGACGAAGCCCCGCTTCATCCGGTCGAGCTCGCCGAGGCGGCGCACCATCGTGTTGAAGTCCTCGGCGAGCGCCGCGAACTCATCGCCCTCGGTGGCGGCGAGTTGGTAGGTGAACTCGCCGCTCGCGACCATTCGGGTCCCTTCGATGAGCCGCTTCAAAGGTTCGCGGATCGAACGGACGGTGAGCACCACGATCAGCACCGCGAGCAGAACGGCGACGCCGGCGATCGCAAAGGAGATCCATTCGGCCTCGCGCCCGGCGCCGGCGACGCTCGCGACCTGCGCCGCGATCCCCTGGCGCGAGGCGTTGAGAACGGCCCAGGTCTGGCGGTTGAGCTGTTCGATCGGCGTTCCCAGAACCTCGGAAAGGCTCGAATCGGCGATCCCGGCGAGGCGCGCCGCCATCTCCGGCGCCGGGACCGAGGCGAACGCGAACTGCCTCCAGAGTTCGTCGAGGCGCGCGACCGGATCCGCGTCGGCGCCGCGGCAGGCCAGCGTCCGCAGCTCGGCGAGGCCGGCGGCGAATTCGTCGCGCGACTTGGCCACGCGGTCGGCGTAGGCGGCGTCGCGGGTGACGTAGAACTTGCGGGCGTTGACCTCGATCTGGTCGACCTGGTGCAGGAGATCGAGGGCAACGGTCGTGACGCGGAAGTGGACGGCGGTGAGCTCGTGGTTGGCCACGACGAGCTGGCGGACCAGGAGCACGAAGTAGCCGAGGACGCCGATGAGGACGGCGGCGAGCAGCCCGGAGCCGGTGGCGACCTTGGTGGCGACTCTCATGGCTCGGCCGGACCGACGCCGTACGCCTTGAGCTTGTTGCGGATCGTCTTGACGTCCATTCCGAGCACTCGCGCGGCCTCGGCCTTGTTGTTCCCGGCCCGCTTCAGCGTTTCGAGGATGAGAAGACGTTCGGCCTCGGCTGCGGTCGCGCCGGCGGGGATGACGATCCCGTCGTCGCCTTCGGGAGCGCCCAGGAGGAACGGCGGCAGGTGATTGGCCTCGATCCAGCCGCTCCGCGCCAGGATGACCGCCCGCTCGATCACGTTTCGCAGTTCGCGCACGTTGCCGGGCCACGCGTATCCGCGCATCGTCCGCTCCGCCTCCCGACCGAGCCCCTCGACGCGGGCGCCGTGCTTCGCGTTGAACTGGCGCACGAAGTGTTGGGCGAGCAGGACCACATCGCCTTCGCGTTCGCGCAGCGGCGGGAGAGGGACGGTGAACACGTTGAGCCGGTAGAAGAGGTCCCGCCGCAGGATCCCCAGCTCGACCGCCTGCACCGGATCGCGGTTGGTCGCCGCGACCACCCGGACGTCGAACCGCATCTCCCTGGTGCCGCCGACCCGCCGCAGCCGGCCCCCTTCGAGGACGCGCAGGAGCTTGGTCTGCAGCGCCGCGGGCATCTCGGTCACTTCGTCGAGGAAGAGCGTCCCGCCGTCGGCCAGCTCGAAGCACCCGGGGCGCGCGGCGACCGCCCCGGAGAAGGCGCCCTTCTCGTGGCCGA
>PKYI01000061.1:0-12745 GCA_003133645.1 Acidobacteriota bacterium | reverse complement strand
CCTTGCCCGTGCCGCTCTCGCCGGTCACGATGACCGACGCGTCGCTCGCAGCCACCGCCTCGATCAGCTTGAACGCCTCGCGCATCCGCTGGCTGCGGCCGACGATCGCGGCCAGTCCCGCCCCCTTCTCGAGGGCGGACTCGAGCCGGTGGACTTGCCCCCTGCGCTCCAGCTCGGCGTCGAGCGCCGCCAGGGTGGCCCGCAGCTTGGCGTAGTCCAGAGGTTTGGTCAGGAAATCGCGGGCGCCGAGCTTCATCGCCTCGACCGCCGCGTCGATGCTGCCATAGGCGGTGATAAGGATGACGGGCCGCTCGCTTTCGCCGGCCTTGAGCGCCTGCAACAGCTCGAGCCCTCCGAGGCCCGGGAGCTGGACGTCCGAAATGACCGCGTCGGGGCGCTCGCGCTTGGCCATCAGGCGGGCTTCGGCGCCGTCGCTCGCGAGGAGCACGCGGTGCCCCCACTCGGAGAGGCGCATGTCGAGCACCTCGCGCATCGCGGGCTCGTCGTCCACCACGAGGATCGTCAGGGGCTTCTCACTCATCGTCGCTCCCCGTCACACCCTTCCCGGGAAAATTTCCCGGGTGGTCTCCCACTGTAGCGCAAGTCCAGGCGCGCCTGCAGAATCAGATGGCGAGAACCAGGCAACCGGTGCGCCGGCGGGGCTGGGGGACGCGTGGGTGCTCCGCGCCACGGGAAAAATACCCGGCCGGAGCCCGTGCCGGCCCTCGGTCCGCCCCTGTCCATGTGAATGGAACACCAACATTGTCAATATATTGCGCATGACGTTGCCAGTGGCATGATCCTCGCAGAACTGGCGGTCGGATCGAGACCTACGTCAACCATCTCGGCCGGGAGGAAACGATGAGAACACAAGCTTTGGCGGTCCTTGTTGGGGGTGTGGCGCTGGCGCTCGGTGTGTCCGGATGCGCCACGAAGACCTACGTCCAGGAGCAGGTGGGCCAGTCGTCGAAGGCGACCGACGTCAAGGTCGGTGAGGTGCAGAAGCAGGTCGAAGCCACACAGATGGACGTCGCCGCACTGAAGACCTCGGACGGCGAGCAGAACGCCAAGCTCGCCCAGCTCTCCGACACGGCACGCGACGCGCTGACTCGCGCTCAGGAAGCCGGCAAGCTCGCCAAGGGCAAGTTCCTCTACGAGGTCACGCTCACCGACGACGCGGTCAAGTTCGGCTTCAACCGCAGCGAGCTCTCGGCTCCGGCCAAATCGGCGCTCGACGCCTTCGCCGAGAAAATCCGCAACGAGAACAAGAACGTCTACGTCGAGATCCAGGGCCACACGGACAGCCTCGGGTCGGCTGCGTACAACCTCAAGCTCGGCCAGGAGCGCGCCGAGACCGTCATGCGGTACCTCAACATGCAGCACGGCTTTCCGCTCCACCGCATGAACGCCATCTCCTACGGCGCCGCCAAGCCGATCGCGGACAACAAGACCAAGGACGGGCGCGCCCAGAACCGCAGGGTGACACTCGTCGTCCTGATGTAGCCCGCGGCCGGCCAGGTCGCTGCACCGCCTGTCGCAACGGCTCCCGGCGCGCGCCGGGGGCCGTTCATTTGCTGCGGCCGCGACCGGGGCTACGGCTTCGGCGCCGGCTGGGTGAGGTAGCGCGTGTTGAACTCCTCGCGCTGCTTCGCCCGTTCCGCTTTCTCCTCCGGCGTCATCTGGCCGAGGAACCAGCGGTGGTCGTCGCTCGCCAGGGTGGCGTCGATCAACGCCCCGACCTTGCGGGCCGCCGCCGCCTTGGCTCCGCCGGCCGCGATCCCCTTCGCCACGAGTCCCTGCGCCTCGGGGATGAACTCGCTATAGAACGACTTGGCCACCTCGTAGAGCCCGTGCCAGTGCGTGTAATCGGGACCCTGCATCGAGGCGCCGTGGCGCGCCCGTCGCCCCTGGTGGTGCCAGAGTTCGAACCAGGTCCAATCGATCTTCTGGGCGAACGTCGTGTCGCCGGCGAGACCGCCCTGCTTGAGCGCGTCGAAGATCGCCTTGCCGGGCGTGCCGAACTTCTCGTTGTAGAGGTCCACGAGGCCGTCGTACTGGGTGTAGAAGCTGTCCGCGAACGCCGGCGCGTGGCAGGCGGCGCAGACGTCCTTCATGGCGGCCCGCCGCTTCTGCCACGGGATCGGGTTGGCGAGGCCGAGCCTGGCGTCGGCGAGGTCGGCGCGGATCGAGATCTCCGGGCGGTTGTTCCACGAGATGCGGTCGCCGACGTTGTGCGTCACCCCCTGGTCGCTGGTGACGCTCATGTGGCAGGTGGCGCAGGTGGGGCCGACGCTGTAGTCCTCGCCGGCGACCCACTTGGGGCGGTCGATGTTGATCTTGCCGGCGTTGGCCGCGAACGAGATCCCGTGCTTGGACTCCTGGTAGATCTCCTTCTGCGGGTGGTCCGGCCCCAGGTGGCACTTGCCGCAGGTGTCGGGGTACCGCGCCTGCGCGGCGGAAAACGTGTGGCGCTGGTGGCACGCCGAGCACGAGCCGCGCGAGCCGTCGAGGTTGATGCGGCCGATCCCGGTGTTGGGCCAGGTGTCCGGGGTGGGCCGGCCGTCCTTGTCGACCTTGACCGCCGATCCATGGCACTGCTGGCAGCCGTTCACCAGCAGCGCCGACCCGCCGTGGAAGGCGGCGTTCCCCTCCACCACCTCGGCAAGGGTGTTGTCGAGGGAGCCGAGGATCTCGGCCGCCTTGGCGTGGCGGCTCGCCTGGAACTCGGCGGCCTCGCGCTCGTGGCAACGGGCGCACTCGGCCGGCGTCACGATCGTGTGAACCGTATACCCGTTGTGCTCGTAGGCGCCCGCCGTGCCCGCCTTGGCGCCGTGGCACTCGAAGCAACCGACGTTGCCGCGGAAGTGCTTAGAATCGCCCCACTGCTGGACGATCGCCGGCGTCTGTTGCCGGTGGCACTCGTTGCACGCCGCACTCTCGTCCGAGAGCCTGGGGAAGAAGACCGGCCCGGCATGGCTCGCGGCCGCCACGAGAAGCGCGAAACCGAGAACGGCGAGTGGCAAGAGGACTCCGGTCTGCCGGACGTGCTGGTTGTCCATCGCAACGCCTCCCTTGAGAACGCTCCGCGTTTGGCCCCGATGCGGCACTCTCTCTCGTGCCAGCATGAGGCGATCTGTCGGAACTTCCTTGACCTGGGTCAATGTAGCTCAGATCCGGTTCCGGGGCGAAGGTGGGGCCTTGCGCGTCCTCACGGCTCCCAGAACGGGTCGCCTGCGGTCCTGGCGAACAGCCACTCCTCGAACGCCACGGGCGCGTAGCCGATCTCGCGCCGCGCCGGCTCGATGTCGAAGGCGGCGTCCATCGTGACCCCGACGATCGTGTCGCGTTTGAGGAGCGCGCGACGCTGGACGAGGCGCATCAGTCCCGCGAGGCCCCAGCACAGCCAGAGCGGCACCGAAACGACCGGTTTGGCGATGCCGAGACGACGACAGATCATCTCGGTGTACGCGCGCATGGTGTGGGCGTCAGCGCCGCCGAAGTTGTACGTCTTGCCGTACGCGATCGGGCGGTCCACGACCAGCGCGAGCCCCTCCACGAGGTCGTCGACGTGCACCCAGCGCTTCATGGCATTGCCGCGACCGACAATCGGGACGATCCCCCTCGCCCTGCGCACGCGCTCGACGTAAAGAACGAGTTCCTGCCCGCCGCCCCCGGGTCCGAACACCAGCGTCGGGCGGACGATGGTGAAGTTCGTCCGGCCGCGCGGCGCCCGCATCAACTGCTCGGCGAGGTGCTTGGTCTCGCCGTAAGTCGTGCGGACCCGGTAGCCGGCGGCCGCCGCCGAGACGTAGACGAAGTGCCCGACGCCCGCCGTCACCGCGGCTTCGACGAGGCGAGCCGTCCCTTCGAGGTTGACTCTCCGAAACAGCTCGGCGTCCTCGGCGTACAGGACCGCGGCGAGGTGAAGCACGGCGTCGACATCGGCGAGCGGCCCGGCGAGCGTTTCCGGCCGCGTGATGTCTCCGGTCACCACCTCGCAGTCGACGCCGGCGAGGTTGGCGAGCAGCGGGTCGTTGGCGACGGCCATCACGCGGACGTACCGCCCGCCCGCCAGCAGGCGTTTGACGAGCCGGCTGCCGATGAAGCCGGTGCCGCCGGTGACGAGGACCGTGCTCATCGCCGGTCGCCCTGGTGGTGGTCAGGGTGCGCAGGTTTCATGAGGTACCTCCCGAAGATCGTGTCCCGAGATCCGAGATACTGCGCGGCGGTGTCGAACTCGGGCGTGCGCGGCAGGTCGGCCAGCGAGTCCCGGTACCGTGTCGCGGTGGCGATCGTGGTCTGGATCCCCGGGTCGGCGACCCTTCCGAGGGGGGCGAGAACGTAGATCTTGAGCGATCTCTCGGCGCTTGCCAGCACGAGCAGGGCGAACGCCAGACGCGCGCGGAACGGGGCGCCGCTCCACCACAGCCGCGTCGCCGCCGCCGCGACCACGAGGTGGACCACGAACAGCGCCGGCATGCTGACCCGCATCGCCCAGTCGTTGTACTTGCCGAGATAGACGAACGTCGCCGCGACCAACGTCAGGCTGGCGAGCGAGAGCGCGTACCACTCGGGTTCCGTGACCACGCCGAACCGTCGTCGCACCAACCCCACCGCGAGCCAGAAGGCCCCCACGGCGAGCAGAAGGAAGAGCGCGTACTTGAGCCAGTCCGTCGGCGCGGAGAACGTCGACAACAGGAGGCCGGCGAACTGCTGCGGTCCGTGCGCCAGAAAGTAGAGACCGACCGTGAGCGCCAGCGCCGCGCCAGGCAGCGCGCTGCGCCACGCAAGGCTCGAGCGCAAGTCCCGCACGCATGCCGCCGCGGTGAACGGGAGCAGGCCGAGAGCGACGAACGGCGACCAGAGCGCGGCCGCGGCGTTGGCCAGCAGCACGTAATGGGCCGGCTGCTTTTCGAGCAACGAACGCATCACGCACGCGGCGCCGAGCCAGGCCCCCAGCGTATGCTGCGGCACCCATATGAGCGCCGCCGGCTCGGCCTGAAAGATCAGCCTGGTCTGGGGCCCGGCGAAGGTGAAGAAGTGCTCCGCGAAGTTGTTTGTGTACCACCACTCCCGGTCGGGGGTACCGGCCAGGAGGCCGACCTTCTGGGCCAACGAGTACAACCCGGGCATCCAGCTAAACCCGTCGACGAGCGTGAACAGCACGAGGACCCAGCCTCCGCGCGGGCGGCCGAGGCGCGCCACCCATGCGAACGCGAGGAGGAGGCCGCCAAGGCCCCATGCGAACGATGCCAGCGCGGCCCAATGGATCCCGAGGAGCTTGCCGAGCACCCCCGTCGGAAGGTAATACGCGAGGTAGTAACACAGGATCGGGTCGCCGCCGGACGCGCCGCCGTAGGAGATCGGCCAGCTCCGGGTGATGAGATCGTGGAAGACGAGGTTGTGTTTGAGGTAGTCCCACGTCTGCACGTTGAACTCGCCGATGCCGGCGGCGATCGCCCAGAACCCGGCGAGTCCGCCGGCCAGGATCCATTGCCGAGGCGGGAGCGGTGGGGTGTCGGTGAGGGACCGCCGCGCCGCGTCGGTCACCGCGGCGACGATCAACGCGACCAGTGGAACGGCCCACACCAGACGCAACCATCCCAGGGCGAAGATCGCGTTGGGGAGCAACAGGTAGCCGAGGGTGGCGACGAATAGACCGTCCCTGCGCATCCGGCTCACCGCGCGCCGCCGCCGGAGTGATCGCCGGACGCCCCCCACTCGCCCCCGGAGCCCCGCCGCGCAATCACGGTGGCACCGGGGCCGTCATAGACGACGGCGAAGCCGGCGCGGTGCTCGAAGCCGGCGGCCGGACCCGCCGCGCCTGTCGTGGCGCCGGCCGGCTTGGAGACCCACACGTAGGTGAAGCCGTTGCCGAAGCGGGTGGACCACGCCTCGACGCACGCGGCATTCACAACCTGGCACTGCTTGAGCGCCGAGTACGCCTCGAGGCGGCGGCCGAACTCGCCGCCGGGCAGCCACTCGGCGCCGTTCGCGGTCGCGACGCTGGCGCGGTGGGCGAGCACCGGGAACCAGGAGTCGACGGGGTCGGCCCACCACGAGCCGGCGGTCGAGGCCACGAGGAAGCGGGCGTCCCCCGGGGTGTTCGCGGCTACCCACGCCATTGCCTCGCGCTCCGCCGGCGACACACGACGCATCGCCGGCCACTGCTCGGAGGCGCGGTGGAGGTTCGATACGACGAGGGTGTAGGTAAGGAGTGCGGCGAGGACAAGCGCCATCGCCGCGTGCGACCTCGCGCGGCTGTGCGGCGCCTCGACGGCGGGGGAGGGCGCGAACGCCGGCAGGACGACGTCCGTCAGCGCGCCCGCTGCGAGCAGCGCCACCGGGATGGTTGCCAGGGTCGGGGCGCTGCGTGGGACCACGGTGTACGCGGCAAGCAGCCAACCCGGAAGGAGCACGCGACCGCCGCAAATCGCGGTGAGCAGCGCGAGCAGGGCCAGGCACGCGATCGGGGCCAGGCCGCGCTCGCCGGTGAGTTCGGGCGAGGCCAGACGGAGCAGGGAACCCAATCGCCAGTCCGCGGTTGCGGAGGCGCCCAGGAATGGTTGTAGGCCATGCCTCGAAAGCACCGTGACCCACCACGGGGCGGCGATCAGCACAGCGGCGGCGGCGACGCCCGCCACCAGGCCGAGCCGCCGGCGGTTGAGTCCCGCCGCGGCTGCGATGACCGCCAGACCCACCAGGGCGAACAGTCCCATCTCGGGGTGCGAGAGGATTGCAAGGCCGCTCCACGCCGCGGCTGGGAGTGCGGCCCGCCGCCGGTCTCCGACCAACAGGTCGTGGCCCGCGGTGAGAGCGAGCATCGCGAACACGAAGCCGAAGCCGCGCGTCAGGCCGCCGCCGGCGATCAGAAACTCGTAGCTGCGCGGCAGCACCGCGAAGAGGAGGGCCGCGAGACCCGCCGCGAACGGCGAGCCGAGGACGCGCCCGGCGAGCATGAGGAACGCCGCGATTGCGGCGAGGTTCGTGAGGAGCGGCAGGAACCGCAGCAGGCCAAGCACGCTCCACCCGGTGGCGCGGTGGAGCGCGGCGGTGACGTAGAGAGCGAGGGGAGGGTACGCGAACGGGATGCGGGCCCGGTTGTAGTCCGTGAACGTGGGCAGCGCGAGGCCGGCACCCGCGAGCTCGCCGGCCATGACACAGGAGAGTCCGCCGTCGTTGATGGGAAAGTCGTCCTCGAGAACGCGGGAAAGGCGAACTGCGAGTGCAAGGGCGAGCGCCGCCAGCAACCATCCCGCCACTCGCCGCGAATTCGGCACCGGAACCTCCCCGCCTGCGGATCGCCCGGACGCGCCGGGCCCGCGAGGAGTCGCAACGATCCCGTACCGCCGGCCGTGAGGCGAACCACAACGCCGCGCCCGTCAGCCACGGGCGCCACCCTGGCCTCAAGGGTAGCAAAGGCGCCGAAGCGCCCGAAAGGGCGGCCGCCGCGATCGCCGGCTCAGCCGAGCCGTGGCAGGCTGACGCCGCGGAACGCCCGCGGTGTGGGAGGCTCGGCGCCGTCGTGCACGATGTCGCCCCGGATCCCGGCGACGACGACTTCGACGGGTACCCGACGCGAGGCGCGCGCAGCCGCGAGACGGGCGAGCTGGACGAGACCGCCGCAGCAGGGGACCTCCATCACCATCACCGTGAGGGAGGCGATCTTGGCCTCGTCGATCATGGCGACGAGCTTCTCGAGGTAGATCTCCTGGCGGGCGTCGAGCTTGGGGCAGGCGATGGCGAGCGAGCGGCCGGCCAGGTGGTCGCGGTGGAAGTCGCCGATCGCGTAGGCGACGCAATCGGCCGCCAGCAGCACGTCGGCGCCCTGGAAGTACGGCGCGGCCGGCGCCACCAGGTGGAGTTGGACCGGCCAGTGGCGCAGCGCCGAGGGCCGGCCGGCAGCGTCCGGTCTGGGCGTGAGGTCGGGCGCCGCGAAGCTCACCGCGCGGGAACCCGGGCATGCGGCGAACCCGCCCGTAGCCGGGACCGGCCGGCGCGCGACTGCAGTCTCGTCGAACGGCGCCGCCTCGACAGGCTCGACCGTGATCGCGCCCTGCGGGCAGTGGCCGAGGCACGCGCCGAGGCCGTCACAGTGCGACTCGCTCACGAGACGCGCCTTGCCGTCCACGAGCGCAATCGCGCCCTCGGCGCACGCGCCCACGCACAGGCCGCACCCGTCGCACTTCGCCTCGTCGATCCGGACGACATCCCTCATCACCATTGCGGTCTTCCCCCCAAAGCGTCCATCCGCGAGGGTACGGCGCGCCCGGCGGGCGCGCCTTGACTGGGGTCAAGTCGGCGGCGGTTCCGTCAATCGGGTGGGGCGATGGCGATCGCCGCCGCGAGCGCCTCCGGGGTGTTGCAGTTGGCCGTGACCCCGGGGTCGTCCACGTCGACGACGACGACCCGCACGTCGTGCAGAACCTCGCGCAACGTCGGGCCCGGCCGCTCCCCGCTCGCGATCGTCGTCGCGACGGCGCGCGCGAGCGCGACCGGGTGACCGTGCTTGCCACGGAACGAGGGGATCGCGGCATTAGCGCCGGTGCCGGCGAGCGCGCGCACGGTGTCGGGGCGCACGAGCGGGTGGTCCACGGGGAGCACCACGACGGTATCCCAGCCGGGGCTGGCGAGGAGGAGGCCGAGGCCGGCCTTGATCGACTCGAACATCGGCAGGCCGGGCGAGGCGAGCGGGACCGCCACCCACGCGTGCCGATCGTGCACGGCCGCGTCGGGGGGAAGGGTTGCGGCGATCGGCGAGGCCCCCCCGCTGGCGAGCGCCTCGGCGCACGCCGCCAGGAACGTCCGCCCGTCGGGAAGGGTCGCGAACGCTTTCGGACCCCCGAAGCGGACGCCCGCGCCGCCGGCGAGGATCAACCCCGCGGCGCGCGTCGCCATCCCTCGGGGACCTCGCCGGTGCGGTCGAGGCGGATGAGCTCGGCCATGATGGAGACCGCGATCTCCTCGGGCGTCACCGCACCGAGGTCGAGCCCGACGGGGCAGCGCAAGGTGTGCACGCGGTCAGGAGGCACGCCGGCGGCCGCCGCGGTGTGGCGGATCGCCGCGGCCTTGTTCCGCGAGCCAACCACCCCGATCCCGGCGAAGGGGCGCAGAAGGGCGGCCACGGCCCACGCGCCGTCGGCGTCGGCATCGCCGGTCGCGACGACGACCTGCGTGCGCTCGGGGCCCTCCCATGCGTCGAGCAGTGTCGGGTCGGAGGTCGCGAGGCACTCCACGGTCGCGGCATCGGGCAACGGCTCCGGCCGCTGGGGCGCGGCGAGCGTGACGCGGTAGCCGGCGTGCGCCCCGGCGCGCGCCAACGCCTTGCCGACGTGGCCGGCCCCGACCACGAGCAGGCGCCGCTGCGGCGAGAACTTTTCCAGCATCAGTGTCACCACCCCTCCGCAGTTCGTAGCGATTTCCAAGGTGCGGCCGGCGTCGCGGCCCGCCAGCATCTCGGCCGCGTTCGCGAGCGCGGCGGCTTCGACCTCGCCGCCGCCGACGGTGCCGCGGCGCACCCCGCGGGCCGAGACCACCAGGCGCGTCCCCGCCTTGCGCGGCGCCGAGCCCGTCACGCCGGCGACGGTAACGAGGACGCAGGTGTCGCCCTCGTCAACGGCCTCGAGCAACCGTCTCAGGACTTGCATGCTCGTGCTCCTCCTCCATAGCCACCCAGGCGAACGGGTGGGCGTCTCCGAGCGCCGCCACGATCGCCGGCGGGGTGAGCGGCAGGGTGTCGATCTCGACGCCGAGCGCCTCGACCACCGCGTTGCGCACGGCGGCCGCCGCCGGGATCAGCGCCGGCTCGCCGACGCCCTTGGCGCCGAACGGCCCGCCCGCGCCGTCGCTCTCTACGATCGCGATGTTGATTTTGGGAGCGTCGGCGGAGGTCGGGATCAGGTAGTCGGTGAACGACGGGTTGACGAGGCGGCCGTGGTCGAGTGCCAGCCTCTCGGTCGTGGCCCACCCGGCGCCCTGCACTACGCCGCCCTGGATCTGGCCCTCGAGGGCATCGCGGTGGATGACGCGGCCGACGTCGTGGGCGGCCGAAACCTCCTCCACACGGACGACGCCGAGCTCGCGGTCGACGGCCACCCGCGCGACGTGGCAGGCGACCGCGTAGAACTCGTACGGTTCGCCGGCGCCGGTGGCGGGGTCGAAGCGGCGCGGCTTGCTGCGGTACCAGCCGGTGGCGATCGCTTCGATCCGGCGAGCCGACATCGTGACGGCGACCTCGGCGACGGCAACGCTGCGGTCGGGCGCGCCGGCCACCCGGGCGCGGCCGGCCGCCAGCTCGACCTGCTCGCGGCGGCAACCGAGCAACTCGGCCGCGACCGGGTCGAGCCTGGTGCGCAGCCGCCTCACCGCGTCGAGGATCGCCATCCCCGAGGCGTGCGCGCCGCGCGAGGCCACGGTCGGGCCGGAGTCCGCGACGGTCGTGGTGTCGGGCTGCCACACCTGCACCGCGGCGGGGTCGACGCCGAGCGCCTGCGCCGCGATCGTCTGGCAGGCGGCGAGGTTCCCCTGACCGATCTCGGTGAGGCCGACGCGCACGACCACCGAGCCGTCGGCCTGCAGGATCACCACCGCCGAGGAGCGGTCGAGGCGCTGGCCGCCGTGGTGGAGGTTGCAGCCGTACAGCGCGAGGGCGATCCCCATCCCCTCCCGCGTCGGGGCGTCGGCCGCGCGCGGCCGGGCGTGGAACTCGTCCCAACCGGCGAGCGCCGCGGCGCGGTCCAGACACTCGCGCGTCAGCACGGGCCGCCGCAGGAGCTGGCCGGTGCAGATCCGCCGGCGGCGGTCGTCGAGCAGGTTGCGGCGGCGGAACTCGAGCGGGTCGAGGCCGGCGGCGCGCGCCAGGCGGTCCACGGTGGCCTCCGCGGCCCACGTCACCTGCGGCGCGCCGAAGCCGCGGAACGCCCCGCCGAACAGGTTGTTGGTGTACGCGATGCGGGTGGTGACACGCACCGACGGAACGTCGTAGGGGCCGATCGCCGAGACGTTGGCGCGCTCGGCAACGACCGTCGAGATGCCGGCGTACGCCCCCGCGTCGAGCACGGCGTCGACCTCGGCGAAGCGCAGGCGGCCGTCGCGGTCGGCGCCCCAGCGGTGGCGGATCACCATCGCGTGGCGTTTCGTCGAGCCCTGCATGTCCATCTCGCGCGGGAGCACGAAGTGCACCGGCCGGCCGGTCGCGAACGCGAGGACCGCGGCGCACGCCGCCGGTTCGGACGGGTAGTCCTCCTTGCCGCCGAACCCGCCGCCGGTCGGCGCCTGCTCGACGCGCACCGCGGCGAGCGGCAGCCCGAGCACCCGCGCCACCGCCTGCTGGACGTAGAACGGGCACTGGCACGAGGCGATGATCGTGATGCGGCTGCGCCCCTCCGGGATCGCCAGGCAGCCCTGCGGCTCGAGGTAGGCGTGTTCCTGGCCGCCGACGTGGTAGAGCGCCTCCACGACCACGTCGGCCCGTCTCCGACCGGCCGCGCCGCGCACCACCTGGAACGTCCTGACGAGGTTGCCGCCGTCGTGGACGAGCGGGCCACCGGGGGCGAGCGCGACCACCGGGTCGTGCACCGCCGGTATCGGCTCGAGGGTCGCCTTCACCAGGCGAGCGGCCTGCCACGCCGCCTCCTGGGTACGCGCCGCGACGAGCGCAAGGCGGTCGCCGACCATCCGCACCCGATCGGTGACGAGCAGGGGCTGGTCGGGGAAGATGACGCCGACGAGGTTGGCCCCGGGGATCTCGGCCGCGGTCAGCACCGCCTCGACGCCGTCGACGGCGCGGGCCGCGGCGGTGTCGAGGGCGGCGACGCGGGCCGAGGCGACCGGCGCGACGGCGGCCGCCGCGTGCAACATCCCGGGGAGGGCGAGGTCGCCGACGTAGCGGGTGGAGCCGGCAACCTTGGCGCGCGCGTCCGGGCGCTCGTGGCGCCCGCCGAGAGGGCCGGGGTCCGGGGTCCGGGGTCCGGGGTCCGCGGCGGCGCGACGGGTGGAGCGGGGCTCACGCCGGGGCATCGGCCGTTTCCTTCGCCGCCGCGTCGTCGAGCGCCTCCATGACCTTGGCGTAGCCGGTGCAACGGCACAGGTTGCCGGCGAGCAAGCGCGTCCGGTCGGCGGCGTCGCCGCCGCGGGCGAGCACCGCGGCGCCGGTGACCGCGATCCCTGGCGTGCAGAAGCCGCACTGCACGCCGCCGTGGGTCACCATCGCCTCCTGGAATGGGTGTAGCGCGCCGCCCCGTGCCAGCCCTTCGACGGTGACCACCTCGTGGCCGTCGGCGGAGGCGGCGAGCACGAGGCAGGACGTGACCGGCGCGCCGTCGAGCAGCACCATGCACGCGCCGCACTCGCCCGCGCCGCACCCTTCCTTGGCGCCGATCAGGCCGGCGTCCTCGCGGACCAGGTCGAGCAGGCGCCGCCCCGGCGCCACCTCGAAGCTGCGGCGCGCGCCGTTGAGCGTCAGCGTGACGGTGATTCGCTCAGGCACGCGCGGCCTCCTGCAGGAAGCGGTCGAGCAGGACCGCGGCCGCGATCCGCCGGTACCCCGCCGGCGCGCGGACGTCGTCGATCGGCGCGATGTCGTGCTGCACGGCGCGCACCGCGTCCCGCCGCGCCGCGGCGTCGGGGCGCCCCCCGGCGAGCGCGCGCTCGCCGGGGGGCGTCCCGACGCCGCGGCGCGGCGGGACGCGGTGCGCGCCGTGCAGCACGACATCGCGCCGATCGACGACGTCCGCGCGCCGGCGGG
>PKYI01000129.1 GCA_003133645.1 Acidobacteriota bacterium | reverse complement strand
GGATGACCGTCGCCACCTTGAGGAGCTGCGTCGTCACGCCCCCCGTCAGGTTAATGCTGCCCGAGACGTTGCTGTCGCCCACCTTGAGCACGTACAGCGTGTCGTGCCCCGGATCGTTGAGGGCGAGCACACCACCCACGAGGACGAGCCACACGAGAACGAGCCCGACAGGACGAACGGCGTACCAGCAGAAGTTCTTGATGCGAGCGCCCAGCACGGCACACGCTGGACGACGCCCATGATGACCACTCCGGCTGCAATGAGGTACCACGACTTCCCAACCCCGCCCCCGACGGGCCACGCCCGCACACGAAGCAAAGCCCTTTAAATAGATTTCGCACCGCCGGCCCGACGGCGGTGGTGGCTGTTTGGGGGGTTACTGGTGACCGACGAGGGTAGTGGGACGCGGGCTAGGTGCTGCGGAAGTCGTGGAGTGCAGTGTGCTCGACGAGCTTGTCGAACGTTGCTGGCGTGAAGACCTTCCCCTGAGTGGAGAGGATGAGCTTCTTCATGTCTTCGCGTCGCACCTTGAATCCTCGACCGGCGATGCACGCGACCACCTCGTAGCGGCGTTGGCCTTGGGGCATACCCGTACTGGCGAGTTCTCCGAGGTGTTGGACACGCGTGACCTTGTCCCGTGCTGTCCCGTCGTCTTCGGTGAGTTTCGCTTCGATGACGACCTTGGGGTTCTCGGGGCTCGGGATGATGAAGTCGGGTGCCTGGTCGAAGCCGGGGACGCGCTCGGCGCGCTTCGTCTTTCGAAAGCTAATGCGTGCCTTCGTCAGGATGTCTTCCACGGCGGACTCGACCGTCGCGACGATTCTGATGCGGTCAGCTTCTTTCGGGTCGGCGCCCCAGAAAATCGTACTCCGTGAGTTGTCGTACGAACCGGTCGCGCCCGAAGGCAAGGGACAGTGCGTCGACGACAGTGTTCTTGCCTGAGCCGTTCGGTCCGATGAGCACGGAATGCTCCTTGAAATCGATGGTGAGGCTGTCGATGCCACGGAATCGGTGGATCTCGAGTCTTGCAACGTTCAACTTCGGCGAGTCCAAGCCCATCGCTGACTCTCCCTAGGCCTACCTGGCCAAAAGAACGGAGTTATCGGTTTGGCAAACCCAAGCCGGTACCGTGCCAAGACCGACCGCCATTCCGCCTACTTTCGGCCCCGCTTTGTCAGCTTGTGAGGTACGGCCAACAGGGCGTCTAGGTTGGTATCGAATTCCCCGGATGGGAGTTTGACGGGCTTCTCCGGGCGGCCGCCCTTGGAAGCCTTTGCTGCGTCTCTGCTGAGCAACCTTGCCATCTCCGAGCGTGCCCGTGCTAGCAATTCATCTCCTTCTATCATGAGATCGCCCGCTCTCTCTGCCAGAGCACCTACAGCCTCGCGGGCCTTCTTCATCTTCTCGGCAATGAGGCTCTGTGTCTCCGGCGACGGTAAGGGCAGTAGAAGCGTTTTCACGTGGTCTATCAGAAGTTCGGTCTGACCCGTTGAACCAGAGACGTGTCTAAGCATTTGGATCTGTCCCACCTCGCTCCGAAGAAACTCAACCACGAAGTCACGATGTACATCGGGTCGCAGGCGTACGATCGAAATGTGTCCGTCGGCAATTGCAGGGTCGCCGTAGGGCCACGGTTCGACTCGCCCAATCGTTCCTTCACCGGTGGAGGTAATTAGGATGTCATTCTGTTGCAAAAGCGCAGATCCGCACTGAGTCCGAACTGTCTCCGAGTCCACAGCAAACTCGGTATCCAGGTCGATACCTCTCCCGGTGATGTTCCGGACCTTGAGGATAGGGATTCCGTCGGTGGATTCCTCCGAGGGCTTTCGTCCCCGCGAGGGGTAACCCGTCACACAGAGAGACTCCAGCGAACAAAGTTGGACTTCCATCGCCTGGAGTGTCTCCATTGTCCGGTAGTATTCGGGATGGCAATACGTGTAGCTGAAGCGGTCAAGGGGCTCAGGATCACGAAGCACATAGCAGAGCTGATCGTAGAGGAGTGAGGTTCGGTTCACCTTTGGCTCGTACCACACGCGCTCTTCCGGGCCGGGCCGATCGCGAACGACGGAAATTTTACCATCTGGAGAACCACGAAGCTCAATCCCGTCCCACATCCCGGCTTCAAAGGACCGGTAGGCATCGCGAATGGTGAGCAGGTCATTCCGCGGGATTGGTTTGCCTGCGGGCGTTGTGCCAATGTACTCGGCACGCGCGAAGAAGATGGCACCTTGCTGACTGAGCGTTGGGTTGTCCGGGTCCTTCTTAACCGCGTACAGGACACTAGTACAGGCGGCACCCTCGCTCATCCGGAAGGCGTCTTGTGGGAGACGAATCACAGCGCGGATGATGCACTCGTCTCGGAGGTACTCTCGAATTCGATTGTCGTTCTTGTTGGAGAGGATGCCCTCAGGAATCACGACAGCAATCCGCCCGCCGGGACGAAGCAACCGAACGTGGCGCTCAAGTAGGAGCACTTCACGCTTCTGTTTTCCGGTGCGACCGAGAATATACGGACTGGTGACGTTCGGGGTTTCGTCCTTCGCTCCGAAGGGCGGATTTGTGAGAACGATGTCGAACGCGCCCTCATCAATCAGCGGGGCGTTGGGGTAGAACTGGCGCCGGAGCCCAACCTTCTCCGCGACTTCTTTGAGGTCCAGCGCGTTTGCCTGATAGACACCGGCATGGCCGTCCCCGTGGATGATCATGTTCATCTTGCAGGTCCGGGCCGCCCGCGTTTCCCAGTCAATCCCCACAAGGTCTTCGTTGGCGAGTTCCTTGAGCCGTGTGGCCTTCTCCCGGTCAGACAGGTCCGTCGTCCGGATCTTCTCACTCACCACGTCGTAGGTCCGGATCAAGAACCCCCCGGTTCCGCATGAGGGGTCAATCGTCCGCTCGCCAATAGCGGGCTCTACCAGGTCAACCATGAAGTTCACGACCTCGCGGGGTGTGAAGTACTGGCCGAGTCCTCCACCGCGATACGTAGCTGACAGGAACTCCTCGAAAGCCACACCTTTTACGTCGAGGTCGGTCAAGCCGAGGCTCTTGTCTTCGAGCAGCGACACAATTTTGTCGATTGCTTCCGGTGGTAGGGCGATTTCCTTTTCCGCCTCTTCATCGGAAAAGACCTCGCGGTAGCGGTCCGATGAGATCGTGTCCCTCCAGAGTGTTTGAATGATCTCGACGCCCTGGGCGCGCAGCTCTTTCACCGAGTCCGATGTAAAACGGTTGACGCTGCGACGCCCGTCCGCAACCTCGCGCTCTTCGTACATCTTTGCAAAGAGCACTTTTGACAGCTCGTCGAATGCTTTTGTGGGATCGTAGCCCTTGAGGTTGCGAATTACGTCATGGGCACGACGCATCAGGCGAGACAGTTCCCGTACGCTCTCGATTGCGAAGAGGGTCCGGGTTGCCTGACTGACAAGACTCTTCCGCTGCTTGTCAGTGAGCCTTCGCTGTTGGAGATCGTGCAGCAAGCGCTTGCAGCTCGGAAGGGTGCTTATTTGCCTCTTCTGGATTGCATCGAAGACCCGCCATCCTCCATTGCAGAGAGCGGCATAGGGAGCAATGTCTGGCAGGAGTCGGGCATAGGAGATCACTTGCTCGCGGTCGTTGTCGGTGAGGTAGGATCGGGGGTTTTTTGCGTCCACGACGATGACGGGGGCTTCGTGCACGAAGACAACCACGTCCGCGAAGATCGTCTTTGTTTCACGGCCCTGGGCTACTGAGATGGGATGATTGAACCGCAGAACGACGCCGTTGGTCTTGGTCTTCCGTTCGTCGTATCCAAGGGCAACAAGATCGGGGACGACGACCTTGGTCATTACATCCTGTTCTGAGTACAGTTCGTTCACGCAGCCGCCTCACTCTTGAAGTACCACCGCAGCCGCCCGTCGCAGTTGGTCAAGGCGTCGGTGAACCGCTCGCCGTCCGTCACCTTCCGGGTGTTGTACCGGAAGCCGAACTCGCCGCAGTACCAGTCCATCTTGTCCTTCGAAATGTGGTGGAACGTGCCCACGACGCCACGCTTGAGCAGAGCCCAGAATGGCTCCTGTGTGTTGACGTGGATGTCCTTGCCGGCGACGTACTCTCGGGCAGAGTGCTGCACAACGCCATGCTCGAAGTCACGACCGAGCCCACGGTAGGAGTAAAGCTCATCCGTCATGAAGCGGGAGCCCTTGGCAACGCGCTCCTTGATGATCGGATGCAGGGTGCTCTTCCTCACGTCGGGGACGGAAACCGCATGGACGTTGCCCTCGCGTTCCACCATGCCGAAGACGATCGTCTTGCCAGCAGCGCCACGCCCACGCTTGCCGTGCCGGTGTCCGCCGACGTAGGTCTCATCGGCTTCGACCGTGCCCAACAGGAGGCCACGGAAGGCCCGGGTACGCATCGCCTCACGGATGCGGTGGCACATAAACCAAGCCGTCTCATAAGTCACGCCGAGGCTCCGGTGAATCTGATGCGCCAACATCCCCTTTTTCGAGGAACCCATAAGGTAGACTACCAGGAACCACCGCTGTAAGCCAATGTGTGAGTCCTCGAAGATCGTCCCGACCGTCACGGTGAACTGCTTCCGACAGGCCCCGCACTTGTAAAGGCCAGGGCGGCTCTTCGCGCCTTTGATCGGGTAGCACGCTTTGCCACCCTCGCAGTGCGGGCAAATTGGCCCGTTCGGCCAGCGTCGCGCCTCCAGCTCGCGGCGGCAGGCGGAATCGTCCGGGAACCGCTGCATGAATGCGATTAAGCCTGAGTCGTTGTTCATCCTTCCGATATATGGCCAGAAGCTGGGTTGGTCAAGCCGATAATTCCGTTGGTGCCGGACGAGGGAGTCGCACCCTCACGCTCCTTGCGACCCGGATGGTTCTAAGGTTTCGCCTTCTGCATCTGCTCGTAGAGGTCCGAGCCACTCTTCCTGGCCGCCCTGATTGCCGCGTCCACGTCTTTGCCACTGAGCCTGTCCCGCGCGATGAGGATCGCGTCGGTGAGGTCGATCAGCGCATTGGCGGGGTCCTTGTAGAGGTCCGTCACGACAGGTTCGAGGTCGGCGGGGTTGAACCTCGTCCCCACACTAGCGGTGAGTGACGCGGTGAGTGATTTGGCCCCGTTGGCCCCCGACCCCTGGCGGACGAGATTATGGTCGCACAGGTAGCTGACTGTGGCGAGCATGCCTTGGTTGACCCCGAGGTCAAAGCCGAAGATGAACCCTTTGCGCTCCTCCTTTGGCATTGCCCGCCAGAACTCAGCATTTGTCTCGTTGCTGCCTGGGTCCTGTGCGGCCAGGAAGGACGGCGAAGCAAGGAACAGGAAGGTCAAGACAGCCGCCAGCGTGCCTCGCATAGGAGCCTCCACGTGGAGGATACACCGCCACCGCCAGCCCCAAATACCGCGACCGTTGGCCGCTGGCCAAGCGCTGAGCGGTGGCCGTTGAGGTCGAGTAGCGGCCCCGCAGAAGGACCCCGTTCGGGAGCGCCGCCGGCCTCCTTGGCAAGCAGGGCGGGTGGGTCGCGTGCCGCCCCCTTGTTGTGCTCGATCGAAGCGCGAGTACACTTCTCAGGGAGCTCGCAATGAGAAAACGTCCGTCTCCGGCAACGCTGATCGCACTTCTCGCCCTACCCTTCGTTGCGGCTTGTGCCACGAGTCGGTCTCAGGCCGCCATGCGGGTCCAAGAAGCCGATGCGTCCGTGGTTGCCGGCTGTACCTTCCTAGGCGAAGTCAGCGGCACCTCTGGTTGGGGCGGTCTTGCAGCGTCCACCGGCATCGAGAACGCCAAGAACCAGGCTCTCGACCAGGCCGCAAAGAAGGGCGCGACCCATGTGGTATGGAATGCACTTGCTGGTGGCTGGGGGCCATCAGCCAGTGGCAAGGCCTACCGGTGCCCTAGTGTCGCACCGAAACCTGCCCCCTAGCCGGCGGCCGTTCGTAGCGCTGTCAGCCGCCGCCGCGGCCAAAGACAAGGTGGAGCGGCGGGAGGGCAGCGCGTTTCAGAGACGGTAGCGCTGCGCCCGCGTCGGCCGTGCCTGAAGACGGGGGTGTAAACTAAAAGTTACCGATGGTTGAGCTGGTCGAGAGCCTCGCCTCTTTCCGTCACTGCGCTGATCGCATCCGCGCCGCCGCAACGTTGGGGTGGATGCCTCACCAAAGCGGAGACACCGCGCCGGTGTATCTGCAGCTCACCGAGGCGCTCGAGCAACTCGGGCGCCTGGGAGAGATCGGCGGCGCAATTGGTCCGGCCAGGGTGGATCGGTGATTCTCGCAATTTTTGCACCCGCACCGGCAGAAGGAGCTGCCAACGAGAGCCCTCAGGGGCTATGCCGGCGGAAGAGCTCAAGCTGCAACCTGGGACGGTCAAAAGGTGCGCATCACCGGAACTCGGAGGACCGATGAAACCTCGCCGCTACTGGCAGGGGTACCTGAGTGGAACCAACCGTGGGGAAGCGTTTGCGGTGATCGGTGGCGTTAGGAAGGTCCTGCGGGCAAAGGTCCTGCTCTATGACCAAGCCTACGGCCCGACGATTCTGACGCTTGAGGGAAAGCTTGACGGCGTCACTGCGGCTCTTCGACTCGTTCGCGCGCGTTCCTGGTGGGCGCCGGTCCGACCCCTTGACGGAGCAGTATCGGTGACCTTCAGCGAAGGGGGAAAGGCGGCACAGGGAACCTGGCAGACGGATATTGGGACGAGCGGCGTTGTGCAGCTACGGCTGGCGCCTTTTTGGCGAGTGCGCTGGTTCGGTCGGTGGTTGGCTATCTTCTGGCGGCGCTATCTCCCCACTTTCTACGCAGTCGGCATGCTCACCTTAGTGCTGGTGTCTGCGCTGTTGGGCTTCCGAATTTCCTGGCAAGCTCTACTGCTCCTGCTAGTCCCGGCCGTCCCGCTCTTCGAGAACCGGATAGCCGCAATTGTGATGCGGCTCAAGATTCAGAAACTTGGCCCCATTGAGTTTCAGCAGCAGCAGCTCCCGGCACCAGCGACGGTGCCGCCGCCTCCTGCATTCGTGGGCGACTGTTTTCCCTTTGCCGCGTTCGACGTTGATTTTGTTCCGCGGACGAAGCTCGTGCTCATATGGCTCTTCTTGCAGGGTGCCGCTGCGCGGGAGGCGTTTGACGCTGCCGCAAAGAGGATCGGTGTCGAGGGCGAATACCTAGAAAACACTTTCAAGGTTCTCGTCGGGTCCGGCTGCATTGTGGTCGAGGATAAAGAGCTTGCCGCAAGTTCCCTTGGGGCGCGCTATGTGACCTACCTGCTGGCAACGCTCGCAGGAAGAAAGGGGCACTGAGGGAAGCCGAGACGGTGGCGCAGTGAGCCTCGAGGGGCGTACCTGGCAAGTGCCGGTAGCATCTCGAATCGTGCGAAGTCTTTGAGTAACGTTCTGACCGTTGTTCCTCTCGCCCGGAGACGGCGGTTCGCCGCCCTTGCGGCAGTGTCCGACGATGACGCGGATGGCCCCCGACCATTGGGAACAGCAAAGCAACGTCCCCTCAAATAGGTTTCGCAACGCCGGGGCCAAGGCGGTGAGGAGTGACCGCACGGCTGGGGTGGTGCTCCCAGCCGTGCGGCGGTTTAGGTTTGATGCTCTTAGCCCTTGCACTCCGGGAGTGCGAGGAGGTTGTCGTTCCACTGGCCGTCGGCGCGCGTCCGGACGTACTTCCCGTTCGGACCGTTCACGACGGCGACATCGGCGCGTTTCCCGTTGGCGCTCGTGTAGAACGTGTGCTCGTTGCGCTCGATAGCGTCAATCACGCGTTGTCGCGTCCAGTGCCAGCCACTCAGGCCTGGGCCACCAAGGTGGGTAATGCCTTCGTGCGGGTCTTGGCGCGGGACTTTGTTGATGCACATCACTTGAAGATCAGCCATAGTAATGCTCCTTGCTATGATGCACGTACTGCTGGTTGCTGGTTTTGGGGACGGGCAAGGGGTGGCACCCCCTTCGCCCGCCGGTTTCGTTAGTGTTTGCGGTCCTTTGGCGGGCACGGGTCGTTCCCGTAGCTGTCGCTGTCACGAATCTGGCCCCGCCGGTTGTGGATGACAACCTCGGACTCCTGGTGCTGGGCGATCCCCCGTGCGCGATCGATCGCCGCTGCTTGCGTGTCGTGGGTCGAGGTGACCCTTGTGTTGCCCTCGCCACGGACGGCCCAGCTGCCATCGTGTGGTACCACGTGTTGGTCTTTGCCTTTGCTCATGAAATTCTCCGAGTGCTCAATGTCGTGCTGCACCGTTGCGTTCATTGCTGCCTTTCGGCGTGGTGGTCCTTGGCGGAACGATGCCGGCATGGTGATCGACAGCGTATGCGGACAGTGCGAACATGCGGGCCAAAAAAAGGGGGCTTCATAGGAGTTGTTGGCCCTCTTTGGTGGCGCCGAAGAGGTGGTCGAGGCGGATGCGCGCCACGACAGGGTTCACGTTGAAGAGGTTGCCGAGCTCGTGGGCGGCGTCCTCGGCGCGAGTCCAGTCCAGGGTCGGGGTGCCCAGCAGGCCCTCGCAGCGAGTGAACGGCGCCAGTGCCAGCTGGACGAGGGGTGTGGGGAGGAGGAACCCCCCGATGGCGAGGTTGGCTTGGTACTCGTGCCACCGACCGTCATAGCCGCGCAGGTCTGTGCCGATGTTGTCCTCTCGGCACAGGACCTTGGGTCGTGCCGGCTCGGTGCGGTCGGCGAAGAGCGTGGCGGTGTCGTCGGCGCCGGTGAAGAGTGGCGCGTGAAGGAGGCAGTGTCCGGCCTCGTGCGCGAGCGTGCTTCGGAGGCGCCGCTCACCGACCAGGGATGATTCCTGTTCGAGCGCTGCCGAGACGTAGAGGGCCACGGGGTGGCCGTCCTCGAACACGGTCGCGCCAAGGATGCCCGGGTCGAGCGGCTGGTAGTCCGGGGTGATCCGGTAGCGCTTCTCGATGTACCGGTCGATGCGTATTGGCGCGGGTTGGTCGGGCAGGAGGCCGGCGTAGCGCAGCTCGGCAAGGCAGAGCTGTTCGATCTTCCCTGGCGGGAAGTACAAGGACTGTGCCGTGGTGGTCTTCCTCACGCCTTCTTGTCCTTGTGCTTGGTGGCGTCGAGGAACTTGAGGAGTTGTTCGCCCGTGATGTCTTGGTCCAGGACACGTCGAAGGGCGACGCCAAATTGTGGGTCCCGCTCCCCGCGCCGCTTCAACGCCTCCACGGGGGGTCGCGAGTCGTACGTCTTGAGGTCCTCCACGGTCACCCCGAGGAGCGACGCCATTTCCGCAAGGACGTCGTCAGACGGGTACCGCCGGCCATGCTCGATATCCGACAGGAACGCCGCCGCACGACCGAGCTTGCGAGCAAACTCACGAAGGGACCAATCCTGGGCCTCACGAAGCTCACGGAGACGATCACCAAGCGTCTTCACATATGTAAGCTTATGGTGCGAACGCCTGGTTGTCAAGGGGGTGGGAGCGTTGGCTCGTCGGTCGGTCTGGGCGCTGGGAGGAGCGGACCAGGCTGCTATCGTCGCTTCTTGGATCTGGGCGGGGCATGATGGGCGGCGGTGGCATGGGGGCGATTGCTCCTCGGCCTCGCACGGTGCGGGAGGAACGATGGAGTTCAACGTCAGAGCGTTTAATGCCGAGTCGCTCGGCGACGGGGAGACGCTCGCGGGAAGCATTGCGGGCGGGGCCTACTCCCTTGTCGTCAATGGCCATGCGTATCCCGTGGTCACGAAGAGGGTTGGCACCGACGAGGTGGGCGTGTTCGCAGTGGTCGAGGAGGGCGAATGGGAGATGGGTCCCGGGCTTCTGCTCAAGGTCGAGCCCTTTCTCGACGAGGAGGATGCGCAGCGCGGCTGTCCTCCCGGCTGCACGATTTCGCTCGTCGAGCCTGGACCCCGCGAGCTATCGGAACGCGCTGCGCGGGCGGCCGGGCTTGATCCGCAAGCCGTGAATCTGCTCGTTCCCCCGCGCCTCGCCTACTCCGTTGATTTCGGCTTTGGCGGGTATGCGAATGGCTGGGCCGGTGGTGGTCTGTATCCTCGACCCTCGCCGACAGCGGAGAACTAGCCGAGCACCCCGGTGAGGGTTGGTCAATCACGTCCTTGCTACGACTCGTCGAAGAGGCGGATCTGGACACCGAGGTGTTTTCGTAGGGCTGGGAGGGCGTCGAGGATGGTGTCGGCGGGCGCGTTCGCGAGTTCCTTGGGTTCCAGCTTGTAGAGGCCGCCGCCGTACACGCGGCCTTCGCCCATGAGCGTCTCGGCGGACAGGCTGTTGAGCGCCTGCCATACCCGTCGAGCGTTCACCGGGTTCCTCTCCAAGAGTCGTTGGAGTGCAGGCTTGGGGTAGAGCAAGAGGTACACGTTGGCGGCCGTGGCGCGCGAGTGGTTGAGGATGAACCGGAAGGGGCGGTCCTTCTCGCCGCGACCCATGTACGTGCATAAGAATGGTGGCGCTGGTCGTGTTTCCTGCGCGTACCAGGGGTTGCGGTGCGCGCACAGGTACGTCTCGTGAATGCCCTGCGCCTTGCCCTCCTCAAGGTACGACGCGAGTCTGGGATAGCGGTGCGCGACCTCCTCCTCGGCGATGGTGCAGTTGATGAGGACGAGCTGTCGCTCGATGGTTGGCATGCCGTGGTGGTCCGCGAGGACCTCGTCGTCCTGGAGGTGTCGGGGGCTGGGGAGAATTGGTGTGAGGACGGCCTCGGGGAGGTGGCGCCGCGCTGCTTCTTCCTTGGTGAGAATGAAGAAGGTGTTGTTGCCGGTCGCGATGCCGCGGCGGATCGTGAAGAGGTCCGCGATCGTCGGCGTATTGGTCTGGCCCTTGGCTTCGCCGTTGAACAGGCGGTTCCACTTGGCTTCGGTGGCGAGGATCTTGGTCGGGAGGTCCTTGCGTTGTGTGGGGTGGACGTGGGTGCCGCCGTACGTGAACTGGACCGTGTGTTCCTTGGGTGGCGGGTCGTTCCGGAACCAGACGACGGCGGAGGAGACGAGGGCGTCGTCGAATTGGACGTCGTTGGGGTCGAAGCGGTGGATGCGCAACAAGGTCACCCGGGATAAGAGGTATTTCTTGATGGTGGTGCCGTAGTTCACGTCCAGGAACTCGGTGGGGATGAGCCAGCTCGCGATCGCGCCACGTGCCATCCAAGGGTGAGAGAGCAGGAGGAAGTAGCAGTACAGCCCAGACAGGCCGCTGAGCTGGAGTCCGGTGGCGTTCGCGACGAGGACTTGGAGGCGCGCCTTGTCGGTCGTGCTGAGGTGGTGGTGTCGCACGTAGGGTGGGTTCGTGATGAGCAGCGTGGCCTTGTCATGGTCGTCATCCGGTGGTCGGTGCTTGGTGAAGTCACCCGTGACGACCAGAAGGCCCGATTGGCTCCACAGGTGTTGTGCGGCTTGTGCGAAGGCAGGGTCGATTTCGAAGCCGGTGGCGCTCGTGACGCGTCGTTGGGGGATGGTCCGTCGGAGCGCTGAGTAGAAGGACCCCGTGCCGAGTGCTGGGTCCAGGAAGCGGATCTCGCCCCGGGTCGGGAGGAGTTGTTTGGCGTACGCCATGATGTCGTTCGCGAGCGCTGTTGGCGTCGCGAACTGTCCGAGCCGGTTGCGCTCCTCCGGGCTCTTTGTGGCGTCCAGGGCTTGTTGGCGCTCTTGGCGTGCGCGCTCGATGACTTGGAGTGGGGTCATAGGCCGAACTGGTTCAGGTCGTCCATCCTGTGTTCCCAGACCCAGTCGATGCCTTCCGCGGCTTCGTACCCGAGGTACCCGCTGTCGAAGTACCCGCACAGGAAGAGGATGTACCGGACGCGCTTGCCGTAGTTCGCGCGGAGCTGGGCCATCTTGACGGCTTCTTCCTTGCGTCGTTTGTTCACGTTCGTGAAGTCCCCGGCCGACTTTGCCTCAATCAGGAGCGGCGTGAGTGGTTTGCGGCCCTTCTTTGGCATGATGATGGTGTCCACGGGGATGTTGACCGTCGTGGTGCCGCCTTCGAGCTTGACGGGGACGTTGAGTCGGAAGGTGAAGGTTCCTGGGGCCATGTTTTCTAGCCGGGTGCCCTCGCCCGGCGGTAGGTGGCGGTACTGGCGCTGTTCGAGCCACTCCTTGAGTTTGGCGAGCTGTCGGCGCTCTTGTGCGTTGCGCACGATGGGGTCGGCCATGGCGCCGCAAAGCCGGTCCGCGACGATGGTGGATGCACGAAAGAGTTCTTGCTCGGTGGCGCCCCGTGGTGGTTCGAGCCACGTGAAGAGGTCCCGGTCCGCGAGGCGGAGGATGATGGTCGCGACCCGGCCCAGTTCCTCCTGGAGTGCTGCCGGTCGCATGCGCGGGGGAACCCGGTCGTTGTTCTCCATGGTGTACACGAGGCTCTTGCTCACGCGGGCGAGGCCGACGAGGCGGTCGCGCGCGATGGGCGGCGCGGTGGCCATGCGCAGCATGGGGACGATGGCCGGGTACTCGGCAAGCGTTGCCGGAGATAGTCTGAGGAGGTTGCCCGTCAGCCCGAGCGCCTCCTCGACCTTCTTCGTGGTCTCGACTCGCGTGGCGCGATACGTCTCGGGCGCGAACGCGAGGAACCAGTCGTTGTACAGATCCACGGACCGAGCAATGTCGTCCTTCCAGCGCGTGGGCTTATCAGCGTTCACAGCCATGCGGATGGCGTAGTCACGCGGGGTTCTTTGTCGGTGCTTGCGGGGAGGGGTGGCAGGCGATGGCCGGGGAGCGCCTTCCCGCGCGTTCGAAGGCGTCCGACCGGTCTGATGCACGTGATCCCCGACCATGAGGAGCAGCCAAGCAACGTCGCCTTAAATAGGTTTCGCAACATCGACTCGGGCTCCTATCCCCGCGCAGCGCCGAGCGATGACAGACGGATTGTCATGGCCTGGACGCTGACCTGGTACTTCTTCGCCAACTCTTCGATTGCCGTGCCATCCGACTCGAGGTCGATTTGCCGGTCCTGGACATCGTCGATTAGCCACGCTGCCGGCATGAGGAGTTCAGCGGCGAACTGGTTAGCCTCGATCTCCTTCTCGTCCACTGCGAGGCTTGAGAGATCACTGCGGAGGTTGATCGTAAACGCCTCGTCGATGTGCAAGTCCTCCTGCTGGTGGAGGACGAGGTGCGCGATCTCGTGCGCGATAGTGAACCGTCGGCGGTTCCTTGGGTGGAGGGCGTTCACCCCGATGAAGAGCTTCCCATCCGGTTGCCGGTAAGCCATACCCGACAAGCCCTCGCCGCTGAACGGTTCATAGCGGATGCGCGCACCGACGTGCTTCGCGAGCGACTCGACGCGCACCGGGGGCTTGGTGATACCTGCCTGCTCGAGAAGTTGCTGGGCCTTTCGCTTCGCAAGGGCGTACCGGGGTGCCATTGTCGTGCTCCTTAGTCGGTAGACGTTGACCTGATGATGCGGCCGACCCACTCCCGTTTGTCATTCCCGAGGCCGCTGAGTCTCGCGTTGAGCTCTGAGGGTGGTTCGATCGGGCTCGGCAAGAGTGACTCCACTGGGACGCCGACTGCCCTCGCGATCCTCACCAGATGGTGGGTCATCACTGGCTGGCGACCGCACTCGATGTTGGTGACCGAAGTACGCGTCAGTTCGATCGCATCCGCCAACGCCTGTTGAGTGAGGCGCTTCTGTTGCCGGGCCTGCCTAATGCGTTTCCCCAGTTCGACGTAGAACATGTCCTGCCGTCCGGCCACGAAGTGATTCTACTGGGCGCGAGCAAGGATGTCAATAGCGGAAACAGGCACCGATAGAAACATGCTTCAATGCCCGTGCTGTTGACATTTGCCGGAGCCTCTGATAGAAAAGAAGTTGAACGCTTGGTTGCTGCTTGGCCGAGCGAGGCCTCGAGGAGGCGAAAGGAGAACGCGAATGGGCGAACGGGTTTCGGGACTTCGGCCAGGTCAGAAGGCGCGGGTATCGGGCCAGTACGAGGTCATTGGTCCCCGTGGGGGCCATGGCCCAGAACGGACCGTCGTGAAGGGCGAGCCGCTTCCGCCAACGCCAACAAAGGGCTCGACGTTCACGCTGGTAGATCCTACCAAGACGAAGAAGTAGGTGACCTCATGACGATTCGCTTCGCACATCTGCGCGAGCAGGGCATCGACTTTGCGGTCTTCGGGGCCGACAGCAACGACCACACCCGGTCGGGTCGGGAACGTACCCTGGCCAACCTGGTTTTGCGGGCGCGCGCGAACGGCCTGAAGATCGACAAGGCCGCGCTCGCCTACGACGAGGGCGCCCGCATCTGCTACTTCGGCACACCGGATCTCGTCAAGTTCCTGGCAAACAACGGGGTTCCGGTCTGGACGCACACGCTCGACGTATAGCGACGCCGAGGAACCGAGCGCCCCAACGCGGGCGCGGAAACGGCAGAGGGGTAGTGATGAAGGTAGAGATTAAAGGACTCGACGAGGCGAAGAGGAAGCTCGAGGACCTCCAGGCGCGTGCTCGCAACCTCCACGGGTCGCACCAGGTCCCCGCCGGGGAGCTCCTTAGCCCTGACTTCATGCACCGCCACACCCGGTTCACCACCTTTGAAGCGATGGTCACAGCAAGCGGGTTCAAGGTCGAGTCGAGCGAGGACTTCGCCGCTATCCCCAACGCAGAGTGGGACGCGTTTATTCGCGCAGCGACGCCCTTCGCGGGATGGGACGAAATGCTAGGTGCTGCCGGGCAGGAGTGGGCAGCGCGGAAGCTCGACCTCAAGTAGGGTCTCCCAGCTACCGCCGCGCGGGGGTGCCGCCTCGAGGCAAACTCGAGGACCCAGAACTTCGGTCGCTGCTAGAAAGAAGTTCCTGGGACGAATTGCGTTCCTGTGTGTGGTGGCATCCCGTCGATTCGTCCGAGGTCGCGCACATGGGCGTCGCGATGCCGAACATGCTGCTGGACCTTCCCAACGAGCGGAGGCGATGAGCCGTCCCGATTGCCGCAGGCGGTCGCGAGCTAGGAATCCTACTCCTGGTGTCCCTTCACCAACGCCTGATAGTAGCGCGATGGCCGTTGGTTGAAGGTTCCCCACGGTGTTCTCCGGACGCGAGGGTAGGAGAGGTACAGGAGTCGTCGTGAGCGGGTGACCGCGACGAACGCGTTGCGCAACTCTTCGTCCATGGCCGCCCCCTTCGCGCGGTAGTCCGGAAACACGCCCTCAGACAGGCCGATGATGAAGACCACGTCGAACTCCATGCCCTTGGCGGAGTGCACGCTGAGGAGGGCGAGTCCCTCGTCGCGTGCCGCCTGCGTGGCTCCCAGTGCGACCTGGGCGAAGAAGTCGGGCAGTGTGCGGTTGGTGCTGTTTCGCACGTACATGGTCCAGTGGTTCCGCCACTCCTGGAGATCGGCCATGACCAAGGCACGGTCCTCAAGAGACAGGACTTGAGCGGCGCTTTCGACAACGTCAATGCTCTGGTCGAGGCGAAACGTGCCCGACGACCAGTCGATGGCCTGGATTGCGCTAGCGATGTGAGGCGCGTTGGCGGCGCCGGTATGCTCCTGGCAGCGATTGAGGAGCGTCGGGCCGTCCGGCGCGTCGGCAAGTAGGTCGTCCATGGGTGTGGTGATGGCCCATCGCGCGGCCAGCAATCCTAGGTGCAGGCGATCTGATGGGTTCGCGACGAGACGGAGCGCGAGCTCCCAGTCGGCGGCCAGGTCGGACTCGCACCGTTGCTCCCCAGATGACAGTCGCTTGACGAAGCGCAAGTCCCGTGATTGGAGTTCTCGCGCGAGGGCGTCGAACACGTAATGTTTTCTCCCCAAGACCGCGCAGCGCTCAAGTGTAATGGGACCCTCGACATCAGGGTGACCGTCGCGAACGAGTCCTTCGATGCGGTCGGCGACCCAACGTGCTTCGGCCTCGTCGTCAGCGGCGACTTGGGTGAGGAGGAGGCCGCGGATTGGTACCTTGCCGTCGGGTCGGTAGGCCGGGTTGAGGGTCGTGGCTGCCGCCACGACTGCCTGTGATGAGCGGAAGTTCTCATCGAGGGTGATGCGTCGCGCGTGGAAGTCTTGCTCGAACAGACTTAGGTAGTGTGGGCTGGCGCCGCTCCAGACGAAGATGGCCTGTCGTGGGTCGCCCACGATCATGACGTTGCGGTACTCGTTTCCGCAGAGAGCGTGCAGCACGCGGTACTGTACCTCGTTGAGGTCTTGTGCCTCGTCGATGCAGATGTACCGGTATTGTCGGCGGTAGAAGTCTGCGATGGCGGGTCGTTCCTGCAAGAGACGGTACGTCAACAGGAGAAGGTCGTCGAAGTCGAGTGCGGCGCTGGCACGCAGTCCCGCCTGGTACCCCTCGTAAATGCGACGCTCGTGGTCGTCCTCCAGCATGGCGGGAAGTCGGAGGTTCATCTTCGCGGTCCTGATGAACTCGAGCCAGTTACTGAGGCGCTGGGACTGTTGTTGTTCGTCGCCGGCATCGTGGAGGAGTGCAGTGAGTTGTGGGTCGGCGCGGACTGCCTGGGCGAGGACTTTCTTGCGGTCCTCGAAGGACTCGAAGATGTTGGGTAGCCCGTTGACGCCGACGGCCTTACCTCTGTTAGCGAGTACCTCCATGCAGAAGCTGTGCATGGTCCCGACGAAGGCACGCTCCTTGATGTTTGGGACGTCGTTGAGACGGTCAATCATCTCGTTGGCGGCCTTGTTGGTGAAGGTCAGCGCGAGGACACGGAAGAACTCGTCGGGCCGCGCGAGGAGGCGGCGGACTCGCTCGGTGAGGACGCGGGTCTTGCCGGAGCCAGGTCCTGCAAGGACGACGAGGGCACCTTCGTCGAAGGCGACAATTTCTTCCTGCGTTGGGGTCAGGTGAATGCTCATGGAGAGAGGTGCAGGTCGTGGGCGACGGCTGTGAGGATGTCGCGCACGAGACCAGGACAGATGTGGTCCGGGAGTGATGTGATGGTTTCCGCGATGGGACGTCCGTATCGGGTCTTGGCGCTCCTAAGTTCCTTGATGAGGTCGTCGCGGGTCTTGCTCGCCCACTCCTTGGTGAGGGCTTCACGGTGCTGAGGATTCTTGGCGTTCATGTCGATGACCATGCCGACGAGGGGCTGGCCGCATTCGTCGGCCACGTAGGTTTCGAAGTCCCTGTCACCGGCTATGGCGAACACGCGGCAGTTGGCGCCGATGTGTGGCTGCCCAACTGCCTCCAGGGCGGCGTTCACGTCGCTGATCGCTTTGGGTTCGCCATCGGAGAAGATGAACCAAGGGATGCCGAAGCACTCCGCCAGGCGTAGGAACGGTAGGTAGCTGCCGTCCCCTCCGACGCTGATGACGGACAGTCCGAGTTCGTGGGACGTGTGGGGGAGGAAGGCGTCTGCGAATGCCGGGAGTGCTTGCTCCTCGGTCTCGCCGCTCACGAGAATGACGGCCTTGGCGAAGAGCATGTCGCCGCGCGTGTTGATGACGGCGCGGTGGATCTTGCGCAGGTCGTCGTCGTTGAGCGTTCCTGCGGTGAGACGGCGCACGCTCGTGAGGCCGTTGTCGCGGCGAAAGTGTCGGAAGTGGAGGATGCTGGTTTGGCTACAGATGTAGGGGGAGTGCGTGCTGATGATGCACTGCCCCGGCAGCGCCTGGAACTGCTTGAAGAGGGCTCGTTGTGCGTGAGGGTGGAGGTGTGCTTCGGGTTCCTCGACGGCCAGAAGTGGGTGGACAGCGGCGCCTTTGGCGTGCGTCTGTTTCCAGTCGGCGTAGGCGCGGAAGGTGAGAATGGTGGCGACGCTGCGTGTTCCCATTCCCTGTCGGGAAAGTGGGAAGGTTGCGGCGTTTGTGCCCGAGAGGAGCACGTCCATGCCCTTGGTGAGATCGCGTAGGTGGCGCGAGACTGGCGTGATCGTGACGCTTTCGGTGATGCCGGGGAGCGAGTCGCTGAGAACGGCCAGGTGTGCTTGGAGGTGGGAGAGGACGCTGCTGCCGGCGACGATGCGGTCGTTGACCTCGTTGAGTGTGGCCTCGATCTCCTTGACGGCGTCGGGGCTGAGGTCGGGGTGGCTGACGAGTTTGGACCAGAAGGAGTGCGGGTTACGTAGGTCGCTGGCGATGTCGCGTTTTGCGTCGAGGAGGTAGAGCGCGAGGGGTTCGAGTTGGTTGCTGGCCACTGCATGCTTGGCGGCCTTGGGTGACATGCAGTGGGCATTGTCCAGAGTAGAGGGCCACTCGCGGAGGAAGACCCGGCTGACAGCGTACTCATTCTTTGCCGTGTCCCATTGCGCTTGGGTGCGGAGTCCGACGATTTCGTGGTCTTGGTCGTCCTGGGTGACGCCCTCGCCCCACAGGTTGAGCCACGAGCTGTTCGCGGGGAACTTCTCGAGGAGACCACCTTTATTGTCGACGGGCTTGATAAGGATGTCGATGGTCACGCGCCGGTCTCGGGGGACGCTGGCCTCACCTGGCGCAAGGAACACATCATCCTCGGTGATACCGCGGGGTCCGGCACCGATGGCGAAGTAGAGGGCGTCAAGGAAGCTTGTCTTGCCAGCATTGTTCTCGCCGATGAGAAGCGTGACGCGGTCAAGAGGAACGTCCACCTCGGCAAGACACCGGAAGTTCCTCACGCGAACTTCAACAAGGCGAATGCCACCGAGCGACTGGTCAGCCATCACTGCCAGAGTAGCGCCATCGGCGGGGGAAGCAAGCTCGCGTGCCTCAAGCGCCTGAGCTTCAACACATTGCGCCGCCCGCGACCCTTGGTTCGCCGGCATGGAGGAATCTGGTCTCATAAGACTGGAGGCCGCTGTGGACGCAGTTGTGCCTCGACCCTGGGTTGGGGAGGACGGTTTCGTTCAAAAGCCTTGCGGTCTTCTTGCAGCCGGTGGCGAGTCGGACCACGCTCTCGTTGCTGGTTTGCTCGCGCCAGGCCCATGACGGTTGCGGGTTGTGGGAGTGCAGTCAAGGTGGCGCTCGGGAGTGCTCCCGTTCTCGTGGTGCTCCTTGCCGCTGTCGAAGACGAGCTCGAAGGGGCCAGTGGGACCTCTCTTGCCTCCTGTTGTCGGGGAGGGACCTTGGTCGTCCGCCGGCAAGCGTGGCGGTAGTCACTCGCGCCGGGTTCGTGACGGGTGTCTTGGGGTCGATGTTAGGCGGAGGTTGCTGGCGCGGGCGTCGTCTTGCTTCGCGCTGCCTCTGGGAGCGTCGCTCAGCTCAGTCGCCCTGCTGGGCTACTTTCTCCCTATGCCTAAGCAGTTCGTCGAGGAACGAGCGAGCCATGCTGAAGTTCCCTTCGGCGATCTCTCTTGCCTCGAAGAGGTTCCGCTCTGGAAAGGGCCAACGAGGACGCTCGTTGAAACACGCGCGGAGCGCCATGCGTGGGAATCCCCCGTCGAGCCAGGGTATGACCTCTTCGTACACGAAGATCACCGCGTTGAACCTCCTGGACCGAGTCATGAAGTCAATAAGGGCTTCGTTGAAGATGCTCTGCGTTACGCGAGCGTCACGCATCCACTTCGCGGGGATGTGGATGTATAGGACCGCCGGCTGTCCGGGGGGCACCTGATTCCTCTTCTTGAACAGCGTGTTTCGCAGCGTCTTGGGAGACAGCGAGTCCACGTTCTTGGACGTGACCTCGATACTGACTGTGATCCCGCCTCTCGTGGCCAGAAAATCGAAGTCGTCGCCTCGTTTGCCCTTCTCTCCCACTACCTCAAGCTCGAATCCCTGGAACACGAGCAGGCTTGCGATCTCGGTCTCAATAAAGCTCGGCTTGGTCGGGCGGGTTTGAAGCCGTCGGCGGAGGAGGTCGAGTCCCTTCGCCTGTCCAGTGATCAGCGTGTACAGTGCGTCTGCCAGTCGTACGACGCGGTGGGTGTAGACTATGCGGCGAACGTCATCCGGGATCGCCGTTGTCTCGAGCCAGGCGTCGTTCCCATTGAGCATCCAGTCGTCCGGATCTGGCCTGAACATGACCCTCTTCTGGTACCAATCCCGGCCCAGCACAAGGAAGATCAGCCTCGCGGCCATCCCCTGCTCGAGGATCACTCTCCGGCCCGCCGCCTTCGCTTCTACTAGCGGCAGCTCCCTCATTAGGATGTCGAGTACCTCACCCATCCTCTGTTGCCCGGAGTAGAGGGCGTTCCTCGTGCAGACCGGCTCCTTCCGGCTCCCAGCGAGGAGGTTAGCACTCGCCGCGTGGCCACGCTCGCGCTAAGGTCTGGAGGTCGGGCAGCGTACCGTTGGCTGGTCGGACAGACGTGCCGAATCCGAGGGTGTTGTGGAGCGGCCATCTGCCGCGCGGACAGCACCGAAAGTCCGGTTGCAAGACCAGCCATTCCCAAGCTCTTCGCCAGTGTCGGGCAGGTCTCGTTGGCACGGGGCGGTGTTAGGCGGAAGTCGTCGGCGCTGTGGGCGTTCTTGTGAGTGGTGGTAGTCCGTCCAGGCGGGCGAGGTCGTGGAGTAGGGTTCTGATGGTGTCTTGTTTGGCCCGCCAATTCCCCATCCTCCTGCTCTGCCACCCCGGCGGGGCGCGTTTGCGCCGCGCCGCCGCCTGCGTGCGCCCGGTCACACGGCGCCTGGGCCCCACGTACCCGACCTTTGCTAGACTTCATCCATGAAATCCCATGCACGGGCCCGGATCGGGCTCGCAGGCGTCGGGTCGAAGCCGCGCTGCGCGGCGGCGTGACCGGGAGCGGAGCGCCTACATGCCCACGATCCAGCCACGCGAGATCACCGAGAGCTTCCGCCTGGAGCGGGTGCTCAAGTCAAGCCGGTCCGCGATCGTGTTCCGCGCCTGCGACCCGGCCACCGGTGCCACCGTCGCGATCAAGCTGATCCCTCCCGCCTCGCTCGCAACGCTCCAGGCGTGTCAGGAGCGTTTCATGGCCGCGATGGCGGTCCTCGCGTCGGCCGCGCCGGCGACGTTCCCGGCTCTCCTCGATCACGGCTTCACCCCCGACGACAGCGCGTTCATGGTGATGGAGTTCGTCGAGGGCGAGCACCTCGACGCGCTGATCGGCGCCGAGCCCGCGCGCATCTTGGGCCTGGCGCTCGAGGCCTCGCAGGGGCTCGACGCGCTCGCCCGCGCCGGCGCCTCGCATGGGAACCTCTCACCCGAGAACATCGTCTCCCACCGCCGGGCGGGGGTGGAGCATGTCTCGATCCTGGGGTTCGGCACCGCCGCGTTCCACGCCGGCGGGCGGGCGGCTGAGGAGACTGCACCGCCCAGCGGGGCCGGCCGGTTCGTTGCGCCGGAGCGGCGCGGCGCCGCCACAGCGGCGGACTGGCGCGCCGACCTGTACGCCCTCGCCGCGACGTGCTGCGCCCTGTTGCGCGCCGAGGTGGCGGGCGACGACGCTCCCGCCGTGACGCTCCCTCAGGCCGTGGCGCAGCGGATCCCCGAGCCCGCGGCGCTGGCGGCGGCCCTGGGGCAGGCGCTGCGGGCGGATCCCGCGGCGAGGCCCGCGTCGTTCGAGGCGTTCCGCCAGGCGATCGTGACATCGCTGGCGGGGACCGGCCCGCGGACGGCGCCGGCCGCCGCCGTTCCGCCTGCGACGCCTCACGGCGACGCCGGCATCGCCGAGGCGCAACCCGAGCCTCCGGCGGCCGGGCCGGAAGCGAAAGGAGCGCGGGACGTCGGCGAGGACACCGCACCCGCGCGGGTGGTGCCGATCATCCTGGGCCCCGCACCCGCGCCGTTGCCGCCCGCGGCGGCCGAGACCCCTGCCCGAGAACGGCCGGCGGACGAGGCACGCACCGGCCCGGTGCCGGTCCAGCGCCTTCCGGAGCCGCCCACGGCCCCGGACGCCGGCGGCCTCGTCGCCGTGGAGCCGTCCGGCGCGACTGAACCCCCGCAGCTTCCCGAGTCCGCGACGCCCGTCCCGGCGACCGCCGCGGTTCCCGAGGAGCATCCGGAGCCTGGACGCCAACCGGGGCCGAGTGTCCCGGCGTCCGCCCTGAGGACCATCCGCCACCGCGCCGCGCCGTGGGCCGCCGTGGCCGCGGCCGTCGTTGTGGTCGCGGCGGCCGTCGGCACGGCCTGGTACGTGAGCACCCGGCCGGGCCGCACCGTCCGCATCGCCGTCCCCACAGCGACGCCCCGCCGGCCGACGCCGATTCCATCCCCGGCGGCGGCGCACTCGGCCGCGGTCCAGCTGCAGATGGCGGAGGCCGCCATGGCCCTCGGCGACCTCCCGGGCGCCCTCGCGCGGCTCGATGCGATCTCGCCGGCGGAGGTCGCCGGTCTCACGCCCGCGGAGCAGGAACGGTTCAAGGAGCTGCGCGCCGCGTACCTCGCCAAGAGGCAGCACGCGGTGATGGGGGAGGTGCAGGCCGCGCTCGCCGCCGGCAACATGACGGCGCTCGCGGGGATCCTCCGCGGGCTCTCCCGCGCCGAGGAGGCGTCGTTCCCCCGCGACCGCGATTTCATCGCCACGCTCGAGGACGCCAGGCGGGCGCTCGACCTCCACGCAGCGTTGCTGAAGGCCCAGCGCCAGGGCGAACTCGGCGAGGTGGTCCGCGACGCCGGGGTCCTGCTCGGGCTGGCCCCGCGCTGCGCGCAGGCGACCCAGATGCGCTCGCAGGCGGCGGCCGCCCTCGAGCGCGACGCCGACACGTTCGCGGCCGCCGGCAACTACGAGGCGGCGCTCGCCGGCCTGGCCACTCTCCAGGACGCATGGAACGACCGCCCCGGCCTCGCCGACCGGATCGAGCGGCTCAGGGGCGAGCAGGCCGCCGAACAGAGGTTCGCGGCGGCGATGGCCCAGGTGGAGCAATCCGAACGCGACCGCGCGCCGGAGAACGGACTCGCGTTGCTGCGCGCGATGCCCGCCGACCCCAAGACCCGGGCGCGCGTCGAGCAGGCCCGCGAGCGGTTGGCGAAGCAGCTCGAGCAACTCGACGCCGCGCCCCCGAGCGTGGCGCTCGCGCAGGGGGTCAAGCTCGAGTACAAGAAGGGTGCCCCGGCGACGATCGCGCTGCGCATCCGCGACGACCACCGCGTCCAGGGCGCCCGGTTCTTCGCCCGGGTCGAGGGCGCGCCTGAGTTCGTCGAGCTGCCGATGCGCCCCGGCGCCGGCGAGGACTGGTCGGTCGAGATCTCGCCGGAGTTCCACCACAACCAGACGGTCGAGTTCTACGTGACCGCGTCGGACTACTCGGGCCACACCGCGCAGCTCGGCAGCGCCCAGGATCCGCTTAAGCTCAAGCGCAAGCGGAACTGGCTCGGCTTCTGATCGCGGGCGCAGCGGCCGCCGTTCGTCTCCGACGGGCGGTGGGTTGGAATCAGGCGGCGCCGAGGTGCTTGCGGGCGAGAAAGGCGATCCCCTCGGCGGTCTCGCGCGCGACGGCGTCCTCAGCGGCCTCGACCATGATCCGCAACAGCGGCTCGGTCCCCGAGTAGCGCACGAACACGCGGCCGTTGGCCGCGAGGTGGCGCTCGGCCGCGCGCACGGCGGCGGCGAGTTCCGGCACTTCATCGACCGGACGGCGGGCCGCCACCCGGACGTTGAGGAGCACCTGCGGGAAGCGCTCGAGGTCGGCCAGGTCCTCGAGGGCGGCGCCGTCCCGCCGGGCGACGGCGAGCAGGTGCGCCGCGGTGAGCAACCCGTCGCCGGTGACGGCCAGGTGGCCGCAGATCACGTGGCCGGACTGCTCGCCGCCGAGGGCCGCGCCCTCCCGCTGCATCGTTTCCCAGACCTCGCGGTCCCCGACCGGGCAACGCACGAGAACGATCGCCTCGCGCCGCAGCGCGGCCTCGAGACCCAGGTTGGACATCACCGTCGCCACGACCTTCGCCCCCGGCAACATCCCCGTGGCCGCGAGCGCCCGGCCCCACATCAGGAGCGCGTCATCGCCGTCGAGCACCCTGCCAGAGGCGGTGACGAGGACCGCGCGGTCGGCGTCGCCGTCGAGCGCCACACCGGCGTCGGCGCGGCGGCGGCGCACCTCCGCTGCGAGGAGCTCGGGGTAGAGCGCCCCGCAGCGGGCGTTGATGTTGTGGCCGTCGGGGTCGGCGTGGATGAGGGCGACCTCGGCGCCAAGCGCGGTGAAGAAGCTGCGCGCGACCGGCGACGCCGCCCCGTTGGCCGCATCGACCACGAGCCGCATCCCGGCGAGCGGTTGCGGCGGCAGCGACGCGGTGAGCAGCTCGAGGTAGCGCGCTCGCCAGCGTCCGTCGGGGGCCGGCAGCGGCACCGTCGGGGCGTCTTCGGCGAGCATCCTCAGCCGCTCTTCGAGGCGCCGCTCCTCCGCGACCGGCCACTTCGTGCCGGCACGGTTCACGAGCTTGACGCCGTTGTCGGCCGCCGGGTTGTGGGAGGCGGAGATCACCACGCCGGCGCCGAACCCGCCGTGCTCGCGCACCAGGTGGGAGACGGCGGGCGTCGGGAGCACACCGGCCCAGCGCAGCTCGCCGCCGGCCGCCAGGAACGCCCCCCCGACCCACCCGGCGAGAGGTTCCGTCGAGGCCCGCGTGTCCCCCGCCAGCAGCACGTCGAGCGGCAACCCCGCGTCGCGCAGGTGTCCCGCCAGCGCCGCGCCGAGGCGCGTCAGCGTGGACCGGTCGAGGGGAGGCTCGAACGCCACCCCGCGCATGCCGTCGGTGCCGAACAGCCGGCCGCTCACCGCCGCCTCGCGTTGCGGCCGTCGGCGCGGGTCGGCACGATCTCCGCGATCACCCGTACGGTCAGCGGCTCCACGATCCGCATCAGCGGCTGCGGCGACCGCACCGCCACGACGGCGTCCACGCTTCCGTCGGCGCCATCCACGTTCACCGGGTCGGTGGACACGGACTGCAACCGCTGCAGCAGCAGCCGCGGCCCGCTGACCATCGCGGTCGTGGGCTGGACGCGGACGGCCCCGACCGACATGCCCGGTGCGGGCTGGCCGTCAAGCCGCGGCCTGACCGCGACCCGCCGGCGGCCGATCTTCTCCAACCGCAGCGGCACCTGCGGCGGCGACACCGCCAGCGCCTCGACCCCTGGCGGCACGATCACGTTGCGGGTCTCCACCGGGAATTCATGCTCCCCTTCGGTCGCGCCGCGCAGGTCGATCACCACGCCGGTCTGAGCCTGATCGAGCGTCCGCAGGCGGGAGAGCGGGCCGCGCACCCGCAACGACAGGAACCTCGGCACCTCCGAGGTGATCACGGTGTCCGCGGGCACGTTCACCAGCGTCAGGGGGGTGTCGAGCTGGCGCTCGGAGACGCGCTCCCTGCGGTCGAGGGCGTTCGCGTACCACACCATGCACGCCAGCACGACCGCGAGCAGCACGGTGCCGGGGGAACGCGGCAGCAACCTCACGCCTGCCTCCCCGAGCGCCCGAGCAGCAGCAGTTCGAGCAGCAGGTCCCGCAACTCGCGCCGGTCGAGGTCGGCGTGCAGGCGACCGCCCTCGGCCACCGTGAGCGCACCGCGCTCCTCGGAGACCACCACCGCGACCGCGTCGGTCTCCTCGGCGATCCCCAGCGCCGCGCGGTGCCGGGAGCCGTAGGTCGTGGACAGGTCGGCCCGTACGGAGAGCGGCAGGAAACACCCGGCGGCCACGATCCGGTTCCCCTGCACGATGGCGGCCCCGTCGTGCAGCGGCGTGCCGGGGGTGAAGATGTTCACGAGGAGGTCGTACGACAATCGGGCGTCGATCGGGATCCCCGTCTCGACAAACGTGCGCAGCCCCTCGTCGCGCTCGATCACGATCAGGGCGCCGTAGCGGTGGGAGACCAGCGTTTCGCACGCCAGCACGATGTCGTTGATCAGGACCTGCCGGGGGGAGAGCACCGAGGTCCAGCGCAACAACGGCGTGCGGCCGATCGCCGCCAGGATGCGGCGGATCTCGTGCTGAAAAAGGACGATGATCACGAACGGGAGGTAGAACAGCATCTCGCGCAGCACCGCCGTGAGGGTGATGAGGTCGAGGAACTGGGCGACCAGGTAGGCGCCCGTCAGGATGAAGATCCCCCAGAGCATCGAGACGGCCCGCGTGCCCTTGACCGCGGTCAGCAACAGGTAGAAGAGGACTGCGACCAGCGTGACGTCCACGATGTCGCGCACCCCGACCTCCAGGCGCGTGACCTCCCGCAGCGCGGCGAACAGCGCGCTCAAGCCGCCCCCGCCAACGCCGCCAGCAGCGTGAGGAACTGCACGGTCTCGCGGACGTCGTGCGCCCGCACCATCGCCCGCGGCAACCGCACCGTGCCCGCGACGGCGGCGAGCGACCCGGCCAGGCGTTCCTCCGGACCCGCGCCGCCGGTGACCGCCGCGATGAACGACTTGCGCGAGGCACCCACGACCACCGGGCAGCCGAGCGCCGCGAGGTCCGGCAGCGCCGCCAGGAGACGAAGGTTCGCGGCGGCGTCCTTGCCGAAGCCGATGCCGGGGTCGAGCAGGGTGCGTTCGGCCGGGATCCCCGCCGCGGCGGCGGCGGCGGCCCGACCCGCGAGGAACTCGTGCACCTCGGCGACGACGTCGGCATACGCGGTGTCGCGCTGCATCGTGGCCGGCTCGCCGCGCATGTGCATGAGGACGATGCCGGCACCGCGGCCGGCGACGACCGCGAGCATGCGCGGGTCGCGTGCGGCCGTGACGTCGTTGACGAGGGACGCCCCGGCCGCCAGCGCGGCCGCGGCGACTTCGGGTTTAGAGGTGTCCACCGAGACGATCATGGCGGGCCGGCGACGGGCCAGCGCCGCGACCACCGGCACCACGCGTTCGATCTCGTCCGCCACCAGCACCGTCGCCGCGCCCGGGCGGGTGGACTCGCCGCCGACGTCGATGACGTCCGCCCCCGCGTCGGACATGGCGAGGGCGTGCGCCACCGCCACGTCGGGCGCAGCGAACCGCCCACCGTCGGAGAACGAGTCCGGTGTGACGTTGACGACGCCCATCACCGCCGGGCGTCCCCGCCGCCACAGCTCCGCAAGCTTGCGCTCCAGCACGTGCCAACTGTACAGGAGTGCGCGGCGCCGTTCCAAGCGGAGCCGCCGAGCGGCCGGGCGTTTGGCCGCTTTTGCTATCCTTCGCGGATGCTGAACCGGAGGATGCTCATGCGGAGTTACGTTGTGGCGGCGATGGCGCTGGCGGTGGCGGTCTCGTCCGGGGCGCAAGAACTTCCCGAACAGGCGTTCAAGGCGTTCGCGCGCGGCTTTCTGACCTACGCGCCGGCGAGCGTGTTCACCTTGACCGAGAACACCACCGGCGCCACGCCCGTGGGCTCCTACCAGGAAGTGCGCGTCGAGCGCACGTCCATCCAGCCGGACGCCAAGGACCAGGTCGGCATGCTCGCAGACCTGAAGACCAAGATGGTGGCCGCGGGGCTGCTCTTCCCGCTTCCCGCCGTCGACCCGCCGGTCACGCCCGCCACGCTGCCGCTCTTCGTCCAGCAGCATCTCACCGAGGCGATGAGCACCTGGCTCAGCAGCAGGGTGAAGATCCCGTGGCCGATGAGCCCGACGCGGCCCGGGGCGGTGGTCGCGCTCACCGCCGAGGTCGCGACCGGCTACGGCACGATGCACATGCCGATGGCGGTGACCGCCGACGGCAAGTATCTGGTGATCGGAGGCACCTGGCCGCTCGACCGCGACCCGCGCGCCGTGCGGCGGGAGATCCTCGAGTCGAGCGTCATCCAGTGGGACCCGGGGCACGAGACGGCGCCGGTCAAGGTCGTCGAGTTCTCCGACTTCCAGTGCCCGGCGTGCAAGCGCGGGTGGGGCGGGGTCAAGCCGGTGCTCGCGCAGTTCGGCGACAAGGTCCGCCACGGACTGGTCAACTTCCCGTTGTTCAACGCCCATCCGTGGGCGTTCCGGGCGGCGGTCGCGGGCGAGTGCGTCGGCAGCCTGTGGCCCGACAAGATCGTCGCGCTCAAGGAGGAGTTCTACCGCCTCCAGGACACGCTCACCGTCGAGTCGGTGGACCCGGCCGTGTTCGCCTTCCTCGCCGAGCACAACCTGAGCAGTGAGAAGTTTCGTGCGTGCTACCTCAAGGACCCCGCCATCAACACGGTCCTGCGCCAGCTCGACCTCGGCTACCGTCTCGGGGTGACCGGCACCCCGACCTACTACGCCAACGGTGAGGCCCAGCCGTGGGGGGAGCCGGAGTGGTTCTCCAAGCGGCTGGCGGCGATCGTGGCGGCCGGCGGCCGCCCCGAGAGCGCGGCGGAGATCGTCGTAGCGCCACCGACACCGGTGCCGTCGCCAAAACCCGCCGCCCCGGCGCAACACCCGAAGTAGCCGCAGCGCCGACGCTCGCGCGGGGACGCCGCGGCGAGGGTTCGGGCCGCGCCTAGCGCTCGACCTGCCGGCGGACGGCCGCGGCCAACTCGAGGAACGCCTTCGCCGCCGCCGAGTCCGGGTGCGACGCCACGATCGGCGTCCCGGCGTCGCCCCCGAGGACGATCGCCGGGTCGATCGGGATGTCGCCCAGGAACGGGACGCCGAGCTGCTCTGCGGTGCGCCGCCCGCCGCCGTGCTTGAAGATCTCGCTGCGTTCGCCGCAGTGCGGGCAGACGAACGCCGACATGTTCTCGATCATCCCGAGCACCGGGACGTTGACCTTCTGGAACATCGCGAGGCCCTTGCGGGCGTCGATCAACGCCACGTCCTGCGGGGTCGTCACGATCACGGCGCCGTCGAGCGGCACTTGCTGGGTGATCGTGAGCTGGGCGTCGCCCGTTCCCGGCGGCAGGTCCACCACCAGGTAGTCGAGCGTGCCCCACTCGACGTCCTCGATGAACTGCTGCAGCGCCTTCATCACCATCGGCCCGCGCCAGATCACCGGCTGGTCCGGGTCCATCAGGAACCCGAGCGACATCACCGCCACGCCGTTGCCGTCCACGGGGAGAATCTTCTCCGCCGCGTTCACGCGCGGTTTGTCGGTGCACCCCATCATCATCTGTTGCGACGGGCCGTAGATGTCGGCGTCGAGCAGGCCGACGGTCGCGCCGCCGCGCTTCAGGGCGAGCGCGAGGTTGGCCGCCACGGTGGACTTGCCGACGCCACCCTTGCCCGAGGCCACCGCCACCTTGTAGCGCACCCCGGGGAGTACCCGGCGCGCCGGGACGGCGGCGGGGGCGTTCTGCGGGGCCTGGACCGCGCAGTCGAGCTTGACCTCGCGCACGCCGGGAAGCGCCTCGAGAGCCGCCCGCGCGTCGCGCTCGACGGTCTCGCCCGCCTGCGGGTTGGCGGTCGTCAACGCGATCTCGACCGCCACGGCATCGCCCTCGACCTGCACGCTGCGGACGAACCCGAACGAAACAATGTCCCGGGAAAGCCCGGGGAACTTGACTTGCTTGAGAGCCTCGCGGACCTCCGCCTCGGAAATCGCCATCAATCTCTCCTTTATGACCAGCCGAAGTGCTGCTGCACCGAGGGCGCGGCCATCCCAGGGTTCCACGGCGGGTCCCAGACGATCTCGACCTGCACGTCCTCGGCGCCCGTGGCCCGGCGGATCGAGCCCGCCGCGTCGTCCGTGATCCGCCGCACCAGCGGGCAGCCGTGCGTCGTCAGCGTGAGTTGCACGCGGACGGCGCCCGACGGCGCGACCTCGACCCCGTAGACCAGGCCGAGGTCGACGACCGAGAACGGGACCTCGGGATCCATTACAGTGGCGAGCGCTTCCCAGACCTTCGTCTCAGTGACCATTGCCTGCACCCCCCACGGCCCGGCCGGCCGCATCATCTCCCAACCGCGGCGGCAGCGCCCGAATTGCCGCGCAGCCGTTCGATCTCGGCTCGCACCCGCTCCATCAGGACACCCTTCTCCGTCACCCCGCGCCCGGCGGTGGGAATCGAATCGCCGAATCGCACGGTGACCGTACCCGGGCGGATCAGGTAGTTGTGCTTGCCCAGGCAGCGGCCGGCGCCCTCGATCCCAACCGGCACGATCGGGATCCCCGCCTTGATCGCGATGAGAAAACCGCCGCGCTGCAACGGCAGCAAGTTGCCGTCCATCGAGCGCGTCTCTTCGGGGAAGAGGAGCACCGAGCGGCCGCGGCGGATCCGCGCGGCGGCTTCCTCGAATGAGCGCACCGCCTCGCGCCGGTTCTCGCGATCCACGGGGATGAAGCCCATCGCCGCGATCGCCCAGCCCAGGAACGGGACCTTGAACAGCGACTTCTTGGCGAGGAACCGCACCTGCACCGGGATCGCGGCCAGCAACGCCGGGATGTCGAGCCACGACTCGTGGTTGGCCATGAACACGACCGGCTCGCCGCGCGGCACCCGCTCCCGCCCTTCGCGCCTCAGGCGAACGAAACCGCCGAGAAGGACGCCGCGCGCCCACCAGCGTGCCCCCGCCAGCGTCCAGTCACCGCGCGGCGGAATGAACCCCACGAGCGCGCCGTACGTTCCAAACACCACGGTGTTGGCGACACCGAAGGCCACAAACGAGAGCATCGCGAGGGCGCGCAGCACGAGCACCCGCGGATTGTACCCTGGTGAAGACAGGGCACCGGGACACCGGGGGCCGTGGTCAGAGACCGGGGCTCGGGGTTCGGGGCTCGGGCAAAGCGAAGGCGTGGTCCGTGCTCCGTGCGGGCCGCAGGCCGCGCGGTCAGCAGGGCCTCGGCTCACGGCGTGTAGCCGCGCCGCCGANNGCGCGCGAACCCCGCCGCGCCGGAGTGTAGCCGGAGGCTACATGAGGACGCGAGCGGGGCGAGCGCAACGCCGCGGATGGTCCGCTATCGGCGGCGCTCAGGTGGAGAGGGCGTCGGTCGCCGGCACCGGGTTGCCAGGGCCCTTGAGCTTGTCCACCGGGAGGCCGGTGTACTCCGACACCATCGCGTAGACCTCCTCGCCCTCGAGCACCTCGCGCTCGAGCAGCGCGGCGGCGATCTTGTCGAGCACCGGGCGGTTCTCGCTCAGGGTCTGCTGAGCGCGCCCATAGGCGTTCTCAACCAGGCGTTTGATCTCGCTGTCGATCTCGACCGCGGTGGCCTCGGAGTAGTCCTGGTGGCGGGCGAACTCCTTACCCAGGAAGATCGCCTCCTCGCGCTTGCCGAACGTCAGCGGCCCCATCGAGGACATCCCCCACTCGCACACCATCTTGCGGGAAAGCTCCGTGGCGCGCTCGAGGTCGTTGCCGGCCCCGGTGGTGATGTTGTCGTCGCCGAACACGATCTGCTCCGCGAGACGCCCGCCCATCAGCACGACGAGCTCGTCGGAGAGGTGCGACTTGGCGTGCAGGTAGCGCTCTTCCTCGGGAAGCTGCTGGGTGAGCCCGAGAGCGAGGCCGCGCGGGATGATCGTGACCTTGTGAAGCGGGTCGGCGTTGGGCAGCATCGCGGCGATCAGCGCGTGGCCGGCCTCGTGGTACGCAACGACCCTCTTCTCCTCCTCGGAGAGCGCGAGCGACCGCCTCTCCGCGCCCATCATCACCTTGTCCTTGGCGTACTCGAAGTCGGTCATCGCGACCGCGGTCTTGTTGAAGCGCGCCGCGCGCAACGCCGCCTCGTTGACCAGGTTCGCGATGTCCGCCCCCGAGAAACCGGGCGTGGAGCGCGCCAGCACCGAGAGGTCGACGTCCGGGGCAAGTGTGATCTTGGCGGTGTGCACCTTCAGGATTTCGTTGCGGCCGTTGAGGTCCGGGCGGCTGACCACGATCCGCCGGTCGAAGCGGCCCGGCCGCAGCAGCGCGGGGTCGAGCACGTCGGGGCGGTTGGTGGCGGCGATCAGGATCACGCCGTCGTTGGTCTCGAAGCCGTCCATCTCGACGAGCAGCGCGTTCAACGTCTGCTCCCGCTCGTCGTGGCCGCCGCCGAGGCCGGCGCCGCGGTGGCGGCCCACCGCATCGATCTCGTCGATGAAGATGATGCAGGGCGCGTTCTTCTTCCCCTGCTCGAAGAGGTCGCGGACGCGGGAAGCGCCGACGCCGACGAACATCTCGACGAAGTCCGAGCCGGAGATCGAGAAGAATGGCACCTCGGCCTCGCCCGAGACGGCGCGGGCGAGCAGCGTCTTGCCGGTCCCGGGCGCGCCCATCAGCAGCACGCCCCTGGGGATCTTGCCGCCCAGCTTCTGGAACTTCTGCGGGTCGCGGAGGAACTCGATGATCTCCTGCAGCTCCTCCTTGGCCTCTTCCACCCCCGCGACGTCCTTGAAGGTGATCCCCTTGTTCTTGGGGTTGAGCAGACGCGCCCGCGACTTGCCGAACGCCATCGCCTTGTTGCCGCCCGCCTGCATCTGGCGGTAGAAGAAGTACCACATCACCGCCAGGAGGACGAACGGCAGCCACGACAGGATCGCGGTCCACATCGAACCCTGCGAGGCCTGCTCGGCCTTGATCTTCACGTTGTGCTCGCGCAGCACGGAGACGAGCTTGTCGTACCCCGGCGAGTAGGTCACGAAGTCGAACGGACGGGTGGCAAGCGGGTGGGCCCCGGCGGCTTCCGGCGAGCGCCCGTACACCTCTTCGCCGCGGATCAGCACCTCGGAGACCTGGTTCTTCTCGACCCGGTCGAGGAAATCCGAGAACGCAATCTCCTTGGTGCCGGCCCGAGTCGTCGTGATGAAGTTCCACAACAGCACCACCGACACGATGATGACGACAAACAGCAGCGCGTTCTTGACGTTCTGGTTCACGTGTTCTCCGAACTCCTCCGGTGGCGTTCCCTGAGAGCGCCCGGCTGCCGCCGGGGCGCCGTCACGGGGCCCCGGCCCCGGTCACACTCCCTGAAGGACGTTGATGCCGGGAAGATTCCCCCATCTGCCCTCGAGCTCGATGCCGTAGCCGACGAGCCGGTCTGTCGGAACGTCGTCGAGGGCCACGTACTTAGGTTCCAGCGCGACGCGGCGGAGGAGCGGCCGGTTCACGAGGGCCGCGACCTCGAGGCTGGCCGGGCCCTGTTGGGCAAGGTGGGTGAGCAGGTAGTTTTCGGTCACTCCGGAGTGACAGATGTCCTTGAGGATGAGGGCGTGCGCGCCTTCCAGGTGCACGTGGGTCGCGTAGGTGAGCTCGATGATCGCGCCGCGGGGTTCGGCCTGGTGCGTCACGTTGACCAGCTCGAAGCGCACGTCGCCCTCGATCGCGCGCAGCAGGTCGGAGAGGAACACCGCCGCCCCCTTGAGCATCCCGACCAGCACGAGCTTGCGCCCGGCGTAGTCGGCGCCGATGCGCGCCCCGAGCGCAGCGACACGCGTCGCAATCACCTCGGGCGCGATCACCTGTCGCGGCGTTCCCATGGTTCCTCCAGCTCGGCCACCACCCCGTCGGCGCCGTCCGCAGCCCACCCATCGGCAATGCCGACGGCAGGAAGCCAGATCATCGTACCACCCGCCACGAGGGCGGGCCATGCCCGCCGCCATTCGGCCGGCACGCCGGCGGCCGCCAGCAGGCGCGCCACGGGGCGACCGCGGAAACGTTCGCCGGCCGCGACCGGCCGCCACACCAGGGGGAGGTCCGCCGCCTCAGCGCGGAGATTGGCCCGGTGCTTTCCCGGCGCAGGGCCCGCCACGCCCACCCAGCCGACAACCCCCCCCGCCAGCTCCACGCGCGACGGCACCGTGACGGCCTTGGGCGCGAACGGCTCGAGCGGCGGCGGACACAGCGCCAGCGTCCCGCCGCGCCGGCGCAGCACCCACCGGCGGCCGAGGTCGACGGCCCCCGGGCGCGACCCGTCGAGCATCGCCAGCACGGCCTCGAGCTGGCTGTGCGAGGGCGGCTCGGCCAGGGGCAACCGCCCGGCCAGTTCCAGCGCCCAGCGCACCGCCAGGGCGCGCGGGAGTGCCGCCACAACCCCCACCGGCACCTGGCGGCCGATCTCGGGCCAGACGCCGCGCTCGCACAGCAGCCCCCCCAGGTACGCCTCGTCCTCGGCCAGGGCGGCCGCGAACGCCGCGAGGTGCGCCGAGGCACCGGGGAACGCCGCCGCCAGCGCGGGCAGCAGCTCGTGGCGGACCCTGGCGCGCGGAAAGGCCAGGTCGGCGTTGCTGGCGTCCTCGCGCCACGCGATGGCGCGACCGGTCAGGTAGCCGCGCAACGCCGCGCGCGGGACGTCGAGCAGCGGCCGGATCACGGTCCCGCTGCGCCGGCGCACTCCCGCCACGCCGCGCGGCCCGGAACCGCGCAGCAGCTTCATGAGGACGGTCTCCGCCTGGTCGTCGAGCGTGTGCGCGGTGGCCACCGCCGCGCACGAGAACCGCTCCCGCACCGCCTCCAGCGCCCGGTAGCGCTCCCGGCGCCACCACGCCTCGCGGGACACGCCGGTCGGGACCCCCGGGTCGAGGTGCTCGACGGCCAGCCTCACCCCGAGCCGGCCGCACAGCGCCTCGCAGTGACGGGCGTCGGCGTCCGCCTCGGCGCCGCGCAGGTGGTGGTGCACGTGGGCCGCTGCAACCTCGCAGCCGAGCTCGGCGGCAGCCTCGTGGAGGATGCACGCCAGGGCGACCGAGTCGGCCCCCCCGGAGAGCGCGACCAGAACCGGGCGTCCGACGATGTCGGGGAAACGGCGACGGAAGGCGGCTGCGAAGCCGTTGAAGGTCATGGATATGGTGCCGACGAGTGGAATCGAACCACTGACACGGGGCTTATGAGACCCCTGCTCTACCGCTGAGCTACGCCGGCACGTAGCCTGCGAATTGTATCCTCGGCCGCGACAGGCGACAAGCCGTCGCGGCCGCTTTGTCGCGTCCGCTTGCGCTCGGGCGCGCGGCAGGTGATACTTGGGCCGTGCCAGGGCGCAACGTCGGGGTATGCGAGACGTGCGGCAGGGAGTACCCCGTCTGGGCGCTGCCGAAGTGTCCCGTTTGCGGGCACGTCGCCTGCTTCAAATGTGCAACATTCGAATATGGAAGGTACTTCTGCTCCAAACGCTGCGCGCAGTACTTCGTCCACGCCGAAGGCGACGAGGAGGATGAGCAGGAGGAGACTTGAGCGTCGGCGGCGGTGCCGCTAGACTTGGTGACTCACGGAGGCTGGACCGGACGATGGGACAGAGGGCAGACGAACTGTTGACGCAGGCGCGCAGGGCAGTGCCGCTGGCTGGGCGGCGGGGAGAGGAATCGTTGCTCCTCGCAAAGGCGCAGGGGTGCCGGGTGTTCGACGCCGACAACGTCGCCTACCTCGATCTCTTCGGGGGCGCGGGGTCCAACCTCCTCGGTTACGGCAACCAGTACCTGCTGGACGCGGTCCGGCGCGCGTCGACGATGGGCCTCGCGAGCGGGTATCACACCGCCGCCGAGATCGAGCTCGTCGAGCTGCTCGAGGAGCACAACCCGTCCCTCGCGCCGTGGGTCATCACCCCGTCCGAGAACGAGGCCTGGCAGCTGGCCCTGCGCTGGTGCCGGCGGGAGACCGGCCGCAGCATTGTCGTGGTCTTCGACGGCAACCGCCGCGGCGCGGTGGAAGCTTTCCACGTCGCAGCGGCGGGCCCGCTGGGGGTGAGCCAGCCGCTGGTCGCCGGCATCCCCGCCGAGTTCGCGCGCAAGGTCAGGGTCGTGCCCTGGGGTGACGTCGAGGCCCTCGACAACGTGCTCGCCGAGGTCGGGGTGGACGCCGCCGCGGTCGTCCTCGATCCGATTGCGACGCAGTTCGGCGTGATCAGACCCACCCCAGACTTTCTCCGCGACGTCGCCAGGCTCACGCGCGCCGCCGGCGCTCGCCTCGTGCTCGACGAGACCCTCACCGGGTTCCGCCTGGCTCGCGGAGGCGCGTCAGAGGTCTTCGGGATCGAGCCGGACGTCGCGGTGTTCGGCGGCGCACTCGGCGGCGGCGTCGCCCGCATCGGCGCGGTGGCGTGGGCCCGAGCGCTCGACACGACGCCCGGGGACGATCTCCCCGGTTCTCCGCCCCCGATCGCGGTCCTCGCGGCCAGCGCCACGCTCTCGGTGCTGCGCAACGAGAGCGTTCACCAGCGGCTCGAGGAACGCGGCGCTCAGCTCGAAGCCGGCGTCGCGGCGCTGTCGGGGCGGTTCTCCCGCCCGCTGCGCTGCGCCCGGGTCGGCTCGATCTTCGCACTGGCGTTCTCACGGCTCGGCGTGACCGACGGAAACTCGTTCGCCCGGGTCGACCAGGAGGTCTGGACCCGTTTCGCCCGCATCTGCCGTGAAGCCGGGGTGCTGCTGCCGGCCCGTTCGCCGGTCACGTCGTTCCTGTCGCACGCCCACGGCGACAAGGACATCGAGCAGGCGTTCGAGGCGATGGAGACGGCGCTCAAGAAGATGCAAAAGGAAGACGAGCTGTGATGAGCAGTTAAGAGTTGAGAGTTAAAAGTTGAGAGTCCGGAGGCAGCAGCCTACGGCTTTCCCCCAACCAACCGCCGACTGAAGGACCGTGAGTTCTCAACCGTCAACTGGCAACTGTCGTTCAGCTCTTGACTCCCACGAAATCCGGGAAGTGCTTCCCGATGGCTTTGAGAAGGTCCTCGGGCTCGAGCGGCTTCTCGAGGTACTCGTGCACCTGGTATTGCAGCCGCGCCTCGGACTCCCAGCGGCGGCTCTTGTACACGGCGGTCACGATGAAGATCACCGGCTGGTAGTCGGGCGTGGCCTCGCGCAGCTTGCCGATGACGTCGAACCCGGAGATGAGCGGCATGAGCGCGTCGAGGACCGCAAGCTCCGGACGCTTTTCGAGCAGGAGGTCGAGCGCCTGACGACCGTTGGTCGCCTCGAACACCTCGAGCCCGTGTTCGCGCAGCACCTCGCTCGTCAGGATCCGGAAGATCCGACTGTCGTCAGCGACCAGGACCTTCGTGAGAACCATCCGCCGCCTCCCTCGTGCTCCTCGAACATGCTAACACCGCGCCGGGTTGGGCACGGGGATCCACTTGCAGCAACCTGGGACAGGCGTGCGCGCCGCAGGCCGGGACCGGCCGGCCAAGCCTGCCGGCGCGTTGCCAGGCCGCCCGCCCGCACCGCCTACGGCTTGAAGCTCGAGATGGCCTCGGCCTCGCTGTCGAACACGTCGAAGACCGTGATGAGCTGGGTGACCTGCAGGATGTCGTGGATCTTCTGCGTCAGGTTGAGGAGCTTCATCTTGCCGCCCTTGCGGGCCATGGTCGTGAAGCAACCGACCATCTCCCCGATCCCCGAGGAGTCGATGTGCGTCACGCCTCCCAGGTTGAGGAGGATATTGAGGTGCCCTGCGCCGATCGCGTCCTCGACCTGCTTGCGCAGCTCGACGTCACCGGAGCCGATAGTGATCTTGCCCTCGATATCCAGAACCCGCACACTGCCCACGTCACGAATCTTGGTCTTCACGTCGCCCTCCTTGAACTCAGATGTTTGACCAGCTCGATGCACGTCCCGCCCCGCTCCCCGGCGCGAAAGAGGACCTCGTCCATGAACTGGCGCATGTAGTACACGCCTCGCCCGCTGGACCGCAGGAGGTTGTCCGGCGCGGTGGGGTCGGCAACCGCCGCCGGGTTGAAGCCATCGCCCTCGTCTTCGACCTCGATGCGAAGCTCGCGGCCGGGCTGCAACGCCATATGCACGAAAACCCGCTTCTCCGGGTTAAGCTTGTTGCCATGTTTAATCGCGTTGGCCAGCGCCTCCCGCAATGCCATCCCGGCCCAGTAGGTCGCTTCCCCCTCGACCATGTTCGCACTGCAGAGCTCGCCAAGAACACGCTCGGCCAGCTCGATGTTCTCATACGAGGAGAGCAACTGGAGCCGCGCTTCCCGGGCCATGGGCAAAAAGTATAACACCGTGCTCGGCTCTCTCCTCCTTGCCGGCGCCGCGCTCGCGGCCCCCTGCCCCCCCGCCATCACCGCGATCGCCGGCCAGGTCGCCAAGCTGCGGGACGTCCCTGCGCCGTTTTCGCCGCCGTGCCGTCTGATCGCCCCAGGGGCGTTGCGCGCCGCCCTCGACCGCAAGCTGCGCCGCGACCTCCCGGTGGCCCCGGAACTCTTCATCGAGGCGCTGGCCGGGCTTGGCTTCATTGAGGGCGAGCCGGGAACGGTCTACAGCCGCCTCCTCGACTTCTACGCCAGCCAGGTGCTGGGGTACTACGAACCGGACGGCGACGAGATGGTGGTCGTGAACACGCCGGCGGCGGCGCGCGCGGAGGGCGATCTGGTGTGGGCCCACGAGCTCGAGCACGCCGCCCAGGAGCACCGCTTCCATTTGCCGAGCCGCCTGCTCGCGATGCGCGGCGACAGCGACGAGCAGCGCGCCGCGTCCGCCATTGCCGAGGGCGAGGCGATGCTCGTCATGTTCGTCCTCAACACCCCGGGGGTCGCACCGGAAGCGCTGGCGCTCACCGAGACGGCGGTCCGCCAACAGGCCCGGGAGTTGGCGCCGCCCGGGGTCCCGAGGTACTTCGTCGCCGACCTCGCCTTTCCCTACACCGCCGGCTTTGCCACCGTGCTAAGGGCGTACCGGACCGGGGGGTGGACCGCCGTGGACCGCCTGCTCGCCCACCCCCCGGCGAGCACCGCTGCGCTCCTCCATCCCGACCGCCCCGGCGTGCCGGGGACGGTCCCCGCCGGCGCGCTGCCCCCCCTGCCCGAGGGGTGGCAGGAGGTCTTCACCGATTCCGTGGGCGAGTGGGGGCTTGCCTTCCTCCTCGGACGGCGACTGGGCACCCCCGAGGCCGATGCTCTCGCCGCGGGCTGGGACGGCGACCGGTTGCGGCTGGTGAGGGACCGCGCCCGGCCCGACCGTTGGGCCGTGGCGTGGCGCCTTGCGTGCCGCACCGTCCAGGCGCGCCAGAGCCTCGAGGAGGCGATGCAGCGCAACCTCCCCGCGCTCTTCGCGCACCTGGCGCCGCCCGGGCAGCTGGAGTTCACCTGGGTTGGTGCGGGGCGGACCCTTGAGGTGCTGGCGGCTTGGCCGCCGCCTTCGCCGCGACAACGCTCGCCTTCTTGATCACGACCGGCTGCAGCGGCACGTTCTGGTTGGGGCCGACGTTGCCGGTCGGGACCGCGGCAATCGCGTCCAGCACCGACATCCCGTCCACGACCTTGCCGAACACGCAGTACCCCACCCCATCCCTCGCGCTGGCCTTGTCGAGGAAGCCGTTGTCGACGAGGTTGATGAAGAACTGCGAGCTCGCCGAGTTGGGATCGGCGGTCCGCGCCATCGCGATCGTCCCGCGCTTGTTGGCGAGGCCGTTGGCCGACTCGTTGACGATCGGCTCGCGCGCCGGCTTCTGCTGCATGTCGGCCGTGAAACCGCCCCCCTGCACCATGAAGCCCGGGATGACGCGGTGGAAGATCGTGCCGTCGTAGTACCCGCTCTTGACGTACTCGAGGAAGTTCCCCACCGTGACCGGCGCCTTGGCCTGCTCGAGCTCGATCACGAACGCGCCCTTGCTCGTCTCGAACCTCACCCTCGGGTTTGCGGCCGCCGGCGGCGCCGCCATCGCCACGCCTACGAGAAGCACCATGAAGAACCTGATCATCGTCGTCGTCCTTTCCTGCGGCCGGCCTCAGCGGCCGCGCACCGCCGTCAGCGAGAAGCGCGGCACCGACTGCTCACCACCCATCTCGATCTTGAGCACGTAGCGCCCGCCGCCGGCAAACCTCGCCGGGAGCGTCTGCTCGCCGCGCAGCGCTCCCGAGCCGTCAGCGAGGCGCACCACGACGGAGTGGTCGCCGGCCTTCACCTTGAAAGAGTCGTCGATCACGCCGGATCCCTTCTTCTTGATGCCGAGAAACCCCTTGGTGCGGAAGTCGAACCTCTTCTCGGCGAGGTCCTGCCCGTCGAGGCTCACCGTCACGAGCCCCACCGAGAGCGGGCAATTGAAATAGAGCTCGAGATAGGCGTCGCCGACTGCCGCCGGCGGCGGCGCGGCCGGCGGGGCAACGGCGGCGGCAGGGCGCGACGACGGCGCCCGGCGGTCGCGCTGGTGCTCGCGCGCGAGGTCGAGGAAATCGGCGGCCACCGCGTCGCCGGGGACGAGATCCAGGACCTTCGCGAAGCGGTCCTGCGCCTCGCGCCAGCGGCCTGCCTTCAGGAACTCCTTCCCCTCCTCGCGCAACGCCGCCGCCTCCTGCCCGCGCGCGGCCGCGTCGCGCTGGCTCGCCTGTTCGCCCAGGGCCCGGGCGCGCAGGCTGCGGGCGACGTCGCTGTACGGCGCCTGGTCGAGCACGCCGGCGAGCAGCGCGAGCGCCTGGCCGGGCTGCCCCGCGGCTACCGCGTCGGCCGCGCGCCGCTGCGCCTCGGCCACGCGGTGGCGGCG
>PKYI01000208.1 GCA_003133645.1 Acidobacteriota bacterium | reverse complement strand
GTGCCGGCCGTGCTCGAGAAGCGCGGGGCGTACTGAGGCCGGACGCGGTTGCGCTGGGCCTGCCGGAGATCCTCGCACACCATTTCGCTGAGGAGCTCTGAGAACCCGACGTTCGGGCGCCAGCCGAGCGTCTCGCGCGCCCTGGTCGCATCGCCGAACGCCCCGATCTGGTGGTCGTGGTCGGCGACGTCAACTCCACGCTCGCGGCGGCCCTGCGCGCCGCCAAGCTTCGCATCCCCGTAATGCACGTCGTACGCTGCGCACGAGCACCGAGCGGCCGGTGACCCTCAAGGAGGGCAACGAACCGGCTGATCGACCCTTACGATGCCTGTGCCGTCCTGGCGACGTTCGACGAGGTGCTCGCGGCCCGGGCCGTGGCGACGGCTGCTGCGACGGGGCCGCCTCCCTCGCCGGGTATAATCGCGGTGCCAGCCTCGCGCCCAGCCGCGACCAGAGAGGATAGCGTGCCCGACGTGCCGTCAACGGAGCCCAGCGTTCGCCGCGGCCTGTTCATCAGCTGGGCGCCCTTCTCGCGGCGCACGGAGACGCTCGCCCGGCGACTCGACCTGGACTGCGTTCAGGTGAAGGCGCCGTGGTTCAAGCGGCCGCTGTTCGCGCCGCTCAAGTACCCGGCTCAGATCGTCCGTACGTGGCGCACGCTAGCCGCGACGCGGCCGGCCGAAGTGTGGGTCATGGACCCGCCGGCGCCGGCCGTGCTCACTGCCTGGCTGTACTGCTACCGCCGGCGTCTGCCGCTGGTCGTCGACATGCACACGGTGGGCTTTTACGACCCCAAGTGGCGCCTCCTGCGCCGGCTGGAGCTGCCGGCCCTGCGGTACGCGGCCTGCAACGTGGTGACCAACGAAGACCTCGCGGCCCGCGTGCGTGCCTGGGGGTGCCGCACGGCCATCCTCACCGATCCTCTGCCCGATCCGCCCGACGCCGGCGACGTGCGGCCCGAGGCGGGTTCCGCGACCATCATCGCGACCTTCTCCGAGGACGAGCCGATCGACCGGCTGCCCGCGGTCGCCCGCGCGCTCCCCGACGTGAAGCTCTACGTTACCGGGCGCCCGCGCACCGACGTGCACGCGTGGCCCTCCAACCTGGTGGCGACGGGGTTCGTGAGCGACGCGGAGTTCTGGCGCCGGCTGCGGGCCTCCGACGCCGTCGTGGTGCTCACGGCGCGCCCCAACACGCTGCTCTCGGGCGGGTATGAGGCGCTCAGCCTGGGTAAGCCGCTGGTGGTCTCCGATCAGGTCGTGTTGCGCGACTACTTCGGGGACGCTGCCGTGTACGTGGACGACGGCGCCGAGAGCATCGCCGCGGGGATCCGCGAGGCGCTGGACCACGGCGACGAGCTCGCCGCGACGTCGGCCGCGCTAGCGGAGCTCCGCGAAGCGGAGTGGGCCAGCGCCGCTCGTCGCCTGTGCGCCGCCGTGGGGAGGCCGGCGTGAGGCTCCTCGTCTTTGGCCACAACGACTGGTGGGCCTGGCAGGAGCAGGGCTTCTGCGGCCGCAATGCGGCGCTCGTGCGGGCACTGGCCCGGCGCCCAGAGATCGAGCGCGTCGCCGTGGTCGACACTCCGCGGTACCGGTCTCGCGTGCGCCGGCCCCAGGAGCGTCGCGGCGAGGCCGTCAGCGAGGTCGCCGACCGTATCGTCGCCGTCCGCTACGCGTTCGATCTGCCGGCTCCTGCCAGCTGGCATCCCGGGCGCCTGGTAAACGAGCGGCTCGCAGCCGGGCGTCTGGCGCGCGCCGTGTACGCGGCGCTGCCGGCCGGGCCGCCGCCGGTGGTGTGGGTGGCCGACCCTCAGGCCGCGAATACGGCGGTGCGCTTCGCACGCGACCTCGTCGTCTTCGACGCCATTGACGACTGGCGGTACTTGCCGGGCGTGGACCGCCGTGCCGTGGGGGAGGGGTACACGCTGCTCCCCGAGGTCGCCGGGCTTACCTTGGCGGTCAATCGGCGACTTCTGGACCGGCTGCGGCCGCGTGCGCTGGCCGAGGTGGTGCCGAACGCGATCGATGCGGAGGAATGGCGCGACGCCCTTGCGAAGCCCGCCGAGCTTGCCGGCCTGCCCAGGCCGGTGGCTGTGTATCTGGGCACGCTCCAGGCCCGGGTCGACACCGGGCTGGTGGCCGCCGCCGCGGCGATGACGCCGGACATCACGTATGCCCTGGTCGGGCCGATAGGCGAGGGCTTCTCGCTCGACCCGCATCCGCCCAACGTCGTCGTCCTTCCTACACTGGCGCGTTCGCGCGTGCCCGGGTTGCTGCTGGCCGCCGACGTCTGCATCGTGCCGCATCGACGGGATGGTATCGTTGCCAGCATGGACCCGCTCAAGGTGTACGAGTACCTCGCCGCCGGCAGGCCGGTGGTCAGCACGCTCTCGCCGCCGCTCGAGGCGCTGCGGCCGTTCGTGCGCGTCGCCGCCGACCCGGCGGCCTTCGCGACCGCGCTGCGCGACGAGATCGACGCCGACGGCGAGGCGCGTCGAGCGGCGCGACGGCGCGCGGTGAGTAGCGAGACGTGGGACGCGCGCGCCGCGCGCGTGCTGGAACTCGTCGCCGAGGCGCGCGCCGCCGACCCGGGGGTCGCGCCGTGATCTGCCGCGCCTACGTGGTGCACTACGGCGACCGGGCGGGCACGCTGGCGACGGTCGCGTCGCTGCAGACCGGCGACGTGGCGCCCGACGCGGTCGTCGTCATCGACAACCAGGGCGGCTTTGCGGCCGACGGCGTCGAGGTGATGAGGCCGAGCGGCAACGTGGGCTTCGCCGGCGCGATCGGCCTCGGATCCGTCGAGGCCCTGCGCGCCGGCGCCGCATGGGCGTGGTTCCTCAACAACGACGTCGTGGTGGCGCCCGGCTGCCTGCGGGAGCTGCTTGCCGCCGGCGAGGCCGAGCCACGCGCTGGCCTCCTGACGCCGGTGATCGAGCACGAAGAAGGCGGCATCTGGTACGCTGGGGGCGAGGTCGAGTCGCGCTCGGTGCGCGTCGACCATGCCACTGTCGTGGATGGCGAAGGCCCGTACGACACCGGCTACGCGACCGGCTGCGCCGTGCTGGCGCGCGCGGGGCTGATGCGCGAGGTCGGTCCTCCGGACGAACGTCTCTTCATGTATTTCGAGGACGTCGACTGGAGCCTGCGTGCCCGGGCCCGCGGCTGGCGCGTGCTCGTCGTACCGGCCGCGCGCGTGCGCCACAGTGTGGCGCGGCGCGGTGGGCGCCGCGTGTGGTCGCCGCTGGCCGTCTACCTGCTGACGCGCAACCGCCTGCTTCTGGCGCGGCGCTCCGGGGACATCGCGGCGGCGCTGCCGCCGGCCGCGTCGTGGGCGGCACGCCAATGGATCAAGGCGGTCGCCTGGCGCTCCGGCGCCGCGATCGCGCGG
>PKYI01000153.1 GCA_003133645.1 Acidobacteriota bacterium | reverse complement strand
CCTCGAGTGCGAGCTCGAACTCGAGAACGGGGACACGATCGCGCTCCAGACCGGCCGCGAGTTCGAGCGCCTCTTCGAGCCGTTCGCCCTCGATCCGCGCCTGGTCTTCCCCGCCCGCGGCTACACGTTTACCAGCACGGGGTTGGACTACTCGTCCGACGAGTCGCGTCGCCTGGGCTACAACGTCGAGGCCACCGCCGGCGGCTTCTATGACGGAACCACCCGCCAGCTCGTCGCTCAGGCCTGGTACGTGTTCAGCCCCCACCTGCGCGCCGTCGGCGGCTACTCGACCGTGGACGTCTCCTCGCCCAACGGCGCTGTCGACTGGAACCTGTGGTCGCTCCGTCTCGACTACACCCACAGCGCCACCCTCTCCGCTTCCGGCTACCTGCAGTACAACTCCTCCACCGCCACCAAGATCCTGAACCTCCGCATGCGTTGGATCCTGCCCAACGACTCCGACCTCTACCTGGTCTACAACGACACCCGCGAGGATCTCCTCGGCGCCCTCGCCCTCCGCAACCGCGAGCTCGCGGTGAAGATGAACTACCGCCTGTTCATCTGATCGATCCAGCAAGGCCAAGCTTCCAGAGCGCGCCGATGCACGCTCGCACCGGGTGAATATCAATCTAAAAGGTGAGAAGGTGATACCTGGTACCTATTCCCTCGACCGTCCCCGTACTCGGCATGGAAGAGATCGGTGAAACCGTGGTCCAGGTACACCATGCCCCCGCCATCGATGTACTTGAAGATGTCGCCATCCTTGAGCGGGTGCTCTGCCGTCCCGAACAAGAGCGGCGGCCCGGAGGGCGTGAACCCTTCTGGCGCCAGAGCTGCCAACGCGCTTGGCGGTTGGCCGGGGGCATGAGCCGATTGCGAGGATGCGGCGGAACACCAAAGGATGAAGGGAAGAACAGCCCCGACGGGGAGGTATCGGGAGATCCTCGCGCGGATCATACGCAGAGCATACTCCTGGCTTCAGATCCGACAGGTACCTATCGTTGCGGGTGACGAAACCGCCCCGCGCCTCTATGATCGCGTCATGCGAGCCACAAGCCTGCCGCCGCTCGTCGTCTCCCTCGTGTCGTGCCTGACGCTGGCCAGCCTCCTTTCCGCCTCCGAGGCCAAGCCCTACTTCACCCTGCACGAGGTCGGCCCCGGCGTCTTCGCCGCGATCTGCGTCCCCGGGAGCGGGGCAGGGAGCAACGCCGGCTTCATCATCGGCGACGATGGCGTCGCGGTCGTCGACACTTTTCAATCGAGCGCCGCCGCGGAGCAGCTGCTCGCGGCCATCCGCGAGCGAACCAAGCTGCCCATCCGCTTCGTCGTCAATACTCACTATCACCTCGATCACGTGGCCGGGAACGGCGTCTTCCGCGACGCCGGCGCGACGATCGTCGCGCAACGCAACGTGCGGGCCTGGGAGCGGACGGAGAACCTCAAGTGGTGGGCGCCGAACGTGCCTCCCGACAAGCGGGCCTGGGTCGAGTCGTTCGTCCTGCCGAACCTAGTCTACGACGACGGGGTCGATCTCTACCTCGGCAACCGCCGGCTGGAGGTGCGGGTGCTGCCCGCCCACACCGGCAGCGACTCGGTGGCGTTCGTTCCCGACGCCGACGTCGTCTTCACCGGCGACCTCTTCTGGAACGCCACCCTCCCCAACACGACGGACGCCGACACGGCCGCCTGGGTGACGACGGACGAACGGCTGCTCGCGGGCCACCCGAAGGCGACCTTCGTTCCCGGCCACGGCGAGGTCGGCAAGGCCGCCGACCTGGCGGCGTTCCGCGGCTACCTCGAGGCCCTGCGCAGCGAGGTCGCCTCCGCCCGCCGGAACGGCTTGAGCGGCGATGCGCTGGTCTCCGAGGTGCGCGGCCGGCTCGCCCCCCGCTTCGCACGCTGGGGGTTCTACGATCACTTCATCACGCCGAACATCACCCAGATGGATAGCGAGCTCGCGGGCACGAAGCCCCGCCCCATCCCGGTGAGGTGAGCGCGCGCAGGGCCGATGCCGCCGCCGGCGCGCTCGGTGGTTCCTTCCCGTTTCTTCGACTCGAGGCGACTCGATTGCGAAACCATCCCCAATAGAGGTGAGACAGCGACATGTTCGACCTCCCGTCTACCGACAACAGAGAGCCACACCAGAATGGATTGAATGAGATACCTCGTACCTATCCGGGCCGGAGGGCCGGGTCCGGTGAGAACCCTACGCATTTGGAACGCGTATGCTGATGCGAGGAAACGTCTGCGCGGGAGGGACACCCATGAAACGTGTGAGGACGACACTGCTGGTGACGCTCGTCGCGGTCCTGGTCTGCGGCGCCGCGGCGGCGACCGAAACTCCGAAACCTGCGACCGCCCCGCAGGCGGCGGCGACGCGATTCGACCCTGACGCGGCCACCGCCGCCTACCTGGCCCAGCTCTCGCCGGAGGCGCGGGCGAAGTCCGACGCCTACTTCGAGGGCGGCTACTGGCTGATCCTGTGGGACCTCGTCGCCGGCCTCGTCGTCGCCTGGCTGTTCCTCGGCACCGGGCTCTCGGCGCGGATGCGCGACTGGGTCGAGCGCGTCACCCGCTTCCGGTGGCTGCAGACCGCCCTCTACTCCCTGCAGTACATCGTCATCGCCGGCCTGGTGATGCTGCCGTGGAGCGCCTACGAGGGCTACTTCCGCGAGCACCAGTACGGCATGTCGAATCAGACGCTGGGCGGCTGGCTCGGCGACCAGGCGAAGGGCCTGGCGATCGGGCTGGTACTCGGCACCCTCGCGATCACCGCGATCTACGCCGTCCTGCGCAAGGCGCCGCGCACGTGGTGGCTGTGGGGTTCGCTGGTGCTGATCGCCTTCGCGATGTTCGGCGCGGCGATCGCGCCGGTCTACCTGGAGCCCGTGTTCAACAAGTTCAGGTCGCTGGCCGACACGCCGCTCAAGCAGGAGATCCTGTCGATGGCGCGCGCGAACGGCATCCCGGCGACCGACGTCTACGAGTTTGACGCCTCGAAGCAGACCAAGCGGATGAGCGCGCACGTCAGCGGGCTGCTCGGCACGACGCGGATCAGCATGAACGACAACCTGATGACCCGCGGCTCGCACGAGGAGATCGAGGCGGTGCTCGGCCACGAGATGGGCCACTACGTCCTCAACCACGTCTACAAGGGGATGCTGTTCATCGGCGTCATCATCGTCGTCAGCTTCGCGGCGCTGCGCTGGGCGTTCGAGGCGCTGCAGGCGCGCTACGGCGCCCGCTGGGGGATCCGCGGCGTCGGCGACGTCGCCGGGCTGCCGCTCCTCCTGTTCCTGTTCTCGGCGTTCATGTTCGTCCTGACGCCGGTCAACAACACGATCACGCGCACCATGGAGGCCGAGGCCGACAACTACGGCGTCAACGTCGCCCGCCTGCCCGACGGCTTCGCCCAGGCGGCGCTGCACCTGTCGGAGTACCGCAAGATGAAGCCCGGACCGGTCGAGGAGTTCGTCTTCTACGACCACCCGAGCGGCTGGAACCGCATCCACCGGGTGATGGTGTGGAAGGCGGAGCACCTGGGGGACGCCGACATCGCGGCCTACGACGCCGCGCACCCCGACACCCCGGGGATGGCGAAGAAGGAGTAGCACCCGTCGAGCGGAAGGGCGCGGAACAACGGCGGCTGCTCCGCGTCGCGGTCGAGCTGACGATCCGGGGCGGCGGTCCTCGCGGCTGCCCGTCGTCTTCTCAGGGCGCGAACCGGCGGTACGCCGGCGCGTCGTTCAGCTTGTTCACCTCGTCGTCGGCGGGGCACAGCCGTCGGACCTCCGCTGCCTGCGTACCTGACTCCTGTCGCGGACTCGGTACTCCGGGGATAGTCGCTGTGAAGCCTCAGCCTCGCCCGCCGCTCAGGCTTGCCGCGGCCCCGTGGATTGGAGGGTGAGATGGTGATTCCAGTATTGATCCGATCATCGTGAGATCGTCATACACGGTACCCATTCGCCCTTCCTGGGCCTGAGGCTGGATCTCGAACCCAACAGGCTGGCCGAGCTGGTCTTGAAGGTCTATCCCGACGGATTGCCTCGCGCTGGGGACAGCCGCGCCGTCCTTCTGGGCCAGGTCACCGCGAGCATCGTCGTCGCCGCGACCCGACTGGTGGAGTTGATCGGGCAAGCCGGCGACGACCTGCTCGGACCCCTCATGATCGACGAGATCCTGATCCGGCTGCTCCTCAGCCCCATCGGAGCCCGGATCGCTCAGATCGGCGTGGCGGATTCCGGCGTGGACGGCGTGGCCAAGGCCGTCACCTGGCTGCGGGAGAACTTCGCCGAGCCCATGAAGGTCGAAGAGCTAGCCGGCCTTGCGCACATGAGCGTGTCCTCCTTCCACCAACATTTCAAGGCCGTCACGTCCATGAGCCCTCTCCAGTACCAGAAGACCCTGCGTCTCCAGGAGGCCCGGCGCCTGATGCTGTCGAAGATGATGGACGCGGGCATCGCGAGCCGAAACGTGGGATATGCCAGCGCCTCCCAGTTCAGCAGGGAGTACGGCCGGTATTTCGGCGCTCCCCCCGCGAAGGACGTCAACAGACTGCGCGGGCAAGTTGGCGGAGCTGCTGTCGAGTAGATCGATCTCTGCGACCGGTGCGAGAAGATGACCTGTGTCAGGCAGGCCGGGGAGGTTCCTTCCCGGCCTGCCCGATAGCGATGCCCTCACAACAAGGTGGGATGGTGCTACCAGCTATCTATCCAAGCGGCTTGATGCTATCCGCGAAGGATGATCACTTTCCCCCTCGCGTGTCCTTCCTCCAGATAGCGGATCGCCTCCGGCACCTCACTCAAGGCGTAGCGGCGGTCGATCACCGGCGTCACCTTCCCGGACGCCAAGAGGTCACCTACCAGTGCCAGATCCTTGGTGTTGATGCTCGCCAGTAACGAGACGAGCTTCCGCGAGCCGAACAAGGAGAACACCGGCGCGGCCATCATCTGAACCAGGGGACCGATCATCCAGGGGTCGGTCGTCCCTCCAGCCCCGACGTAGATCCCGTTCGGGTTCAGGACGCGCCGCCAGGCGCGCAACGAATGGTTCCCTACGAGATCGAGAACGATGTCGTAACGCTCGCCGCGCTTGGTGAGATCCTCCCGAGCGTAGTCGATGACATCGTCCGCGCCAATCCCTCGAATGAGCTCGACGTTCCTCGCGCTGCACACGCCCGTGACTTGCGCGCCGAACGACTTCGCGATCTGCACCCCGAACGTGCCCACGCCTCCAGCCGCGCCGTTGACCAGAACGTCGTGTCCAGACCTGATGTGTCCCTTGTCGCGAAGCGCCTGCAACGCCGTCAGCGCCGCGATCGGCACCGATGCCGCCTGCTCGAAGGTCACGTGCTCCGGCTTGATGGCCAACCGCGACATAGGGGCGCACGCATACTCGGCGAACGAACCCCGGCAGGCGCCGAACACCTCGTCGCCTGCTCTCAGCTGCGTGACGTCCCTGCCGACCGCTTCGACCGTACCGGCGACATCCGCACCGAGTCGCGGGTTCTTGGGTTTGCCGAGCCCGGTCATCAGGCGAAACAAATAGGGCTCGCCGCGCATGAAATGCCAGTCGAAGGGGTTCACGGAAGCCGCGTGAACCTTGATCAGGACTTCATCGTCGGCAGGAACCGGCTGTTCGATCTCCTCGCAGCGCAGCACGTCGGGCGAGCCGTACGTGCGATATACGATCGCTTGCACGGCGAAGAAGCTAGCACCGTCCTGACGTGGCGGTCAACTCCAATCTCTGCTGTAACCAGGATTTGGAGTTGAGCCGGATGTTGCGGCCTTGGCCGCCTTCGTCGGCCCACGATGTTCCTCGATGAGCTGCTCCCGCAACCCTTCGAGCTGGCCGCGCTCGAGCTCGCCGATCTTCACGCCGCGCCACGTACCCACCGCTCTTCAACGTGTCAAGTTCGCCGGACCTGAGACCTATCAGAAAACCCTGCGTCTCCAGGAGGCCCGGCGCTTGATGCTGGCGAAGATGATGGACGCGGGCATCGCGAGCCGAAACGTGGGATACGCCAGCGCCTCCCAGTTCAGCAGGGAATACGGCCGGTATTTCGGAGCTCCGCCCGCGAAGGACGTCCACAGACTACGCTGGCAAGTCGGCGGAGCTGATGTCGAGTAGATCGAGACCGGTGGCCGGTGCGAGAAGATGACCGGTGTCGGGCAGGCCGGGGAAGTTTCTCCCCGACCTGCCCGATACCGATGCCCTCACAAAAATGTGAGATGGCGGCACCTGGTACCTACTACTGCCGGCCCACTCAGGCGGGGCAGTATGATGTCGGTGCGATGGATCAGAACGAAGGATTGTTTACCGCGAGGGCGGCCGCGGCCTGGTCGAGGCTGAAGCGGCTTCTATTCGGCCAAAGTGTCTACGAGAAGTTGTTCGCTCGAATGATGGAGATCGACGATCGAGCGGGGGCGGCGCGCGATCGCGGCGATCTCGCGGACGCCCTGACAGGATGGCGCGAAGCCCTCGAACTCGCGAAGCACATCGCGAGGACGTTCGGCGAGAGCCAGACGATCTTCGAAAACCTCAGCTGGGCGTACGGCAAGGTGGGCAACACGCAGCTGAAGCTCGGCAACCTGGACGATGCGCGCGAGGCTCAGATCGAGGCTGTTGAGTTCGGCCGCAAAGCACTGGCGACGCCCGGTCGAGAGGCTTACTTCTCTGCGGCACTTGCCTGGCAGGTGCGTGGCCTGGGTGATGTCGAAGCCGCGCGGAAAGCCGACGATGCCGCGTTCGAGGCGTATTCCGAGGGTGTACGGCTGTTGCGGCGGGTCGTGCAGCTGGCCGACAGAGACTCGGGAAATCTGTACGACCTCGGATACGTGCTCCTCGAGCTTGGCAAGATGGCGGCACGCCTGCGGCGCTTTGACGTCGCTGAGGCCGCCCTCCGGGAGGCGGTCGAGCGGGCAGAAGAGGCTGCCGAACACGCATTTGACAGGTCGAATGCGCTGGACCTCCAAACATACTGCCTCTGCTCGTTGGGCGACGCGCAACGGGACAGCGGCGCGCCTGCAACCGCGGCGGCCACGTATTCGCGCGCCGCCGAGGTCGGGAAGTCGCTGGCGGAGCTCGCCGGCGGCTCGCTTGGCGCGTTGGATCGCTGGTTCGTAGCGCTGGACAGGCTCGGCGACGCGCGGCTTGACTGCCTCGATCCCGAAGGGGCGCTGGACGCGCACCGGCAGGCTGCGGGGGTCGCCCGTCGCGGCGTCGAGGTCAGCAACGGCTCCGTGGATGCGCTCTCGGCACTCGGAGGCAGCCTGTTCGGCATCGGGTACACGGCGTTGAAATGCGACAAGACGGACGAGGCGGTGTCGGCGTATCGGGAGTGCGTCGAGGTCCAGAGGCCCATCGTGGCGCTCGAGCCTTCGGGGACATCTCACCGGACACGCCTCGCCACGGCCCTCCGCTATCTGTGCGACGCCGAGACCCGGGCCGACCACTTCGACGCCGCCCGGACTGCCGTAGAAGAAGCGCTGGCGATTCTCCGCGGTCCGATCGAGGATGGCGAACCTGCCGAGGTCCGCGCCCAGCTGGTCGCCAGCCTCATCGCGTTGGCGCGCCTGGAGGATGCGGCGGGCAATCTCGATCCAGCTCGCAAGGCGTATGAGGGCGCGATCGCTGAGGACATGGCGTCACTTGAATCTGGCGTCGGTGCGCCCGATGCCGTGCGCTCCCTCGCCGACTCCCATCTAAGGAGGAGCAGCTTCGAGTTGAGTGCGAGATGCGGCGATGCCGCCCGAGAGCACGCGCGGAAGGGGACCGATCTCCTAGTTCGGGTCGTCGACGAGCTGGGTGAGGACTGGTTCTGCCTCGACAGTCAGCTCGAAATGCTCGAGAGCCTCGGCGATCAGTACCAAGACGCCGGGGACACACTCGCGTCCCTGCAGCTCCGGCGTGACTGGGTCGATCTGCATCGGTGGGTCGCTCGCCGCGACGCACCCGGCGTGGAGACACTTGAACACCTGACTTCGGCGCTGCGCCAGCTTGTCATGGAGCTGGACTCGGCCGGCGCTACCTCGGAAGCGGCGGAGCGACGCGACGAACTGACGCTCGTCGAGGCGAGGCTCAAGCGCGTAAAGGTTGGCCAGCTCCCGGCCGATCCTGTGCCTACCTGAGGCCCGCACAGTTCCCAAGCCGGGCGAAATGGTGAGATCGTGATATGCGGTACCTGTTCCGGCGCATGGCCACGGGACAGCGGCGCCCGCTCCGCCGCGGCCTGGTTGAGTCCCAGGGTGCGCGCTCACGAGGCGAGACAGCATGGTTGACGGTCAGGACCAACGAGGGGAGGCGTGGCTTGGAGCGCCCTCTCGCTGGCCTCGGCTTCCCAGGGGCGATTCACGCTCCACACCAGCCGGCGTTGAGGAAGCAGGAGCGCGCGCCGAGGCGCAATCCTTCACGCGGAGTGCGAGAAGGCGAGGTGGTGAGACCCGGTACCTATATAATTCAACCGGCCTCATTTCCATCGAACTCACGAATGTCTAGGATCGCACGACGAATCGACCGGTAATCATCCGGTGGCACGTCCACGTAGGCTGCCGCGCCTTCCGCTGCATCCGCGGGGAGGAGGCCCAAAGGAGCGCGGACGGTTGATATTAGATCCACGTAGCAACCGTAATCGAGCTTATAGACGTCGTAACGAACGCCAGGTTGATCGTGCGTTGATATGTTGCGCTTCAAAATGTGCAAGACCCGGGCGTCGTACAGAGCATCAATCAGAGGATGGGACCAATCCGATCGAAGCAGGAACGCCCGAGCGCGACGGTCGCCAATGACCTTGTCGATTACCCAATGCAGGAGTTGATGCGAGCTTTCGTTGGCACTGACAGCCTTGTCCTTATCTCGCTGGTACCAGTTCTTAGCCGCTATTCGAACGTGGTCCACGGAAATCGTCTCATCGAGCGCTCGCGTTGCTGCAAGGGCTAGGATGTTGATCGCGTCCCGGGGCACACCCTCGGATGCCCTAACGAACTCTTCGAACGCGCGGCGCTGGGTAAAGGCCTCACCAAGGAGGTTGACGGCCTCAAACGGGACTTCCCCTTCTAACCCCAGGTCGCGTGCAACGGCGATGGCATGCCTGGAAATTAGGTCTTGGAAGAACTCCTTGGCTCGCTCCGCATCGTTGTCGAAGACCATAAAGTCGTCGAGATTCACATCTGCTGAGGCGTCTGCTCCCACCTCGATCCCGAGGTAGTCACCGGACGGCAGCGTCTGGCGGAAGAGTGACCGCTGTTCAATTGCTGCAATCTTGACGGTGACTCCGGGGACTGGGAGCACTGAGCGACGCAACAAGTCCGCAAGAAACGGCTGAAGTTCAAGTGGTAGGCTGCTCCACTCATCAAGAAGGATCCAAAGACGGCGATTGGAGAGGGTATCAGAGAGACGCCGAAATGACGCACCAGCCGACCCAAAGTTGATGTACAACTGCTCTGCGCCAACCCGTCGCACCCGTTGCGACGATGCGGCGTAGACCTCGGCTGAGGACCGGGCTTCGGCAGTGGCAACTATCCCTGCCACGCTACCGGCTAGCGACAGCGTTGCAGTCCTTGTAGCAGATGCGCCCGAATCTCTGGTCGCTTCGACTTCCGCCGGACCCACCACTCGAACCTGTGTGATGGCGTCCGCGATAGCATCAAGCGCCGGGCCGACTACCGCGAGATCAAACATCCCCGCTGTTTCGACGACACGCTCATAGAGACATTCGTGGATCGCAGATAGCGTGTCGACGAGCAAACAAGTTGCCCGCTCTGACATTGTCCGCGTCGAGTCGGCATAGATACCCCCACTGGAGCCGATATTTCTGAGATCCACATATGCAACCAGATCGCCCGCTTCCTCTCTTGTGCTTGCCAAATAGGCGAGCGCGTGAGTCTTTCCCGTGCCGCGACGACCGTAGAGAATCTGATGATCATGACTGGATAGCAGAGTAAAGAGCGGGCCGACGTCAACGAACGTCTGGATGAGTTCCTGACGACCTGTAGCCTCGGCCCGTTTTGCCAATCGCAGGAGCACCGTATTGATCGGTGATGTCACTTGACTCCTCCCGCGGGTTGCCACCCAGCCACGTTCCCGCGAACAAATGTCAAAGGGACTCCGGCGCGGCTCTTGTGGGAACAGCAGCGTTAGCCCTCGATGGCATGGTACACCCAAGGCGAATGCCTATCGGTACTGGTAACACCATCTCACCTTCTTCTACAGAGCGCCTCAAGCGCGCAGCGACTGCGAACGACTAGAGCCTGCCAGGGCGCAAGCCCCGCAACATTGTGTCGGCCTAGCGCTCGGGGAAGCCGCGGCTTGGACGCCAAGCGATTTCTGGCGGGGCTCAACGGAGCTTCGACCAGTCGATGCGCCAGCGCGTGCCGGTCTTGATCCAGACCAACGGGATAGGTAACAGGTCCGGTGTAGTTGACAAGTTGGGGATCGCACCGCTCATGAGTCGATCCCGCCTCAGCTCCGCTTCGACCGCGGCCGCCTGACGTCCGAACGAGGGCTCAGCCAGGCGCCGCTCAACGCCGCGGCTCAGCCATCGACTCGCCGAATCAGCACCGGGTATGACCACCTCACCTTCCTGGGGTAGCACCCTCAAGACACCTGCCCGATAGGCTTGAGGTGCCGCGGAGCTGCCGAACGGTGCGCTCCAGGCTGAGGAGCCGTCATCGATGCGGCGCTCGGAGCGCCCTGCGCCGGGTCTGCGCTTCTTTCCGTTCAAGGTGTGAGGAAGACGTTGAGGCCGAACCCCTGACTTCATCGGTTGCCAGCGCGCCCTGCGGCGCGATGCGCGAGCCGACGGCCAACGAGGCGAGATGAGGATCCTGAAAGGTACCTATCCTCGGCCTGTCTGTTGGGCAGGTCACTTGGCGACCTGGAGGTGGCGGCGGACCGTCCGCCGTGGACTTGGGTCGACCGTCCACGGCTCAAATCCGTACTGCGGCGTGTACGCGTCGAAGTAAAGGCGGCCGTTCAGCTCCTTGAACCCGAAATCATCCAACACCGGTAGGGGGAGGTTCCCCTGGAAGGCCAACGACGTGCCCGCAGTCGTGCCGTCCGTGCGCACCAGGTACGGCGAGGGATATGGGAGGGTGGGGTCCAAGAAGGGACAGGTACGTGAGCCCGTCAAACGTGACGCCGTCCATGAGGCGTCGTTGCGTCGGCGGGCCAAAGAGAGGTGGGAAGAGCTGCGTCCCCGCCTCCGTTCCGTCGGTGAACCAAACCTGCTCGCCGTTGACCGGGTCCTGAGCGCTGAAGAGGAACCCGTTGCCGAAAGTCGCCCACCGCCGGAAGTCCAAGACCGGATCCAAGAAAATCAGAATCCCCGGGCCCGACCCAGGCCAGATGTCTCGGAGGATGTGCGTCCCGCCTGACGTTCCATCGGTAATCCAGGGCTCGGCCCCGTGCTCCGGGTCCACGCCTACGAACAACGCGATCCGGCCATTGCTGACGAACAGGCCAGGGTTAGTCGGGATCGGACCGGCGCCAATTCGGTAGGTTCCGCCCGTGGTCCCATCGGTCCGGCAGAGCTCGGGGAGAGCTGCGCCCGGTGGCCGGCAAGCGAACAGCAGCGTGCTCCCGAGAAAGCCGGTGTCGATATACGGCGGGTTCGCGATCCACTGGGTCCCCTCACTCGTGCCGTCGGTGATCCAGAGCTCCTGGTAGGTGCCGTGGAAGGCATCGTTGGTGAAGAACCAGAAGTATACGCGCGCGCCGTCCGGCGAACCGATAAACTGCGGGTTTGTACTCTCGAGGAACGGAAGCCCACGGACCAACGTCACCTGCCCCGTGTCATGGTCGATGCGGTACAAGCCGAAGGACTCATCGCAGGCGGAGGCGAGCACGTACGCGTTACCACCGAGGTTGAATCCGGACCACACCATGGCGAAGTCAGCCGGACAGAGAGTCGTCGCCAGCTTCGTGGTGGCGCCGGAGTCCGCGTCGATCATCCAGAGCCCGGATGTCGCGGTGCTGTTGTCGATGAACCACGCGTATACGTGCGTCCCCACGGTGACGAGGTCTTGGAAGAGAGCACCCGTGTGCGGCTCTGCAAGCGGGCCGAGATCGGCCAGAAGGGTTGTGCCCGTCTCCGTCCCATCGGTCCTCCACAGCGCACGGCCGACCTGGATGTTGCCCCCCTCGAAGACGACCCACGGACCGGCCGCTCGAGCCAGGCGAGGGTTCGACGACTCTGTCGCGCGGTTGATGTCGACGGCCACGGCGGGGTTGCTCCCGGAGAGGTCCGCCCCCCACAGCTCCCTTCCGTAGATCGGATGCATCGCCGAGAAGTAGAGCCGGCCTTCGAGCGCGGTGAAGTCCCGGGGATCGGGCGACACGGGGCTTCCCGGGTCGAGGTCGATCACCTTCGTCCCGGCAGGCGTCCCGTCGCTCACCCCGAGTTGGTTGCCGCGATCGCCGGTCACGGCAACAAAGGCGAGACTCGAACCGATCGCCGTCAGGTTGTCGATGAGGTCAACATCGGCGAGAGACGCAACCGCGTGTGTGCCAGCCGCCGATCCGTCGCTGGTCGAGATCGTCGAGCTGGTGTCGCCGTTCGGAGCCCCGAAGTACATTCGTTCGCCCACCGCAGCGTACGACGCGGCGAGGTTCGCATTCGGGAGCACCCGCGCCGTTCCCGCGCTGGTGCCGTCGCTCGCCCACAGTTCCTGGCTCAACATGGATTCGATCACCATGAAGGCTCGGCTCGTCGTCGCGCCGACGAGGTTGACCTGCCATGCGCCCGTGGGCGCGATGACCCGGCTCGTGCCTACGACGGTCCCGTCCGTCCGCCACAACTCCCACTCCGACGTCGGGCTCAGGACGGAGAAGAGTAGGAGCGAGCCGACAGCAGCTCCGCTCCAACCGACGGAGGCGCCTGCCGGGCCAAGGGTGCCGACCATGAAGGTTCCACCGGCGGTGCCATCGCTCCGCCAGAGCTCTGCCCCGGCACCAGGGCGCTCGACGCTGAAGAATAACAGGCCCGCCGCAGGCACGACGAGGCTCGAATTGAACTGTAGATACCGTGCGACGAACTCCGGCTGGCTCAACGATCCGCTCCAGCTCCACAGACTGGTGTGGCCGACTGCATCGCTAACGAGGGCAAACGCTCGGGCACCAGACGATCGCAGCGCGACGACTTGACCGTCCTCCAAGGAAGCTGGCAGTAGCACGGCGAGGGGAGAGGTGCCCGCAGACGTGCCGTCGCTGGCCCAGAGCTGCCACCCGACGTAGTTTGTCCAGGCGACGAAGGCAACCTCGGACCCGACCACGACCGGTCCTCGGCCGAGGTAGTAGTCGAACGAGCCCAGCGCCTGGGTGCCCGCCGCGGTACCGTCGCTCACGTAGAGCGCGTAACTGTCCTGGACCGTCCCTCCCGGCTTTGCGACGAAGAACAGCCTGGTTCCAACGGCCACCAGGTTGGATGGGTCTGAGGAGAGCGTAACGGTGGACTCGATGTCCTTGAGCAGGTGAACCCGGCCGGAAATCTGGCCGGTGGCGTTCCGAGCCAACAAAGGGCTCAAGCACCCAGCCATCACCAGGCACACACCGACCGAGCCCACTCTTGTATGCCGCGAGCCTCTTCCGCGCTCGTCTGCCATATCTGAACTCCAATCCGACTCCCAAGGTGTCTCTAGACAAGCACCCGAATCAGTTCGGCCAGCTCTCAGCGAGTCTACTGCAGTCCCGTCCCGCAGCGGGTGTCGGGTAGGCCGGGGAGGTTGCCCTCCCCGGCCCCCCACAGATCCGGACGTGTAGGTTTCCCGCATCCGGCTCTTCGGGATCATAGATTCGCTGCGTGACGGTAGACCGAATGCACGGTCGGTACCAGGTATCCCATTTCGTCCATTGTCGCCTGGATGAACTCGTCCGGCTCCTCAGCGTCTGCCCGATCCGCTCCGCGACCGGTGCAAACGCCGGGCTCGTGCGCGGGACGTCAGATCCCCCCGTGTGCAGGCCCCTTGCCACGCGTGCGACGACCGTGCAGCTGGCCCGTCCCGCCCGCGGCGGAGGCCCGCGGGTCCGCCGATTCGCCGTTCCCGCTCCGACTTGCGCTCACGGGAAACGTGCCACGCAACAGACTGAACGGGATACCTGGTATCGATCCGCCTCCCCCGCCTGTGCGAATACCCCCCCACCGCGCCTTTCGCACATAGACGTCGTAGATCGCCCCGTCCGCGAACACCCTCGGCCACCGTGGCATACGACAGCCCTACCGCCCAACCAAAGTACTGTCAATAAGCGTGGACGTGGTACCTATGCGTGAATGACTCACGGCATCGCCCCGTGCAGGTGCTTCCGAGGGACGTGTACGGGCCTGGTCGCCACTGTTACGTTGGCCGTCGCCGAGGAGCCACCCATGGTGTCGGGCAGTCGCACAGTGATCGCGGCCGTGCCTGCGACTGTTCCTGCGGAAACGGTGAACGAAACAGACGTGTCCCCGGCGGCCAATGTGACGATATCGGGAACCGACGCAACCGCTGAATCTGACGAGTTCGCCGCCAACTCAATTTCGGTCAGCTGGGGGGGATGGATCGTCGCGGTCACGGCCGTGCTCGTTCCGTCCTGCATGTTGAGGCTATCCGGTGAAAGGGAGACCGCCGGGGTGGCCGTCGAGATTTCAAGGTCGAACACGCCACCGCCATTCGTCGCGGCATGGAGCATCGTCCCCGTCGCGTCGATGGTCAGCGCCGTGACCTGGATGTTGGTCAGGCCACCGTTGATCAGCGTCCACGTTGAGCCGCCGTCGAGACTCATCGAGGCACCGCTGCGTCCGCCAACGTAGACGTTTGCGGGGTTCAGGGGATCAAGGACCAAACTCGCAGCACCGCCGGGCGGGTAGGAAGAGGTCCAGGTCGACCCTCCGTCGATGGTCTTGAACACGGTGCCTCCGGTCGCCATGATTGGTTCTCCTGTAGTGCACAACACGCTGCCGGAATTGTTCGGATCAAACACTATGGCGGAGACCGCACTCATGGAGGATGTGGCGGCCCAGTTGCGCCCACCGTCAGTGCTCCTCCAGAGGCCCGGGCCACCCGCAAAGAGCGTTGCCGGGTTTCGAGGGTCCACCGCCAGCGCCGTGATGACCGCACTGGAACTGTACCCCAGGCCCGAAATTGTGACCTCCCACGTAAGGCCCCCATTGGTCGTCTTGTAGAGAAGGTTCCCCCACCACATGTCCAGGTCGAAGAATCGTTCGCTCCCGGCGTACAGGGTGCGTGAGTTGGAGGGGTCGATCGCCAGAGAGTGGACCTGGAACATCCCGCTGCTAAAACCCTGCTTGATGCTCACCCATGAATGGCCGGCGTCGTAGCTCTTGAACGCTCCGTTGCCGCCACTCCCGATGTAAAGTGTGTTTGGGTTTGAAGGATCCACCAGGATGACCTTCGGAAAGTAACATTCGCGAATCTCACCCAGGCTGATCCACGTCCCACCCCGGTCCCGGCTGCTGAACAATTCGGTTTCATGGCCGTAGCTAGCGGTGAGAGCGTAGAGGGTATTGGCCGGGCCCGCGTCAAGCGCCAGCGCCTGAACGTCCGTGCTTGTGAGCCCTCGACCGAAAGGCCTCCAGTTCGTCCCTCCGTCGGTGCTCTTGAGCACACCCGATCCTCCGCCGATTCCTGCGTAGACGACGTCGACGTTCTCGGGATCGGCCGCAAGCGCACCGATTCGGACATTGATGGGAAGCTCCACGGCGATGGTCGCCCACGACGCGCCGTCATCCGTGCTCTTGAGCACCACCTGGCCCCCTGCGAGAAAGATCAGGGCGGGGTTCCGCGGACTCAGAGTCAGAGCCGAGGGAGATGTGGACTCGGAATAGGACGAGAGGGTGACCCAGTTCGCACCGCCGTCAGCGCTCCGGTACAGACCGCTCTGCCAGGTCCTCCTGTCCACGGCAAAAGCGAGAAGGCCCGGCGGATCGTGGAAATCGAACGTCAGGTGGCTTATCAAGAGGAGGTCAGAGCTGGGCAGGCCGACGCCTACGGCCGCCCACGTCAGCCCACCATCCGTGCTCTTGAATAGGCCCCTTGCATCAGTGCCCGCGTACACTGTCAGCTCGGAGTCCGGCTGGACAGCGATGGTGACCACCGCTGTGTCTGTCGGGAGGCCGCTCGTGATCGAGCGCCAGGTGAGTGCGCCATCCTCGCTCTTGAGGATCGTTCCATAGGTTCCCCCAGCGTAGATCGTCGTCGGTCTACTCGGGGCGACGGCGATGGCCTGGGCCGAAATTGCCCCGACTGAAACCCAGTGGTCACCCCGGTCCTGACTCCTCATGATGCCCGAGGTCGTTGCGGCGTAGGCAATCGCTGGGTTGCTGGGGTTGAATGCCAGGGTGTTGACATAGGTGAAGTCACCGAGGGCAGCGCTCTGGCGCCAGCTCGCGGCGGCATCGGCGCTCGTCCATATGCCTCCAGTCGGTGGCCGCTCTCCCACCAGCCCCGACGTCGTGCCCGCCAGCAGGCTCGTAGGATTCCCGGGCGAGACCACGAGCACCGATACGATGCCACCTTCCGGCCCGTGACGGGTCCACACATTGACGCCACCTTCCACGCTGCTGCACGGCAACACCCACGCGACCAGGAGGACGCCCAGCGCGCCCAGGGGCCAGCGGGTTGCGTCGTCGGCTCGCATGATCCGGTTCGCGGTCATCGCTGATTCCCTCCTTCCGGTAACCTCGGGCGTGGCCAGGTCCGCGTCCTGATGGATCGGTAACATTATGGCAATATGTTGATCATAGCGCGCTGGCGGGCCACGTTTCTGGGTGGGGTAATTCCAAGTTAACCCATTTCACATCCCATGGCTCGTAGGCACGGCATGGGTATGAGTAGATAGCTACCAGGGGCTCATGATGAGCTTTCGTCGCCACGGGGGATGAAACTTGCACCACCTGTCCGTCACATTAAGGGACCTGGCATTCCCGTCTCACCTCAACGCAGCTTCGACCAGTCGATGCGCCAGCGCGTGCCGATCCTGATCCAGACCAGAGGCTTGCGCTTGTCGGCGGGCGTGCCCAGGGCCAGGTGGTACAGGGCGTCGACTCTCCAGTAGAAGCCGCGCGTGTGGGGCGTGTCGGACCATTCGAAGAGCTGGACGTCGGGGTGGTGGGCGAACTCGTGCAGGAGCGTGTTGAGCATGCCGCGGTAGCTCGTCACTTTGCCGAGGATCGCCGTGCGCATCCACGCCCGGAGGACGCCGGTCGCCAGCGTGTAGTCGCCGTGGAGCTCGGACTCCAGGTGGCCGTCCCGAACCCGGTGCGGCCGCACGCCCAGGATCTTGAGCCGGGGCGCCGGCACGCGGTAGAACGCCGCGAGGTGGTCGAGCAGTTCCTGGCCCGCGCGGCGAACCCCCGGAGCCTGCGCGGCCTCGAGCGCCGCGCGCAGCCGCTCGGCGTCCTGCTGCAGCGGCTCGGCGGGCGGTGGCTCCAGCGTGTGCTGGGCGTCGCTCGCCTCGTACTGCCGGCGCAGACCGGCTACCCGGGGGACAGGGTACGTGACCACGGGCGGAGGATAGCGCTGCGAGGAGGCGCAAGGAGCGCAGTTGGCTGCCTGACGGGCACGAGATCGCCACGGCCCCCTCGTCCCGCTGCGCGGGACTCCGGGGCCTCGCGATGACCGGTGGTGGGCGAGCGGAGCGGCCGGCGGGAACTTCCGTAGGTTTTCGTCGTATCGTTACGGGTACGCCCCCGAGGCGACAGCCCATGCTGGAAGTGACCGCACTCCGTAAGAGCTACGGCGACATCGTCGCGGTGGACGGGGTCAGCCTGAAGGCGGGCCGGGGCGAGACGATCGGGCTGCTCGGGCCGAACGGGGCCGGCAAGACCACGACCGTGTCGATGATCGCGGGCCTGCTGCGACCCGACTCCGGCACGGTGCTCATCGACGGGCGGGCGCTCGCGGGCGACACGGACCCGGCGAAGCGCGCGATCGGCCTCGTCCCCCAGGACATCGGCCTCTACCCGGAGATCTCCGCCCGCGAGAACCTCCACCTGTTCGGGGCGCTGTACGGCATGGACCGGGCGCAGCGGCGGCGCGCGATCGACGCGGCGCTCGACCTGGTGGGGCTCGCCGAGCGGGGCAAGGACAAGGTCAGCGGGTTCTCCGGCGGCATGATGCGCCGGCTCAACCTGGCGGCGGCGCTGTTGCACGACCCGCAGCTGCTGCTGCTCGACGAGCCGACGGTGGGCGTGGACCCGCAGAGCCGCAACGCCATCTTCGACAACCTCGAGACGCTCAAGCAGCGCGGCAAGACGCTGCTCTACACCACCCACTACATGGAGGAGGCCGAGCGCCTCTGCGACCGGATGGTGATCATCGACCACGGCAAGGTGATCGCGGACGACACGCTGCAGGGCTTGCACCGCCTCCTCCCCGTCGCGAACGTCCTGACCGTCGAGCTCGAGGGCGCGAAGGCGGACGGCCTGCGGCCCGAGGACCTGCGGGCGCTCCCGGGCGTCCAGTCGGTGGAAGTGGACGGCGGGACGCTGAGCATCGGGATCCGCGATTTGGCGGCCGATTCGCCGGGGATCCTGCTGTGGCTGGTCGAGCACGGCCATCCGTTCTCGCACGTCGCGAGCGAGCGGGCCAGCCTCGAGACGGTGTTCCTCACGCTCACGGGAAGGAGCCTGCGCGACTGATGCTCGCCCCGTTCCTCGCCCTCACCGCCAAGGACCTGAAGCTGTTCTTTCGCAACCGGCGCGCGCTGCTGATGACAATCGCCGCGCCGATCGCGATCGGGTCGTTCTTCGGCTACATCTTTGGGGGCGGCGGCGCTTCGACTGAGCCCAGCCGCATCCCGGTGCTGGCCGTGGACCAGGACGGCAGCACGGTCTCGCGCGAGATCACCGCCGCCCTGACCGCCGACAAGAACCTCGCCATGAGGACCGCCACCCTGGAGCAGGCGCGCGAGGCCGTGCGCAAGGGCAAGGCCACGGTCGCCTTCGTCATCCCCAAGGGGTTCGGCGCCGACGCGGGGCGCGCGTTCTTCAACGGCGCGGCGGCCAAGCCCGAGATCGGCGTGCTCTACGACCCGTCGCACGGCGCGGAGATGGGGATGGTCGAGGGGATCCTCACCGGCCACGTGATGGAGGCGGTGAGCAAGGAGATGTTCAACGGCCCGACCGGCCGCGCCATGGTGAAGGACACGCTCGCGCAGCTCGACACGAGCACCATGCCGGCCGACCAGAAGACGAGCCTGCGCGAGCTGCTCCACGGTCTCGACGGGTGGAACGCGGTGCGGGACGCCGACACGGCGTCCGGCCGGCCGGCGCCGAGCGCCGGGCTCACCGTCCCCTACCAGGTGAAGACCGAGGCGGTGACCTCGGGCGCGGGCGTCAAGTACAACGGGTACGCGCACTCGTTCGGCGGGATGGGGATCCAGTTCATCCTGTTCATGGGGATCGAGGTCGGTATCGGCCTGCTGACGCAGCGCCACACCGGCGTGTGGAAGCGCCTGGGCGCCGCGCCGCTGTCGCGGGGCGTCCTGCTCGGCAGCCGGGCGACGAGCGCCGCGCTGACTTCGATGTTCGTCCTGATGGTGCTGTTCGCGTTCGCCGGCGTCGTCTTCGGCGTGCGCATCGCGGGCAGCGTGGCGGGGTTCCTCGGGGTGTGCGCGGCGTTCTCGCTGATGACCGCGGCGTGGGGGCTGCTGATCGCCGCCCTCGGCAAGACCCCCGAGGCGACGCGCGGGCTGGCGATCGTCACGACCCTGTTCATGGTGATGCTCGGCGGCGCGTGGGTGCCGACGTTCGTGTTCCCCGCGTGGCTGCAGAAGCTGACCGTCGTGATCCCGACCCGCTGGGCGATGGACGGCCTCGACGCCACGACCTGGCGCGGCCTCGGCTTCTCGGCCGCCGCGCTCCCGATCGTGCTGCTCACCGGCTGCGCCCTGGTCTTCGGCGCGCTCGCCGTGCTGCGCTTCCGCTGGGAAGTCGACGGCTGAGGGCTCAGCCGATCCCTCCTGGGGGACCCGGACCACACGCGCCTCCCTTTAGAGGAAGCGCTCTTACTTCGGCAAGCCGACTGCGCCTCGGTCCCCGCCAGCCTCATCTCGACGAGGGCGACCCCTGTGCGCGCCGCCGGAACTCGCGCGGCGTGAGCCCCGTTCTCTCCTTGAACACCGCGTTGAACGTGGACTTCGAGCTGAAGCCGGCTCGGTACAGGACGTCGAGGATCGTCGATGATGCATTCCCGGCTCCCGCTAGAAGCCGCTTTGCTTCCTCGATCCGGTAGTCGTTGATCCACTCCGAGAACGTCTGGGAGCGACCGCGGTTCACCAGCCTGGAGAGGCGACGAGCAGGCAGGCGGGCAATCCGCGCCAGCTCGAGAAGTGTGAGCTCCGGATCCAGGTAAGGCCGCTTCTCCGCCACGAGCGACTCGAGTTGCTCCAGGTCTGCGAGTTCCTCGGACCCGAGCCGCGTCGCTGCCGGCGCCGAGATGAGCGTGCGCTCCTCCTCGCTGACGCCGGCGAACAACCGCGGCTGTTCGAGCGCGCCGACCACGAAACCCGTCACGTAGATGAGGAGCGCGGCGGACCGGAGCGCCGTGAGGAGCGCAGAGTCGCCCTGTCCGGCCTCCCCCACCATGAAGGAGGCCAGGTCGAGCGCGTAGATGACCATGAGCCCCGCCACCGCGAAGGAGAGCCACGCGTACGGGATCCTCCGCGCATCGGACCGGGTGCTGGCGAGGACCCGTCGATATTGATGGACCGTCGCCACCGCCGACACGAGATAGGCGCCGAGGCTGACGAACACGCCCACCGCCAGGATCTCCGGTAGGAGGACGCCCGCGACGAGGAGGCAAAGCGCCAACCCGGCGGGCAGCAGGTGGAGGCCGTCCGCGGGCTGCAGCCGGCGCCGGAAGGTCAGCGAGCGGATGAAGACGAGGAACAACGGACCGTAGAGGAGACCCGACAAGTGCGCGGGCGTCACGCCCCAGGGGATCCGGCCCGCCTGCTGCAGCAGGATCGTGGAGAGGTGGACCGCGAGGAGGCCAAGGATCGCCGACAGGCTGAGGTTTGTAGGAGGATCGAGCCTGGAACGCCGGACAAGGAGGAAGACGGCAAAGAACGCACACTGGAAGACCGCCAGGAGCTGGAGCGCGTTTGTGAGCGAGAGGATCATGACGATGCTCGGACCTCCGCGAGTATACCGGCGGGAGGCGCGACCACGACACGATTCCTTCTCGAACCACTCGCATCGGTTGCGGTGGAGAACCGGCGCCTCGACCGGCCGAGGTCCTGGCCCGGGCTGCGGACTGAGGTTGGACCATCTGGGGCGCCATGCGCACGGCGTGCGTCTGCGTGCCAGCAACGAAGACGTCGAGGCGGCCTGAGGCGGGCCGGCCGCGTCCAACAAAGCGCAGGAACGCCATTCCGGACCCCCGGTCTCGCCGGACACCCTGCGGCGATCCGCTCGGATGACGCGCTGGGATCGTCGCGAACCCGGGGTGCCACCCGCCCAAGGCACTCCGACGTCCGAAAAAACGCCTGGGCGTTCCCTCGGACGACAACCGGGGAACGAGGCCTCACGTTAATAGACATGAAACTACGCTCACACACCGGGAACGAAGCGAAGACGAAACGAACGTGCCGGATGGGCGCCGGCCTCATCGCATTCGCCCTGAGCGCCGGCTTCGCCGTGATGCCGGCGCTGGGTGGAGCCCAGAACCCCGCGCCCTGCGATGCGGCTGCGACGCTCGAACGGGCCGGCCGTGCGTATCGGGAGGCGACCTCTCTGACCGGGGGTGCAAGCTACGACATTCGCGTTCCCGGGGCGCCGGTTCACCACGAAACGTTGGAGTTCGGCTTCGGTCCGGGCATCGACCTCTACCTCCGCATGCCTCAGGGGTACGTCGTGCTGGTCCGTGCCGGCCGCCTGTTCGGCTTCGCGGGCAACAGGGCCGACACCGTCGTGATGCGCCCGATCGGGAGCGGCCTGCAGGCCGCCGTGGATGCCGCGTTCGAAGGGATCGGGCCGCCGCTCGTGCCGGTGCCGGCCTTGCTCGGCGCGGCCGCGACACCGAGCGAGCGGATCCAGGCGTTCGCGCTCAAGTTCCTGGCTTCTCCGGCCATCGTCGGTTGTGCCGCCTCGACCGGCGCCGACGGAAAACCCGAACGGCAGGTCGTGCTGCGAGCCAGCAACGGTTCGGTCAAGGCCCGGTTCGACGATGCTTCGGGCCTCCTCCGCGAGCTCGACCTCGAGGTGGCCCCAGCGCCGGGACAGCCGCCGATTCTGGGCACGGCCCGCTACCACCTAGTCCCCGACGGACGGACACCGGACCTCCCCGAGCCGGCGCCGGGCGCCGCCGTGGTGTCGCGGTTCAGCGAGATCGATCGGCCGAGGAAGGAGGTGGAGGCGCCGCTCTCGGGCGTGGTCCTGGTCGATCTCGAGGGGACCCTGGTGCGCTTGGATCGGCAGGGGGGCTCCCCGCTGGTCCTGGAGTTCTGGGCGAGCTGGTGCGCCCCTTGCCGGCTGACGCTTCCGGTCGTCGAGGAATTCGCTCGCCGGGCGCGGAGCACCCACCTTCCCGTCAAGGTGTTCCTGGTGAACACGCTGGAAGGGTTCCAATCCGCTGCGGAAGCGCGCGTGCATCTCGCGCCGTACCTGGCGGGAGCGCGGGTCGGACTGCCGACGCTGGTGGACCTCGACGGCTCGTTTCACAGCAGACTGGGCAGCGGACTTCCACTCACGGTGCTCCTGGATGCATCTGGGCGGGTCGTCGCCAGGTACAGCGGCCTCGAGCCCGGGTTAGCGGAGAAGCTGCGGGCCGATGTCGCGAACCTCGTCAAGCGCTCGGCCAACCCCCCGACGTCGCGCGGCGGCGCACCCGGGCGGCCCAACGCAGGAACTGGTCCTCGAGGTGAGTCGTGAAACGGACCAAGAGAAATACCTTAATCGTCCTGGCCGGGATCGTCGCCGCTCTGGCGGTCGCCGCCGTCCTGTGGCTGCGAGGGGAGCCTATGGACATCCGGTACAACGGCGCCTACCGGCTCGACGATGGGCGGCTCGTCGTCGTCACACCCCGCGAGGGGCGCGAGCTTCGCTATCGCATGATGGACGGGGAGAGCGCAGCCCTGCGGCCGGTCGGCGAGGCGTCGTACGAGGCCGGCCCCGATTGGGAGGAGCGGCGGCCGGTCCTGGTGCACCTGACGTTTCAGGGCGGGCCCACGGGCGACCCCAGGGGCTTCACCTGGCGGCGGGATGGGCGCGACCAGAGTGCGAGGCGCCTGCCGCTGCCGGAGACGATCTTCACCTTCCGCGGCGACGGGCTGACGCTGCGCGGCAAGCTGGTGGCGCCCGCCGGCAAAGGTCCATTCCCGGCGGTCGTGATCGTGCAAGGCTCGGAGGAGGACAGCGCGGTCGACAGCTCCTTCGAGCCCTACCTGTTCGCTGCGAACGGAATTGCCACCCTGGTGTACGACAAGCGCGGCACCGGGCGGTCGGAGGGGCGGTACACACAGAACTTCGATGTCCTTGCCGGAGACGCGGTCGCGGCTGTCAACTGGCTCCGCACTCGCCCGGAGATCGAACCCAAGAGCATTTCCCTCGCAGGTTTCAGTCAGGGCGGCTGGATCGCACCACTCGCCGCCCTGCGAGACGGCAAGATTCGCAGCCTCCTGATCGGCTTCGGCCCCACCGTGCCGGTCATGGCCCAGGATCGTTGGGGGTACGCCTACGCCCTCCGCGAAAAGGGGTTCGGGGACGAAGCGATCGCGCGGGCCGACGCGGTTTCCGGCCTGATCGGGGCGATGATCGACCGCGGCGAGGATCGCTGGGGCGAGCTTGGGCGCGCCCTCGACGCCGCCAAGAAGGAGCCCTGGTTCCAGGCGGCGAAGGGGAGCAACTCGGCGCTCGGGTTCATCACGTCCTCGCGCCTGCCGCTGTGGGCGATTCGCCTTTACGCTCGGTGGAAGCTCGAGCCGACTGGCGGCAAACCGTTCATCGATCGCCTCTACGACCCGGCCCCGACGCTGGCCTCACTGCGTTCGACTCCCAGCCTGTGGATCTTCGGTGGCGAGGATCACAGCACGCCGACCGCGTGGAGCATCGCGGTCCTGGAGCGGCTGCAGGTCCTGGGTCGGCCCATCCAGATCAAGGTCTTCCCGCAGGCCGACCACGGCATCCTCCGATTCGAGGCGGGCCGCGACGGCGAACGGCGCTACCTCGGCTACGAGCCGGGCTACTTCGACACCGAGGTCGAGTGGCTCCGGCGGCAAAGCGGACTCCCAGCCCGAGCGTCCGCCGACCCGGATTGAGAATCCGGGTTGTCCTCACGGGCATTGGGTGTCAGGAACGGTGGGCGCCGGCGGCGGTGACGCCGATGGAACTCTTGAGGTCGTCCGCGATTGTCAAAGGTGATGCTCGGCGGCGCGTGGGTGCCAACGTTCGTGTTCCCGGGGTGCCTGCCAGAAGCTGACCGTCGTGATCCCGACCCGCTGGGCGATGGACGGCCTCGACGCCACGACCTGGCGCGGCCTCGGCTTTGCCGCCGCCGCGCTCCCGATCGCGCTGCTCACTGGCTGCGCCCTGGCGTTCGGCGCGTTCGCCGTGCTGCGCTTCCACTGGGAAGTCGACGGCTGAGGGCTCAGTCGATCCTGGCTCCGTGCCAGCTCGGCACCGAGCGGCGACGGAGCCGAGGGCCGGTCGAGTCGCGAGGCGGCCCTACTTCTTCGGCTGGCTCGAGGGCGGCACCTGTCCCTTCATCCGCAGGTAGGTGACGAGGTTCCCGTAGTGCTCCCAGTTGTGCGTGGCGTTCGCGAGCAGGCCGTTGAAGCGGGGACGTTCGTGGCCGAAGAGCTTGACCGTCTTGCCGGCCTCGGCGTCCGAGATCGCGTACGCCTGGTCGCAGTACCCATAGGACGCCTTCAGCGCCGCCACGAGGTCCGCCTTCGACGTCTTGCCCTTCTCAATGCCGGGCGACGGGTTGGCCTGGCCGAGGACGGCCGAGCAGAACAGGTTGTTGGCGTCGGCGACGTGGCCGAGGATCTGGCCGAAGCTGCGGACCTCCGGCGTCGGCTTGAGCGCGAAGTCGGCCTCCGGCATCTCTTCCGCGCTGCGGACGATGTAGCCCCCCACGGCGTCGAACGATGTCTTCAACGCTCCGACCATACCGGCCGGCGCAGCCGCTTTCATCCCCTGGGCGAGCGCCGGCGCGGCCACGACGAAAGCGGCGAGAACGAGCGATGTTCCCTTCATAGGAGCCTCCTGTGCGGTTGAGAGAACAGTTGTCGGGTGCCGGTTGTTCCCGGTGGCCGGCCGCCGTCGCACCCTCCGGGCCTCGGGCCTCGACACGAACGGTGGGACGGCCGAACCTCCCCGAGTGAATGGGGGCGGCCGCCACTCGGGCAGTGTACCCGCCGCGCTGTCGCGATCGACCGGTTTGTCGCCTGTGCAAACGACGCCATCGTTAGCTCCTATGCCAAACCACTGTGCCCACGGAGCAGAGTATTGAGAAGCCGATTCGCAGACGTGCCGATCGCCCACGATCAATATTGTCAACATGCGTGGACGTGGCACCAATCTGGCACCGATTCACCCTCCCCGAAAGCGCCACCTGATTGGATCCCACCCAGATTCTCAGCCATTCCGTCCATGACCCGCCCCGGAAAACTGGACCAACGGTAGGTTGAGCATCGGGGTCAGTGGTACGCAATACTCTCCCAATCTTCGCCTGGCACACACCTGGCACCTACTACTCAGACACCTGTAAGGTTGACATCAGGCCGGACCAAGCGGGCCTCACGCGCTGTCTTCCATGGGGATCCGACTGAAGCGTGCGTCAATTCTATTGGTGCCCCATTCGTATATGTCGTATCCATACTCTTGACACCGCCGACTAATGGGTGACCCAAAATCGAAGCGGCCCGCGAGAAAATCCCGCGGGCCATCATGTCCTCGAGTGACCAGGCCACTACTTGGTGCGCAGGATCAGGAATCCGGAGATAGCCAGGAGCGCGAGCAGGACCAAAAGGCCACCGCGACCCGTGGCCGGAATCGGTGCGGCCGACGCCGTCGGGGTCGCCGTTGGCGTAGCCGTCGGGCTCGATACGGTCGTGGGATCGTTGCCGATGTTGTTGGCGCCGTTGACATCGCCGCCGCCGCTCACGAACACCGTGTTGGTGACCGATGCCGGGGCGTTCGCCGCGACGTCCACGGTCAGCGTGATCAGTGGGTAGGAAGCTCCCGCGGCCAGCACGTCCGCCCGGGTACACGTCAGCGTACCCAGCACACAGGCCCAGCCGGTGCCGGACAGCGCCGTGGCGCTCAGCCCCACCGGCAGTGTGTCTGTCACGGAAACCGTGGTGCCGTTGGTTTCGCTGGTGCCGACATTCGAGACCGTGATCGTGTACTGCGCGCCGGTTTGACCCAAGGCGAAGTTGCCGGCGTGGGTCTTGCCGATCGTCAGATCCGCGCCGACGCTGATCTTCGCGATGCGGTTGCCGGCGTATTCCGTGAACCATATTTTGCCGTCGGGGCCGAGCGTGATGCCCTGCGGCGACGAGACAGGCGTGATGCCGGTGCTGAACTCGGTGACGGCCCCGAGCGGCGTGATGCGCCCGATGCGGTTGCCGTTGTTCTCGGTGAACCACAGGCTGCCGTCCGGGCCCGCCGTGATGCCCTCGGGAGCTGCAAGGGCGGTGATGCCGGCGGCAAATTCGCTGACAGCGCCGGTCGTAGTAATGCGCCCGATCTTGTTCGTGCTTCGCTCCGTGAACCACAGGTTGCCGTCCGCACCGGCCGAGATGCCCAGAGGCGTCGCACCAGCGGTGATGCCGCCGAACTCGGTGAAGACCGATGTGTTCGGGTTGAAGCGCCCGATGCGATCGATATTTGACTCGGTGAACCAGAGATTGCCGTCTGGACCGGCCGTGATGCCGTAAGGCCCCGCACTGGCCGTGGGGACGGCGAACTCGGTCACGGCCCCGGCCGTGGTAATGCGTCCGATGCGGTTGCCGCTGCTCTCCGCGAACCACAGGTCGCTGCCGTATGCCGTGATGCCGTAAGGCCCCGCACTGGCCGTGGGGACGGCGAACTCGGTCACGACCCCGGCCGTGGTAATGCGTCCGATTTTGTTGGCGCCGTATTCCGTGAACCACAGGTTGCTGTCCGGGCCGGCGGCAATGCCGCCAGGAAATGCGCCAGCGCTGAGGGTGTACTCGGTCACGACCCCGGCCGGGGTGATTTGCCCGATACGCTGGCCAGCGTACTCCGTGAACCAGAGATTGCTGTCGGGGCCGGATGCAATCTCCGCAGGCCCTGAATTCGCCGTGATGCCGCTACTGTACTCGGTGACCGTCTGCGCCTGTGCAGTGCCAATGCTCAGGCTGAGTGCGGCAAATGCCACGACTGCGAGAATGCATCGCATCCGTAAAGCTGCCAGGTATTGCCTCATTGCTCTATCTCCTCTTTTGGTTAGTCCCCACCCATACTTCGCTAAATCCTGGCCCGATCAGTCACACGGATCGAGCGAAAAATTAGAGGTTAATAAATTCCTCTTTATAGGATCCGAGTATAGGCCCGATCACAACCTTGTCAAGCGCGGCCGGAGCAGTCCCACAGCGGTATCACGTCCATGCGTATTGGCATTATTGATGGTGAGTGGAACAGCGAGAAGCCCACGTCCCTCTTGTCCAGGCTTACCCTGGCACACGTCGGGTTGACCGTGGAGGGCAACCTCCGCAGACCGCCTGACATCTACGGCAGCAGGACGCTCGAGCCGGTCGTGCGGCGGGCCTCGAGGTCGCGGTGGGCGCGTTCGGCCTCGGCGAGCGGGTAGGTCTGGTTGATCTCGATCTTCACCGCGCCGCTCGCGATCACGTTGAACAGCTCGGCGGCGGTCGCGAGCAGGTCGGAGCGGCGCGCGACGTACGTCATCAGCGAGGGACGGGTGAGAAAGATCGACCCCTTCGCCGAGAGCACCAGCGGCGAGATCGCCGGGACCGGCCCCGAACTGTTCCCGAACGTGACCATCATGCCGAGCGGCTGCAGGCAGTCGAGCGAGCCGTCCCAGGTGTCCTTGCCGATCGAGTCGTAGACGACCCGGACGCCGCGGCCGCCGGTGATCGCCCGCACCCGCGCCACGAAGTCCTCGCGGCCGGTCACGATCGGGAACTCGCAGCCGTGCTCGCGAGCGAGCTTGGCCTTCGCCTCGGTCGAGACGGTGCCGATCACCACCGCGCCGAGCTTCTTTGCCCACTGGCAGGCGATGAGGCCGACTCCGCCCGCCGCGGCGTGGATCAGCACCGCGTCGCCCGCGGCGACCGGGCACGTCCGCCGTAGCAGGTACTGCGCCGTCATCCCCTTGAGCATGGCGGCGGCCGCGGTGCGGTCGTCGATCGCGGGCGGCAGCGGCACGAGGCGGTCGGCCGCGATCACGCGCGCCTCGGCGTACGCGCCGGCCACGCCGGCGTAGGCGACCCGATCCCGGGGCCTCACCTCGGCCACGCCGGGGCCGACCTCCTCGACCACCCCCGCCGCCTCGGAGCCGATCACCGCCGGCAGCTGCAGCGCGTACAGCCCCGAGCGGTGGTAGGTGTCGAGGTAGTTGAGGCCGACCGCCGTCTGGCGGACGAGCACCTCGCCGGGCCCGGGGCGGCCCACCTCGACCTCTTCCCAGCGCAGCACCTCCGGACCTCCGGTTGCGTGGATGCGGATTGCCTTGGCCATGTCCAGAGGTTACCGCGCGGGCGCGGGTTTGGCGAGCAAGGGGCCCGCGACCCGCAGGGCGGCCGGCAGCACCCGGAACGTCACCGCCCCGCTCGGGTAGGTCTCGCCGTCCACGTCGAACGGCGGCAGCGGCGTCTCCGGCTCGAGGCGCACCTCGCGCGCCTGCCGGAAGCGCACCGGCTTGGCGCCGAGGTGGCGGCCGAAGTAGAGCTGCGGCAGGCGGCGGGCGAGCTGGAGCCCGCTGACCTCGCCCACCAGCACGACGTCGAACAGCCCGTCGTCGAGGAGCGCCCCGGGGGCGACCCGCATCCCCTTGCCGAACGTCGTGCCGTTGGCCACCGCGAGGAGCAGGATCGGCCCCGCGAACCACTCCTCCCCGTCGGCCCAGACGCGCACCGGGACGCAGCGGTAGCGGCGCAGCGCCGTGAGGGTGCAGCGCAGGAACGTGGTGCGGCCGCGCTTCGCCACCGCGTTGACGGTCTCGTCCACCATGCCCGAGACCCCCGCCGAGGCGATGTTGACGAAGAAGAAGCCGCCGCGCTCGCCGTCGCAGCGGCCGGCGTCGATTGCGACCGGCGGGCCGAGCAGCGCCCGGCGCAGCGCCTGCACCGGATCGCGCGGGATGGCGAGCGGCCGGGCGAGGTCGGAGCCGGTTCCGGCCGGCACGATGCCGAGGGTCGCCGCCGCCCCGCACCCCAGTAGCACGCCGGCCGCCAGGTGCGCGGTGCCGTCGCCGCCCACCGCGACGACGCGCTCGCACCCCGCCTCGACCGCCTCGAGGACCGCGCGACGCGAGGCGTCCGCGCCCGCGGGGGTCACCACGTGGACGGGTGCGAGGCGCTCGGCGTGCGGCCGCAAGCGCTCCCAGAAACCGGCGGCGCGGCCGCCGCCCGCCGTTGGGTTGACGAGGATCAGTGTCGGACTCATCCAGCCTCCGCCGGCAGCCAGTTGGCGACCGCCCGCTCCAGCCGCGCCAGCTCCGCGTTCCAGCGCGGGGCCGTCCACCCTGCGGCGCGGCGCAGCAGCGGCCGCAGCGAGGGCGCGAGCTCGAGGCACCGCCGCGGCTGCCACATCCCCAGGCGCACGCGCCGCAGCAGCAGGTCCTCGAGGTGCACGACGCCGCCGAACCGCAGCTGCCACACCAGCTCGGCCGCGCACAGGTCGAGCCCCTCGGCGAGCGGCCGCAGCGCCGCGCCGGAGGCCGCCGCGGGCAACGCGAGCGCGCCCAGGCGCCGCGCCATCCCGCGGCCTATGTCCTCCGCAACGCCCATCGCGGCGAGGCCGCGCGCCAGCGCGGCCGGATCGGCGCGCCACGGCAGCGCCACCGCCGCGGTCTGTTGCGGAGCAACGCTTTCCCGGCGCGCCTCGGGGAGGAGCTTCACCGCGGCATCGACGACCTTGCCGGCGGTGGCGCGAAACGTGGTGAGCTTGCCGCCCGCGGTCGAAACCAGGCCGCGCTCCTCCCACACCGCCTCCTCGCGCGACGCGGCGGAGGGGCTTTCGGCGTGGCTGGAGAGGACCGGGCGGACGCCGG
>PKYI01000136.1 GCA_003133645.1 Acidobacteriota bacterium | reverse complement strand
GCCGCGCAGGTGCTCAGCGAGCGCCGCCCGCGGCGCCGGGGTCGCGGACGGCGCCGCGAGACGGCCGCCGACGAGCGCGGCGCGCGCCCTCTCCTTGACGCGCACTACGTCGGGCTCGTCGAACGGGTTGACGCCGAGCAGGTAGCCGGCGAGCGCGGTGGCCAGCTCGAGCGTTACAAACGCCTCGCCGAGACCTTCCGGAGCGAGGCGCCAGCGAACGACGGGGTTGGTCGCGGCAACTCCGTCGAGCGCGCGGTCGAGCGCCGTCGTGTCCTCGCCGGCGAGTCGGGGCGAGAGGAAGACGGTCCCTGGCCACGCCTCTGCCGCTGCCGGCGGGCGGTCGAGCACGAGCGGGAGGATCCCGCGCCCGTCCTTGCCGGTGCTCTCGGCGACGAGTTGCCCGGCCCAGGCGCCGAGCGCGCTGAGCGCCGGCGACGCCGCCCAGGCGAGCTTGCCCCACCCGTGCGTGGCGGCGGCCGCCATCAGGACCGCCAGCTCCACGGCGGGGTGGCCGTCGTCGAGGCGCGTGAGGGCGCGCTCCCCGGCGGCCAGCAGCTCCTCGGCGGGGGCCCCGAGCCACACCGCCGGGAAGATGCCCACCGGCGAGAGCGCCGAGTAGCGCCCGCCCACGTCCACCGGGTGGTCGAGCACGGCGCGAAACCCGCGCTCGCGGGCCAGGCGCGCGAGTGGCGTGCCGGGCTCCGTGACCGCGACGAAGCGGCCGCCGGCGCGCTCCGCCAGGGCGGCGTGGACGCCCTCCCACATGATCTCGAGTAGCGCGCAGGTCTCGGCGGTCGTGCCCGACTTGCTGATCGCCACGACCGCGACGGAGGCCGGTTCGAGCGCGCGCAGCGCCTCGCCGATGCGGTCGGGGTCGGTGGTGTCGAGCACGACCAGGTCGCGGCCCGCCGGCGTGCCGAACGTTGCCCGCAGCACTTCGGGCGCGAGGCTCGAGCCGCCCACGCCGAGCAGGACGAGGGTCCGCGCGCCGTCGGCGGCGAGGGCGGCGGCGAGCCGCTCCAACTCAGGCAGCTCGCGGCGGGAACGGTCGGGGAGGTCGAGCCACCCCAGCCGGCGGGCGGCGCTGGCGGCGGCGGCGTCCCCCCACAGGGAACTGTCGCGGGCGACGAGGCGTTCAGCGGCGCGTGCGACGTGCAGGCGCTCGCGGGCGGCGTCGGCCGCGGGGCGCAGCGCATCCGGCACGCGCGCCTCGACCGGCGACCAACTTCGAGCGGCGAGGGCGGCGGTGACCCGAGCGGCCACGGCCGCGGCGCTGTACCCGAGGTGGGCCATCACCTCGGGGCCGGGCGCCGAGGCGCCGAACCGGTTCAGGCTGACGATGTCGCCGTCGCCGACCCAGCGGTGCCACCCCTGTCCGCGGCCGGCCTCGATCGCGACGCGCAGGGCGTGGCGGGGCCCGAGCACTTCACGCTGGTAGGCGTCGCTCTGGCGGCCGAGGAGTTCCAGCGACGGCGCCGAGACCACGCGGGTCGGGACGCCGTGCGCTTCAAGCTCCTCGCGCACCGCGAGCGCCAGGGCGAGTTCGGAGCCGGTGCCGATGAGCACGACCTCCGGCGCGCCGCCGGCCGCCTCGGTGCGGATGTATGCGCCGCGCGCCACGGCGCCGGCTGGGGGCGGTGGGAGCACCGGAAGTTTCTGCCGGGTGAGCACGAGCGCGGTGGGCCCGTCGCGGCGCTCGAGCGCCACCCGCCACGCCTGGGCGGTCTCGTTGGCGTCGCCGGGACGCAGCGCGACCATGTTGGGGATCACCCGCAGCGCGACCATGTGCTCGACCGGCTGGTGCGTCGGGCCGTCCTCGCCGAGGCCGATCGAGTCGTGGGTGAACACGTAGGTCACCGGCAGCTCCATCAGCGCCGCCAGCCGCATCGCGGGCCGCAGGTAGTCGGAGAAGACGAAGAACGTCGCGACGAACGCCCGCATCCCGCCGTGCAGCGCGACGCCGTTCGCGGCCGCCGCCATCGCATGCTCGCGGATCCCGAAATGCAGGTTGCGGCCGCCGAACGAGCCGGGCACCACGGAGGGCTCGCCGGCGAGCAGCGTGTCGGTCGAGGGGGCGAGGTCGCCCGCGCCGCCGAACAGCTCCGGGAGCCCCGGCGCGAGGGCGTTGAGAGTCTTGCCCGAGGCCTGGCGGGTCGCGAGCTGCGACCCCGGGGGGAACGACGGCAGCGCCTCGTCCCACCCGGCCGGCAACTCGCCGGCGAGGCGGCGCTCGAACTCGGCGGCCTCCCCAGGATAGGCGTGCCGGTAGCGCTCGAGCAGCTCCACCCAGGCGCCGTGCAGCGCCGCGCCGCGTTGCCCGTGCTCGCGGAAGCGCTGCCTGATCTCTTCGGGGATGACGAACGGCTCTGCGATCGTCCACCCCAGTGCCGTGCGGGTCGCCGCGGCCGCCTCCGGCCCGAGCGGCTCGCCGTGCGCCTTGCAGCTGTCCTGCTTGGGGCTTGCCCAGCCGATGTGGGTGCGAACGCGGACCAGCGCGGGTGCGTCCTCGGCGGCGGTGGCCTGCTCGAGCGCCGCCGCAATCGCGGCGAGGTCGTTGCCGTCATGGACGTGGAACGTGCGCCACCCATAGGCGGCGAAGCGCGCCTCCACGTTCTCGGAGAAGGCGAGGTCGGTGGAACCCTCGATGGTGACGTGGTTGTCGTCGTACAGCACCGTCAGACGGCCGAGCCGGAGGTGGCCGGCGAGCGACGCCGCCTCGTGCGAGATCCCCTCCATCATGTCGCCGTCGCTCGCGATCACCCAGGTCCGGTGGCCAACGACCGGCATGCCGTCGCGGTTGAACCGCGCCGCGAGGTGGCGCTCAGCGAGCGCCATGCCCACGGCTGTCGCCAGCCCCTGCCCGAGCGGGCCGGTCGTGCACTCGACGCCCGGAGTGAGCCCGTGTTCCGGGTGCCCCGGCGTCTTCGAGCCCCACTGGCGGAAGCACTTCAGCTCCTCGATCGGCAGGCCGTAACCGAACAGGTGGAGCAGCGCGTACAGCATCGCGGAAGCGTGGCCGGCGGAGAGCACGAAGCGGTCGCGGTCCGCCCACGCCGGGTCGGCGGGGTCATGGCGGAGGAAGCGGCTCCACAGCACGTACGCCATCGGGGACGCCCCCAGGGGCATGCCGGGGTGTCCGGAGCGCGCCTTCTCCACCTCGTCCACCGCAAGCACCCGCACCGCGGCGACTGCACGTTGGTCCATCTCGTCGAACGGCCGCATGGTCCCTCCCCGGGAGCCGCGATTGTCGCGCACCGCGGCGGGTGGGGCAACCTCGGCCGGATGGTAGAATGCGCCGCCCCGGACGAGGCGCCGGCGACGCAGAGGAAAAGGAGGCGGACATGAAGATCTACCTGGCGGTGGTGGTGGCGGCGATTGTTGCGGCTGTGGCGGCCCCGGCGAAGGCCCAGGAGCCTCCGAAGCTTGCGGTCGCCGTGATCGACGTGAACCTGCTCGTCCAGGACTCCGCGGCGGGCAAAGAGGCGATGGTCCGCCTGAAGAAGGCGCAGGACGAGAAGGTCGCCGAGCGCAAGAAGTTGACGGACGAGATCAACGGTCTCCAGAAGCAGCTCGAGTCGCAGCGCTCGACGCTCACCGACAGTAAGATCGCCGACCTGCAGAAGCAGATCGAGGACAAGTCGATCGCGCTCAAGCGCTTTGACGACGACGCCCAGCAGCAGCTCGAGGACGCCAAGCGCAAGGAGCTGGACGGGCTCGAGAAGCAGATCATGCCGATCATTCAGGAGCTGGGAAAAGAGAGGAAGCTCCTGGTGATCTTCAACAAGTTCCAGTCGGGGCTCGTCTACGCCGACGATTCGGTGGACCTCACCGACGAGGTGTTGAAGCGCTTCAACACTCGAGTCACGAAGTGACACTGCCCCGGCCCGCGCGCACATCCGGAACCCCGTGGGGAAATCGGCGCGCAGGCCGCGGCGCGTGAGGACACGGCCGCATGACCAAGCTCACCGAGGGTGAAGGTGGTCATGCGGCCGTGTCCTCAC
>PKYI01000109.1 GCA_003133645.1 Acidobacteriota bacterium | reverse complement strand
TGCGGGAGGTTTGCGTCCGTCAGCTTCTCCATTGCCTCTCCCGCACCCTCGGGCGTTCCCACCGTCACCTTCCCCACCCAGGGCGCCACGCTTTCCACCTCCACCCAGACCCTGACCTGGACCTCCGTCGCCAAGATCGATCCATCCTCCCCCATGCAGTACCAGCTCGTCCTCACCGACATCACCACCGGCCTCGCCGAGCTCCAGATCTCCGTCCTCGATCAGACATCCACCATCTTCAGCCTGCGCTCCTCCACCCACTACCAGCTCAAGGTCCGAGGGTGCCAGGCCGGCTGCGGAGCGTGGTCGGTGCCGGTCGACTTCGCCGTCGCCCTCCCCGCCATCCCCACGGACGTCCCGGTCATCACCAACGCCTCGGTCGCTGGAGGCAACAGCCTGTCCGTGTGGTGGACCGGGGTGGCGAACGCCGACCTCTACCAGATCCAGGTCGTCCAGCCCACCTCGGGCCCAGGAGGCGGCGCCTTGACCGTCGCCGCCATGCAGATCTCCGCCACCACCGTGACGCTGCCCATCCCACAAGGCGCCGCCACCATCTTCGTCTGGGGCTGCACCGGCGACGGCTGCGGCCCGCAAAGCGCCGGGTGGGACATCACCGCCCCTGGCCCCAACCCCTCGACGCCCAACCTCGGCACCCCACTCGCCGGCTCCTCCGTCACCGGCCCTTCGGTGATGTTCTCCTGGAACCGCATCCCCGGCGATACCGGCTCCAACACCGAGTACCGCCTCTACGTCGGCGACAACTCGCGCTCCCAGCCCGCCCTCGACATCTACACCACCGCCAACTACTACGCGGCCAACTTCAAGGCCGAGGGGACCCGCTACGACGCCCTGGTGATCGCCAACCCGAGGACCGCCAGCCCCGTCCAGGGCCCCGCCACCGGCTTCCTGGTCCGTGGGCCAAGCGGGCTCTCCCCCACCATGGTGCAGCCGGCCTACGGCTTCGCGGTGCCGCATGGCAACGTCCAGGTCGAGTGGACCCCCATTCCAGGGGCGTCCGTGTACGAGTACTACCTCGCCCAGCGGGTGACGCCCCCTGCCACCCCGGTGACGTTCCAAGGGGTGACGCCGGGGCTGACCGTCCAGGTCCCGTTGCAGACGATCGGTGGCGTCCCCACGAACTACCTCGGAATCGTGCGGGCGTGCCCGCAGGGCGCCACGTGCACCGCCGGATCTGATGCCGGATGGGGGATCTGGTCGAATCAACCCGGTGGCGGTGGCCTCGTGGAGTTTACGGTGACACCGTAAGGTCGTTGCTTCCGTAGCGGCGTTTGCTTGCAAACGCCGGTCTTTCCCACGCGTAGCCCGGCCCATCGGCCGATGCGAGCATCGGCCGCTACACAGCCCGCGCCGATGTGTGGGACGACCGCCGGGCGTGCGGCCGTTATTGTTGGAAGAGCGGTCATTGCGAGGTTCCCGAGCGCAGCGAGGGAACCGTGGCAATCCCGAGGTTGAAAAGCTCGGCCGGTCCAACTGGTAGGTACGAGATTGCTTCCCCCGCGTCGTCGCTTCGCTCCTCCTCGGGGCAGGCTCTGTCCTGCCTCCGGCAGGCCTCCTCGCAATGACCGCAAGCTGGCATGGTGAACCCCGACCCATCGGCCGATGCGAGCATCGGCGCCATCAGAGGCCGCGCTGATATTGGCTGCGACCGCCGCTGAGCCGCCCGCGATGCTAAGATTCGTCGCATCTATGATCGAGCCCGTTGGGGACGACGTCAGCGGGGATCCGCAAGCCAAACTCGCCCGGAAGACGACCGGTGGCGCGAAGCGGCCCCGCCTTTCGCTTCGCACTGCCGCCATCATCACCGTCGCGGTACTGGCCCTTGTCGTCCCGCTTGGCCTCCTCACCTATCACGCGCTGGCCATCGGCGACCTCGTCACGATCGAGGCCCACCCGGGCAACCCGACCCCCGGCGTAATGCCAGGAGCGGTGACGGGCGACAACGTGGTCGTCACCGCCGGACCAGCGGCACCGGCAAACCTTTCTGACAAGACCCGCGCCACCGTCCAGATCCGCCTTTCGAGCGAGGAACGATCGCGGATCCTGGTGGTCCGCCGACTGCAGCCTCCAGGCCCGGCCCGCCTCGTGTGGCCCCAGGATGGGGAGTACTTCGACCTCGGCGGTCTCCCCGAACCCGGCAAGAGCCTCACGTACCGCGTCAGGTCGCTCCTCGCCAACAGCCAGTGGGGCCTCGTTCCTGCCCCGCCAAATGGGACCCACGCCGTCGAAGTCACCGCCGGGACCCAGCGGACCTTGCTTGCCTTCCGCGTCGTCGAACGCCACCCGGTCACATTGCGGGAGTGCCTTGCAAGGACAACCTTCTTCCTCCGTCTGTCGAAAATCGCTGCCCTCACATTCCTGGTTTCGCTCGCCGCGTTCGTCGGAGCGGTCGCGGCGACGATCCGCCGCCGTCCGGCGCTGGCCGCCGCGGGCTTCGCCTCCGCCCTGGTCCTTTCCTACTCGGCCCTCACTCCGATGTTCCAGGCGGCCGACGAGACCAGTCATCTGGCCACGCTGGAGTGGGAGTTGGCCGGCGGCACGCGGGGCAAACCCCCGTATTGGCCTGCATCCCTGACTGCGGCGACGCGGGCCCTGGACCAGGATCGGGTGCAGTACCACCCCGAGGAATCAATGCCCCTGGGCGGACCCGTGGCGCGAACACGCGCTGCAGATCTTCTCCGCCAGCCACTGACCGACCAGGCCTCGGTAGCCGGCAATCTGGCCACCGAGGCTGGCTTACAAGATGTAGGAACTCGCAGCCCACTCTTCTACCCCCTTGCCAGGCTGGTTCCCGGCGCTGTCTTGCGGTGGCCGGTCATCGAACGGCTGATGCTCTACCGGCTCCTGGCAGCCGGGCTGGGTCTGGCCGGCGTTCTCTGCGGTATTGCCGCTCTCGCGGTGGCGAAGCAGCCATTGGAGATGTTCATCGGGATCGTCTTGATCGTGGCCGTGCCGGAGTGGGCGGGCATCATGGGATCGACCACTAATTATGCACCAGGCATGGGCCTCGCCCTCCTCGCGACCTGCCTGGCGCTCAACGCCTTGACAAGCCGGCCAGCCACCGCCCTCGCCTGGCTCTGCGGCAGCGTGGCGGTCGCTCTGCTCGGCGGCTTCTTTCTTCCTGACAACCTCCTCCTCGCAGCCATTTTCCTGGGCTTCCTGTGCCTCGCCGCAGGCAAGTGGCTCGTGGACCATTTTCTGCCAACCAGCCCTACGGACCGGCGATGGGTGACTGCCGCAATTGTGTCAGGGGTCGTCCTTCTGGCTGTTGCGACCGCGACGCTTGGTGTGACGTTGCTGCCGTTTACAGGAGCTGGAGATCAGCCGGCGAATCTTGTCAGGAACGGGGACGCCGAGACGGGGACGCTGGACAACTGGACCGGCTTCACCAAGGTTGTCTCCGACATGCCGCATGCGGGGAAGTTCTGCTTTCTCAAGCAGGGACCAACGCTCGTCAAGAGCAACGAGTTTCTCCCCATCGATCCGGCCACGACATACACGCTGAGCGGCTGGTTCAGGGCGACAAGCAACAACCCGAGCACTGTCTTCTTGGGTTATGTTCCTTACGATGCGGACAAGAACCCAATCCAGCCCGCGAATGTCCTGGTCGTCCCAGGCTCCGAGACCTCCCTCGTCGACGCGTGCAAGGCGGACGACACGATCCTCGAGATCGCCGACGGCGCGATGTGGACGACAGGAGAGCCGACCTGCATCGCGTTCGAGGTGGACGATACCGGCAGGTACAGCGACCTGCCGAACCGGAAGCTGACCTCGTACAGTATCCTCAGAGTGGAGAACAGGGGCGACCATTGGGTTGTGCAGCTCAAGAACCCCTGCGGCCAGACCTATCCTGCCGGAACGAAGGTCCGCGAGCATAGTGCCGGCGGCACCTATATCTACAACGCAGCGGGTGGGCGATCCACGCCGGCGCAGTGGACGCAGTTCAGCGCAACCATCCGGGGCGTGGCCAAAAGCGGCGCTCCGGCGGACCAGTGGTGGCACGGCACGAAATACGCGCAGATCCTCATGCTCCTCAATTATGGGCAGAGTGAAGATGTTGGTGCGCTCGCTGACGACATCACCATGAGACGGATGACATTCCTGTCGTCACCTACCGGATGGCTGGGCACGCGACGCCTGCTCTTTGTCACAGAAGTCGCCTCGCGCGTCGGTGCCGACAGGGGCGAGGTCAACCTGACCCGCTGGCTTCCGATCATGCTGTTGCCGCTCCTCGGTTCTGCCGTTTACCTCGCCTTGACCGCGTTCGCCGCTCGCCTGCGACCAAAAGACGGCCAGGTTCTGCTCGCGGTCGTTGTTTCTGGACTCGTGGTCCTGGGGGCTTTGATCGCGACCTTGGTCGCAGGAACCACGGGGACACCTACCAGCGCTGTCGTCATCGGGCTGAACCACTGGCTGTTCAGGCGCATCATCATCAACGCCGCGGCCGGCACATCCCTTGCTTGGGATCAGGATTTCTTCGTCTGGAAGACGTTCCTCGGCGCGTTGGGATGGCACGATCTCCTGCTCCCGGAGTGGGCCTACGCGGTTTCGCGCTGGATCTCCACGCTCGCCCTTGCGTCGGTGCCGCTGCTGTTCGCAACCTTCGACCGAAAGAACAACCGCGGCCGGAGGTTGGCCCTTCTCTTCTTCGGCGCCGGTCTCACGGTCCTGACCGCAGCGTTCTACCTAAGGACCACGCTGAGTGTCTTCCTCCACGGGCGCTACCTGCTGTTCGCCCTACCGCTCGTGGTGCTCCCTATCTGCTACCTCGCCTCGGCCCGCGCGGCACGTTGGTCGCTGTTGGCCATCGCTGCCGGCGCGGTCGCGCTGAGCCTCTTCACCATCCTCCACGTGACCCCAACCCGGTACCTTTTCACTGGCGGCGGCCTCGTCTCCGCCCTGTTGCCGTAGCCCAGAAACAACTAGGGCGCACCGAGGTGCGCCCATTTGGAAGCCGGCTGCGTGGGGCCGACGCCTGGAAGTGGCGGCGCGTCACATCACCGGCACCTCGGCGGCGACTCCATCGGCCGCCACCGCGGCTTCCGGCCGCTTGCTCGGCGCCGGACACTCGTACGAATGCACCAGCGTGCGCAGCACCGCGCGCACCCGTTCCCCGTCCTCGGCCGCGGCCGCGTCGGCCAGCTCGAGCACACGGCGATCGAGGTCCTCCGCCGGCGCCGGGCACCTGGCGACGAAGATCTTGCGGTCCACCTGCTGGGTGCGCTCCTCCTCCTCGGTGAGCAGCTCCTCGTACAGCTTTTCGCCGGGGCGCAGGCCGGTAAACTCGATCGCAATGTCCACGTCCGGCACGTGCCCCGCCATTGTGATCATGTGACGCGCAAGGTCCACGATCTTGATCTGCTCGCCCATGTCGAGCACGCACATCTCGCCGTAATCGCCGTACCCGGCCTGGAGCACGAGGCCGACCGCCTCGCGGATGGTCATGAAGTAGCGCTTGACCTCGGGGTCGGTCACGGTCACCGGCCCCCCGGCGGCGATCTGCGCGCGGAAGAGCGGCACCACCGACCCGGCCGAGCCGAGCACGTTGCCGAACCGCACCGCGCAGAAGCGTGTCTGGGACCGGCGCGCGAGTTGACGCACGATCATCTCGGCCACCCGCTTGGAGGCGCCCATCACACTGCTCGGACGTACCGCCTTGTCCGTCGAGATGAATACGAAGCGGTCCACTCCCGCGCGGTCGGCGGCGAGGGCGACGTTGCGCGTCCCAAGCACGTTGTTCTTGATCGCCTCCCCGGGCGCGATCTCCATCAGCGGCACGTGCTTGTGCGCCGCAGCATGGAAGATGATGTCGGGNNGGCACGTGCTTGTGCGCCGCGGCGTGGAACACGTCCTGGGGCCGGTACTTCGCGAACAACGCCTCCATGCGGCCCGGGTCGCGGATGTCGGCAACCTCGGTCATGAACGCGGCATCCGGGTGCAGCCGCTGCAGCTCGCGGCTGGCCAGATACATGTCGTTCTCGTTGATGTCCACCATCACGAGCCGGCTCACCCCGGCCCGCAAGAGCTGGACGCAGATCTCCCGCCCGATCGAGCCGGCCGCCCCGGTCACCAGCACCTTGCGTCCCATGATGGTCGCACGTTGACCGCTGTCGGAGAGGTCAACCGGCCCGCGCGGCAACAGGTCCTCCGGCTGCAGGTCCTGCAGCATCGTCGCCGCGGCCCGGTCATTGAGGTACGCGAACGAGACCGGCAGGATCTTGAACTGCAGCTTGAGGTCGGCGCACAGCGCGAGGATCTCCCGGATGCGCTTCGCGGACATGCGCGGGATGGCGATCAGCACCTTGGCCACCCGGTACCGCTTTGCGATCTCCGGAAGCTCCGCCACGGTGCCGAGGACGGTCTTGCCGCCCACGATCACACTCTGCTTCAACCGGTTGTCGTCGATGAAGCCGACGACGTAGTAGCTGTGCTCGTCGGACTGTTGCAGATCGCGCAGCAACAACTCGCCGGCGACGCCGGCCCCGATGATGACGGTGCGCACCGAGCCGCCATGGCCTGCGCGTGCCCGGTCGCTGAAGTACATCCAAGTGAGCCGGGGCGCAAACCTGATCGCCGCCATCAGGAACGTCGAGAAGAATAACTCCATCACCACGACCGAGCGAGGTGGTTGGGGGAGGCGCAGGAGAAAAATGCCCAACATGAATACGCCCGTACCGAGCAACCCAGCGACCCCAACCCGCGCCCCGTCAGCCAGCCCGGAGAGACGGAACGACCACCGGTGGAGGCGGAGAAGCAGGTTGGCCAGGATCCGCCCGCAGACGAGCAGCAACGTGAGCGCGGGCAGGACCGCACCAAACTCGA
>PKYI01000026.1 GCA_003133645.1 Acidobacteriota bacterium | reverse complement strand
GGGACGGCTGCAACGCGCTGTTAGGCGCCCAGTTCAGCGCATCCACCAGTTACTCCCGCCATCAGGCCTTCGGCCCCTCATATCGGATAAGCACACCGCCCCAGATCCCGACTTCAGGCGGCGGGTCGTCCATGCTCTTCCGCGATCGTTCGCCCCTGATCGTCAACGTCCTCCCACTCCAAGACAGGTGCAGCGAGGGACTCCCGTTGAAGTACAAGATCGGGGAGGTTGCCCAAGGAAAATGGCGTCGTGCTAGAACAACGTGCCGGTTTGTGCTGCTCATGGCGCCGCAGTCCAGTTCAAGCACGGTTGCTCGATATCGCCCGTTGGGCGAAAGGGCCTCTTCGAAGGTTGTGGTCTTGCACAACGCGGCTTGTGTCAGGGAGACGCAGGCTGAGGGAACCGCCAGAACTGCTAGAACGATCGCCCCGAGGGAGGATGCCACCGCACCGGCGATCGCTGAACCGCGAGAGAACCAGGACCGTAAACGTTCGTCCCTACGCAGTACCACGCGCCAGGTAGCGAACGCTGCCAGGCCCAGGACGACGCAACCCAGCTCGGGTGCAACCAGCCAGACCACGAGAAGATAGTCGATCGCGTTCCACAAAGCGGGCGGAACGGCTGATTCGCCGAGGTGGGTTGCGCGTTCGGCGATTGGGGGGCCAACAAGATACTGAAGACCAACCACAACACCAACAGCAGCGACAACAGCCCATGACCAACATGCCGCCCTGGTCCGGCTATTGGCTGGGAGCCGTGTCAAAAGGCGGCGCCTCGTCAGCATGACCTAGGCTTTCTGCTTAAGGTTCGCGGACGCCTAACGCAACTTAGACGGACTATTGGTAATGGGCAAACCGAGCGGCGGAGGCTTGGATTGGCTTTTCCGTTAGCAGTCATTCGGTCTGCGAACCTCCTGGTAGAACCCATTATGCACTTCCCGGTGCGTTCTGACGCCGCCCGGGATAGGCGGCCTCGGAGGCGGCCTAATCCATCCACATGGCTCGTCTGGGCCACGGGCTGCGGGGCGAAGCAGTCACGTGGATTTCGGCAAGATTGCGTCGTCGTCCCGCCGTTGGTGGGACTCCTCAGAATGACACCAGGTGGGGGCCAGATTGTGTCCCCCACCGCCACGCGGGCGCGGGGCGCCCGCTCGCGGCAGGCTCTGTCGCTTCGCTCCTCGGGGTAGGCTCTGTCACACCTGCGGCAGGACGCCTCGCGATGACACCAAGTTCCTGCGGGATTGGATTGTTGCCGTTCGCTGGGCTCGGGGACTGCTCGTCGTCCGGGCACGAGTACGGGCCCGCGTGCCAGCAGGCAGCGAGCCCGCTTCTGTCATCCGGCCAGTCGCCGGGCGTCGTGCCGCTGTTGCACTGCTGCGCGCTTCGACTCACATCCTCCCGACCATCGCTTCGAGGCGGGCGATGCGCTTCTCCATCGGGGGGTGGGTCGAGAAGAGCTTCGCGATGCCACCGCCGCCGGAGAATGGGTTCGCGATCATCATGTGCGCGGTGGCGGGCTGGGCGGTGACCATCGGGATGCGCTTGGTGTAGGTACCGAGCTTCTTCAGCGCCGAGACGAGGCCGGTCGGCGAGCCGGCGAGCTTGGCGCCGCCCTCGTCGGCCGCGAACTCGCGCGAGCGCGAGATCGCGAGCTGGATCACCATGGCCGCGATCGGGGCGACGATGATGAAGAAGAGCCCGCTCATGCCGCCGCCGCGGTCGTTGCGATCGCTGCCGCGCCCGGAAAACATCATCGCGAAGCCGGCCATGCGGGCGAGCATCGCGAGCGCGCCGGCGATCGTGGCCGCCACCGATGAGATCAGGATGTCGCGGTGGAGGACGTGGGTCAGCTCGTGGGCGAGCACGCCCTTGAGTTCGTCGCGGTCCATGATGCGCAGCAGGCCCTCAGTCACCGCCACGGCCGCGTGCTGGGGGTTGCGGCCGGTGGCGAACGCGTTGGGTTGCGCTTCCGGGATCAGGTACAGCTTCGGCATCGGGATGCTGGCGCGCTGCGCGAGTTCGGCGACGGCCGCATAGAGCTGCGGCGAGGAGGCCTCGTCCGTCGGCTTGGCGTGGTGCATCGCGAGCGCGATCTTGTCGGAGAAGAAGTAGGCGGCGAAGTTGAGAGCGGCGGCGAACGCCAGCGCCATGACGAGCCCCTGCTGTCCGCCGAGGAGGTCACCGAGCCAGAGGAGGAGGCCGGTGAGCAGGGCGAGGAGCACGGTGGTCTTGAGCCAGTTCGACATCGTTTCCCTCCAGGTCAAAGCGCCGCCAAAGGCCCCGGCCGCCCATGCGGCGCTGCAACGGCCCCGGCCTGCAACGCTCAGGCCATTTTCGTTTACGCAAGGACCATGCCAACCGCTTCCGGCCGCGGCGTGCGACCGGGGCGTCAGCGTGGCGCGGTCGGCGTCGGGCGCGTCGCGCCCGGCGCTTCGAGGAGTTCCGGCGACATCCGAATCCGGCACGAGCCGGAGGTGGCGATCAGGACCACGACGAACGCGATCAGCGCGACGCCCACCGTCGCCAGAAAGTACTCCGCAATCATCCGCCCGCGGCGCTGCCGTCCCATCGGAGAGATCATATCCCAAGACCTGGGTTCCCGCGTGCGCGGGAACGACGACTTCTTGGGGGGCCGGGACCGACGGGGCGGCGTGCCGCGCCTATGTCTGCTCGCGGCGGGCGAGTTCCTGCACCCCGTCGGCGGCGAGCGCGGCCGCGATGACGGTGGCGGCGATGAGGACGGTCGGCAGCATCGTGAGCCACCACGTGCTCGCGAGCACCTCCTGGCCCTCGGCGACCATCGTGCCCCACGAGGCCGTTGGAGGCTGCGCCCCGAGGCCCAGGTAGGAGAGCGCGGCCTCGACCAGGATCAGGTCGCCGAGGCGCAGGGCGCCGTCCTGGGCGATCGGGGTGAGGGCGTTGGGGAGCAGGTGCGTGAACGCGATTCGCCACCCCGAGGCGCCGATCGCGCGTGCCGCCAGGATGAACTCCCGCTCCTTGAGCGAGAGCACCTGGCCGCGGACGAGGCGCGCAACCCCCATCCACGACGAGAACCCGAGGATCAGGACGAGGACGCCGAGCGAAGGCCGGAACACGGCGGCGAGGAACAGGAGCAGGAAGAGCATCGGGACCGCGAGGAGGGCGTCCACGAACCGCATCAGGAGCGCGTCCACGACCCCGCCGGTCCACCCCGCGAGCAACCCGGCGCCGATGCCGAGGACGAGCGCCACCACGAGGGCGAGGGCGCCGACCCCGAGCGACACGCGCGCGCCGCTGATCAGGCGCGCGAGCACGTCCCGCCCGACGGTGTCGGTCCCGAGCCAGAAGCGACGGACGCCGGCCCTCGCCACCGTGCCGGCGGGCACCGTCTGCACGGCGCCGTCGCGCGTCACAACCCAGTCAGGTCCCAAGCGCCTTGCCGATTCGCACGCCATCGTCGTGCCGTCGTACCGGACCAGGACGAACCTGGTCGCGCCCGGGGGGAGCAGCGCGGCGGCGCGGGCGTCCACGATCGCATCCGGGTTGGCGGTGAACCACGGGCCGGCCACGGCCACGAGGGCGAGGAGCGCGAGCCCGGCGGCGCCGGCCTGGAGGCGCCGCGGCCAGCGGGCGAAGGCCGCCACGGCGCTCACATGCGCACCCGCGGGTCGGCGAGGGCGTACGCCGCGTCGGCGAGGAGGTTGCCGGCGACCACCGCCACGGTCGCCACGATCGTGCCGCCGAGGAGGAGCGGGAGGTCGCGGCCGAGGGCGGCGTTGTACATCAGCTGCCCCATCCCCGGCCAGGAGAACACCACCTCGATGACCAGCGAGCCCGACACCAGGAACGGCAGCGACATCCCGGTCATCGTGATCAGCGGTAGGAGGGCGTTCGGGAGCGCGTGCCGCACCAGCGCCTGGCGGGGCGTGCAGCCGCGGGCCCGGGCCGCCAGCACGTAGTGCTCGGTGCGCTCGTCGAGCAGCGACCCGCGCAGGTAGCGCGCGACCGCGCCGACGCCGGTGACGCCGATCGCGGCGACCGGGAGCACGAGGTGGCGGGCGAGATCGAGGAGGCGCGGCCAGCCGTGGGCCATCTCGCCGTCGAGCGACAGCATGTGCGACGGCGGCAGGAGCTGCAGGCGGTACGAGAACACCGCGATGAGGGCCAGCGCCACGCCGAACGTCGGCATCGCGTAGGCGGTGAGCGTCGCGAGCGTGATCGCGCGGTCGCCGGCGCCGTGCGGCCGGCGGAGCTGCACGATCGCGAGCCCGATGCCGCCTACGAGCTCGAGGAACAGACCGAGGGAGGTGAGGATCAGCGTGTTGGGCAGCGCCTGGGCGAGCACCGTCGTGACCTGCCGCCGCTGCGTCCACGACGTGCCGAGGTCGCCGGTGACCGCCCCCGCCAGCCAGCTCGCGTAGCGCGCCGGCAGCGGCCGGTCGAGACCGAAGTCGCGGCGGAAGCGGGCCCTGGCGGCGGGCGGGATGCGCGGGTCGGTGAGGCGGCTGGCGGCGTCTCCGGGCGCCAGGCTGACGAGCAGGAACGTGACGGTGGCGACGAGCCAGACGAGGACGACTCCGGCCCCGATGCGGCGGAGCGCCCAGCGCAGCATCACCGGCTCCAGTACCAGTCGTCGATGTTGAAGAAAACGCCGGCCGCGTTGATGTCGGCGCCCTCCAGGCGGCGGCTGGTCGCGACCAGGCGGTTGGCCTCGTACAGGAAGGTCACCGGCTGGTCCGCGACGATCGCCTCCTGGATGCGGTCGAGGAGGACCTTGGCGCGCGTGTAGTCCGGTTCTTCGCGCGCGACCGCAATCAGACGGTCCACTTCCGGGTTGGAGTACCCGATGAAGTTGTTGCTCCCCTGGCCGGGGGACGGGGTGCTCCAGGTGCTCGTGAGGTCGATCTTGGTCGCCTCCTCCCACACCCAGAGGACGGCGTCGAAATCCCCCGCCTCGGCGCGCGAGATCAGCGAGGTGAACTCGACCTGCACCGGCCGCACCTTGATGCCGAGGCGAGCGAGGTCGGCCTGGATCAACAGCGCCATCTGGCGGCGCAGCGTGTTGGCGGCGGGATAGAGGAGGTCGAACGCGAACACCCTGTCCCTCCGATCAAGGATCCCGTCGCCGTTGGTATCGCGCCACCCGGCCTGCGCAAGCAGCGCCGCGGCCTGCGCCTGGTCGTACGGGAGCTGGGGCAGCGAGCGGTCGAACGCCCACATCGAGGAGAGGACCGGCCCGGTGGCGAGCTTGGCGTGGCCGCGGAACACCGTGTCCACGAGCGCCTTGCGGTTGATCCCGAGGGAAAGGGCGCGGCGGACGCGCCGGTCGGCGAACATCGAGCGCCGGTTGTTCCACCCCACGAGGCCCCACAGCCGCGACGGGTACTCGACAAGGCGGAGGTCGGGGTCGGCCACGACGCGGTCGGCTTCCTGCGGCGCCACGGACGGCACGAGGTCGACGTCCCCGGCGAACAGCTGCGCGAGCTGGCCGGCCATGTCGGGGAGGATGCGGAAGACGAGGCGGTCGAGGTACGGCCGCGGGGCATTCCAGTAGGTCGGGTCGCGCTGCAGGACGATCGTCTGCTGCGGGATGTGGGCCGCGAGCCGGAACGGCCCGCCGGTCACCAGGATCTTCTCGAAGTCGGTCGTGCGCCACTTGTCGAAGGGGACCTTCCCCCAGGCGTGGGCGGGGACGATGTGGCCGTCGTTGGCGTCCATGAGCTGGTACGGGTAGACGCGCGAGAAGTGGAAGCGGACGGTGTGCGGGTCCACGACCTCCACATCCTTGATGAAGTCCTTGATCTCCATGCCGACCGAGTCGACGCGCGGGTCCTTCTGGGCGAGAAACGTGAAGCGGACGTCCTCCGCCGTGACCGGGGTCCCGTCGGACCAGCGCGCGTCCGGGCGCAGGTGGAAGGTGAGATCGCGGTTGTCGGCGGAGAACTCCCACGAGGTCGCCAGGCGCGGCGCGAACGACGGCGGGTGGAGCTGGTAGTCGGGCTGCTCGACCATCAGGGCCGGGAACAGCAGGTCGATGACCTCGGCCTCGCCGGCATCGCCCGATGACTGGTACTCGTTCAACGTGGTGATGTCGGCAAGCGCCGCGACGACGACCTGACCCCCGGGCTGGGGGCCTTCCCCGGTCGGCTCCTTGACCGCCGGGACGGGCGTCCGCCGGCAGGCGAGAGACCCCAGCAGCGCGGCCGCGGCCAGGAGTGCGGAGAGCGTGCGTCGTCGTGCGGTCATTCGGGCCCCCGCCCATTATCGCCCGGGCCGAGCGCGCGGGCCACTGGTGGGGCGCGGCGCCGCTAGGGAGGCGGGGAAGTACAATGCCTCCCGTGCGCTGGGGCGGCTGGAAGCTGAGGCGGCAGTACATCGCGGTCGCGGCCGTGTTCGCGGTCCTGCTCGTCGTGAGCTTCGCCTCGTTCGCGCGCCTGATGATGGGGCAGCTCTCGCGCTCCTACATGGAGGACGTGCTCCTGTCGGGGAAAGCGCAGGCCGAGGAGCTGGCGCGCCAGCTGCGGGGCCAGGGGAACCTGTACAAGGCCGTCGAGACGCAACGCGAAGCGCTGTCGCAGATCTCGGCCGCGCTCTCCAGGCAGCAGGTGATCGACAAGGTGCAGGTGTTCAACGAGCAGGGGAAGCTCGTCTGGTGGTCCGAGTTCGCCACCGAGGGGGTCAAGGGGGGCTTCCCGGGGGGTAACCTCGAGCTGATGGTGCCGATTTCGCCGGTCAAGGTCACCGAGAAGACGAAGACCTACCAGTTCCGTGCCCGCCCGGACGAGGTGGGCACCGTGGTTCTGAGCGTCTCCAAGCCGGCGATCGCGGCGCGGATCGCGATCCTGCACCGCAAGCTCCTCGTCAACACGGCGTTCGCAGGGGGGACTTCGCTCCTCGTGCTCATCGGCGCGATCGTCTTCATCTGGCACCTGGTGCAGCGCAACGCCCAGCTCGACGACAAGCGCCGCCTCCACGAGGAGCTGGCCGCGCTCGGCTCGCTCGCGGCCAACCTCGCGCACGAGATCCGCAACCCGCTCAATGCAATCTCGATCAACCTGGAACTCCTAGAGGAGGACCTCGGGGCCCGGCAGACCCCGGTCGAGACCGTGGGGATGGCGCGCCGGGAGGTCGGGCGCCTGTCGCGCCTGGTCAACGATTTCCTCGTCTACGCGCGCCCATCGCTGCCCGCGCCCGAAGCGTTCGACGCCGGCGTCCTCCTCCACGACGTCGCGGCGCTGCTGGCGCCGACCTGCGACCGGCTCGGAGTCGAGCTCGTGGTCGGGGACGGCGGCGTGCCGGTGTGGGGGGACCGCGGTCAGCTCAGCCAGGTCCTGATGAACCTGGCGCTCAACGCAGTCCAGGCGATGGACGGCTGCGCCATCCGCCGCGTCGAGCTGTCCGCGCGCAGCGAAGGCGACCGGGCGGTGTTCGAGGTCACCGACACCGGGCCGGGGATCGTAAAGACGGAGCTGGGGCGTGTGCGCGAGGCGTTCTTCACCAGAAGAAAAGGCGGGACCGGCCTCGGCCTTGCGATCGCGGACCGCATCGTGATCGCCCACGACGGATCGCTGGCCCTGGCCAACCGCCCCGGGGGCGGCCTGGTGGCGACCGTCACGGTGCCGGCGCCGGAATGAGTGTAGACTTCCCGCGGAGGTGGGCATGAAGTCGAGTCGGACGTTGCTGCTCGTCGTGCTAGGTTTGCTTGTCAGTTCGGGCGCGTTCGCCATGTTCCGGGCGGCCGACCTGGTGGTGGTTCCTGTCAGCGCGAGCACCCCGGGCCTCAACAGTTCGAACTGGAAGACGGACCTCGATATCATGAACGTGGATACGGTCAACGTCGACGTCGAGATCGTCCTGCTGCAGTGCTGCGGCAACGACAACTCGGGCTGGTTCTACGGCATTACCAACCACCTGGGCGGCCGCAAGGAAGACGGGTTCGGCCACATCGACACGAAGCTGGAGGACATCGCCCCGGGCGCCTCCGTGCACATCACCGACGTCATCGGTACGGACTTCGGCCTCAGCAGCACCAAGGGCGCGCTCCTCGTCTTCGCGTACGAGGCCGGCACCCTGATGAAGACGACCCCTCCCGGGGGCAACCCCAAGCTGATCGTGGTCAACAGCAACAACTACTCGCTCGGCACCGACGCGAGCGGCAACGCGCTCACCTACGGCCAGAACGTCCCCGGCCTGCCCTGGAACGATTACATCGACATCAACCAGAAGGCGCGCGGGCTCGACCACGCGGTCTTCAACGGGCTGGAAGAGGACGCCAGGTACCGGACCGCCATCGGCCTCGTCAACATCTCGGACCCGCTCACGAGCCTCGACGTGGTGCTGACGCTCAACGCCAGCGACGGCACGCAGATCGCCCAGCAGGCGGTCCAGTTGTACCCGCTCGAACACGATCAGTACGACCAGGCGATCATCAGCCTGTTCGGCAAGACCCTGGCCGACGCGATCACGGGCGCCACCCTGACGGTGAGCATGGACGCGTACGTCTCCGGCGCCGCGACGCCGGTGCCGGCGCTCATGGCCTACTGCTCCCGCATCGACAACAACACCAACGACCCCGTCTACATCGAACAGACGTTCACGAAGGCGCTCCCCTGGGACTGCGTGTTCAACGGCAACTGCGCCTCGGTGGCGGCCGGCCTCGGTCTGTCGCGGTCGCCCGTCCCCGCGGCGCCGACCCACCTGCGCCCCCCGACGTTGCTGTCGAGGTGAGCCCGGCGAACGTGTGCTAGAATTCGCGCCCGTCCGGATGTCTGACGGCGTCATGGACAGGAAGGGGTTTGCGTATGGCTAACAAGGACGATCGGCTTCCCGACAACGCGGCGGGCAAGTGGTACGTGGATTCCAGCTGCATCGATTGCGATGTGTGCCGCACGACCGCTCCCAACAACTTCCAAGCCAACGAGGACGAGGGCCACTCGTTTTTGGTCAAGCAGCCCGAGAACGGCGAGGAAGCAGCCCAGTGTGAGGAAGCCAAGGCGTCGTGCCCGGTCGAGGCGATTGGCGACGACGGCGAGTAGTCCCAGTTGCGCGGTTTACAGTCCGGCCGGCCTCGTGCCGGCCGTTCTTGTGTGCGGCTCCAGAGGTTCGGGGCGATGGAAGCATCTGCTTGACACGTTCCGGGCGCGTTTCTAACCTGCCGTTTCTGCACGGGGAGGGCTGGGCATGGAGATCAGGACGATCGGGGTTGTTGGCGCGGGGCAGATGGGAGGCGGAATCGCGCACGTGGCGGCGCTGGCGGGTTTCGACGTGGTGCTGGCCGACGTCTCCCGCGAGCTGGTGGAGAAGGGGTTGGCGACGATCACGCGCAACCTCGACCGCCAGGTGTCCAAGGGGACGGTGACCGCCGAGGCCAAGGGCGCGGCGCTGGGACGGATCCGGGGCGAGGTCGGCCTGGCCGGCCTCGCGGGGTGTGAGTTCGGGATCGAGGCGATCGTCGAGGACCTCGAGGTCAAGACCGGCGTGCTCGGCGAGCTCGACCGGCTCCTGGCGCCCGGCGCGGTCCTCGCCTCCAACACGTCCTCGATCTCGATTACCAAGCTCGCGAGCGTGACCTCGCGCCCCGAGCACTTCATCGGCATGCACTTCATGAACCCGGTGCCGGTGATGCAGCTGATCGAGGTGATCCGGGGGCTCGCGACCAGCGACGAGACCTACCGCACCGTGGAGGCGCTCGCGAAGCGGCTCGGCAAGGTCCCCGTCGAGGTCAACGACTACCCCGGCTTCGTGTCCAACCGAGTGCTGATGCCGATGATCAACGAGGCGGTCTACACGGTGTACGAAGGAGTCGGGACCCCGGAAGCCGTGGACACCGTGATGAAGCTCGGGATGAACCACCCGATGGGGCCCCTGGCGCTGGCGGACCTGATCGGCCTCGACACCTGCCTGGCGATCATGCGGGTGCTGCACGAAGGGCTGGGCGACCCCAAGTACCGGCCGTGCCCGCTGCTCGTCAAGATGGTAGACGCCGGCCGCCTCGGCCGCAAGTCCGGCCGCGGCTTCTACGCGTACTGAGGTCTGATGCGCGTGCCGCCCTCCCTGGCAGGCGTCCCGTTGACCGCCCGCGAGCTCGGAGACGGGCACCGGGCACCGGGTGCCACGGCTGCCGCTCCGGACCCCGGACCCCGGACCCCGGACCCCGGTTCCTGGGGGCGGGCATGACGGTCCTCTGCCAGTGGTGCGGCGCGGTGAACGCCGACGGGCGGGAGCTCTGCCGGCGCTGCAACTCCCGTCTGCTCGTCGTCTCGGGCACCAACGGCGAGTTCTCGGAGGAGACGCTCGAGGAGGAAGAGGCCAGCCTCGAGAGCGAGAAGCAGGCGTTCGACGAGCACCTGCTCGAGCGGCTCTCGGGGGGCGAGGAGACGGCCAAGCGGGTGCAGGGCGTGCTCGCCCGCCTGGACGAGCGCGTCGCCGACCTCGAGCGCGGTCTCGCGCTGCTCGACTCCGGCGTGCAGGCGCTCGTCGACCTGCTCGACCGCCGTAAGGTGATTCGGGAGACGGAAGTCATGGCCGCCTGGGAGCGGGCCGCCACGACCGAAATGGCGCGCGAGGAGCTGCTCGACCGGCTGCGGCAGCGGCGCGAGGCGATCGTCTCCCGCGCCCGCGCCGCCGGGGGGGGCGCCGCGTCGGCCTGCGCCCGCGCCGTCCAGAGCGCGGAGCTCGCGCTGCTGGCCGGCCAGCCGCTGCGGGCCGCGGAGGTGCTGGCGGAAGTGCTGCGCCGCTTCCCGCGCAACCCCGAACTCGCCGAGCTGCTGGGCGAGCTGGCGTTCGAGCGCGGCGACCTCGGCGCGGCCGAGAACTCCTTCCGCCAGGTGCTGCGCTGGAACCCGGACAACGTCGAGGCGCGCATCTACCTCGGCACGATCCTGGCGGACACGCGCCGCGAGGCGGAGGCGATCGAGCACCTCGAACGCGCGGCCGCTCTCGCTCCGGACAACTTCCTCCCGCACTTCTCGCTCGGCGCCCTGCATGCGGCCGCCGGACGCGGCGACGTCGCCCGCGGCCACCTGCGAGCTGCGCTCGAGCGCGAGGAGATTCCGCAGGGGTACTTCCTCCTCGGCATGGTCGAACTCGACGCCGGCCACGCCGGGACGGCCGCGGTGGCGTTCGAGCATGCCGTCGCCCTCGACGGCGAGTTCGAGGACGCGATCTACTACCTCGGCCTCGCGTACCTCGAGCGCAAGTGGCACAGGAAGGCGCTCGATTGCTTCCGGCGCGTGCAGGAGATGGACCCGCAGCGGCTCCAATATCAGGAGGCGGTCCGCCTCGTCGAGGGCGACACCGAAGGGGCGCCGCCGCTCCCGCCAGAGGCCGAGGCGCTGGTCCGGGAGGCGTCGCAGGCCTCCGAGGCGGGCGAGGTGGAGCGCGCGCTTGCCCAGCTCCAGCGCGCCGCGCGCCTGGCCGACCACCCGACGATCCTCGCCTCGCTGGCCCTGCTCGCGGCCGCGG
>PKYI01000024.1 GCA_003133645.1 Acidobacteriota bacterium | reverse complement strand
CCTATCCATAAATAGGCACTGCTTTCCTCCAACAGATAATGGCGGCGGCGAGATGGACGAGAGCCAGGTAGCTTTCGTGGAGCTTCTCGAAGCGAACGAGGAGCTTGCGGAAGCGGTTGAACCAGCTGTGCGCCGCCTCGACGACCCAGCGCCGGTGCTTGGGAGGCCGGCCGCGTCGGGCCTTGCCCTGCTGGCGGATGCGAGCGTGGTAGCCCCGCTCGGTGACGGCATCGAGCGCCGGCTGGCCGGAGTACCCACGGTCGGCGAGTAGGTGCATGCGGCGATGGCGCCGTGGCTGGCAGACCAGGGTATCGAGGAGGGTCTCGAGCTGCGTGACATCATTCCGGTTGGCCCCGGTGACGCAGATCGACAGCGGGACCCCACGCCCGTCGACCAGGACGTGCCGCTTGCTTCCATTTTTTTCCCCGGTCCGTCGGGTTGGGTCCGACGGACTCTTGGGCGAGCGGCGCCTTCAGCATCGTTCCGTCCACGCTTTGCCATCGCCAGGCGATGCCCTCCATGTCGTCGTACTCCGCAAGTCCAGCGCGCCATAGCGCCAGGAAGAACCCTTCGTTCAACCACGTCCGGAAATAGCGGTGCACCGAACTGGCGCTGCCGAACCGCTCCTTGGGCAACGCCTTCCACTGACACCCCGTGCGCAGGACAAACACAATGGCCTCGAAGACCTGCCGCGGGTCCATCGCCTTGCGTCCCGCCCCAGGCTTGCGCTGGTACTGGCGCCCGTGCTCCCGCACGACTCGCGGCGGGATCAGCGGCGCCACCCGCTCCCAGAACACGTCCGAAACCTCCCAGGATCTTGCTCGTGCCATGCGAATCCTCCTGGGACAAATCTAGGGCACGGACGCCTCTACGTCAATCTATTTACGGATACGTCCTTACACCCGACGCGACGGGGGGCGGGGCCATTCAGGCTGGCCTCGTGTTCCCCTTTGTTGCCTTGATGGCGCCTATACTGACCCTAGAAGGCGAACACCCACAAGAATGCAGGTCAGGAGGTGTAGCGTGTCGAAGATTCTCCCATGGACCCTCCTCCGCGGTGTTGCAGTTATCTTGGTCATCTCTTACTTGGTCAGACGATTCGCCAATGGCGTGATTCAACGTGATCTCTTCGTCTTGGTTATTCTCTCACTCCTTTTTCTTCAGTGGGTGGATGGTTGGATATTTTCTGACCGAATACAGAGCCTGCGTGCCGAAATGATGTCCGCATTGCAGTCGCAGGAAGAGGCGCTGAGGAAGGAAAAGGAAGAGCTTCAACACAAGTTCCGGCTTCTTCTCTTACCAGAAACCGAGAAGCGGTGGCGTATCGAGTTGGAAGATTTCCAAGAGAGACCGATGCTTACACTTACCTTCCTGAGGAAGCTTGAGCCAGGTGCCGTCCTCCATCTCAAGAGTTGCCGTTGGCTATGGCCTCACGATGAGCCCTTCTTCGAGCAGTTCCATTACAAGCATGAACGCATTGACGAGGAGAGCCTCGGCCAGTTTGGTCGTACGGTCTACGGCTATCAAAGAAGCTCGGAGGAGACCCCCTGGGAGGAGTTTCACTTTCTTGCACAGGACGACGAGGCAAGCACGTCGGACTGCACGGGGACGATAAAGCGGCTACCGTGAATCGTCGCCAGTACTGAGCCTTACGATGCCCCTCACTTGCATCCGTGCTGGAACGCGAGAAAGAAGAGCGGCACGGCCAGAATCACCATCCCAATCACCATGGACACTCCAACCGCATCAACGAGGTGCTGCAACACTTTTACCTCGGCAAGCAGGCGGTCGCTAGCGTCCAGGCGGTTGGGAGTCCTGATCGCTTCGCCAATCTCATACCGCACCCTTTCAAGTTCGCGCACTACGTCGTTGAGGTCTCTTTCTCTGGGTGGGTCAACTTCGTAGTCTGGCATCATTCTACCTCCTTCGCCCTTTGCATCGCCTACCCCTTCAGTTCTTCCGTGATCGTACCCGTGCCCAGTGTAAGCTTCTGGTGCCGCGATAGGGCCAGGCATGTGGGTCAACGGAGCACCTCGCTCCGACGCCGCCGTTCGTGCGCCAATTGCGCCCGTAGGTGGCACTCAATCGCCCGCTCGGGGTGCTGACGCGGCAATCCACTGCGATCGGCGACTCCCAAGGTGACAAGGGCCGTGACATCGCCGCGGCGGCCTCCGGGAGGAGTAGGATGTCCGGGAGACCCAAGACCGCCCCGGCGCACCGAAGGCGTCAGCGACGATCCACGGAGGCAGAACGATGAGTCGGTCAGCATCGGGAGCCAACGCAGCGCAGCTAGTCGTTCTTCTCGCTGCCATCACAGGCGGAACAAACGCACTCGCGGCACCTTCCGTTCCACCGCCGGCACGCCCCGGTGTGCGCCTCGCCTCGGTGGCGCTGCCGTTCATCGAGAACGTCGGGCAGTACGACCCACTCCAATCGACCTATCTCGGAGGCCCAGAACCGACAGCTATTGCTGCCCTGGCTGTTCACCCCTTGACCGGAGCTGTGTACGTAGCTGGCCGCGGGTTGGGAACCTGGAATGGTCAATGGGCCGAGTGCGGGGTCTATTCTGTCCTAGCCCCAGACCTACGCAGCCTGCAGCCGGATGCTTCATTCACCTTTGAGTGTGGCTACAACTCAATGGAGTTTTGGGCGGTTGCGATCAACCCTGTCAACGGGAACATTTACATGGCGGGGACTACGAATTTCAGTTCACTCTCCGGTTCCGGCGCCATTACGATCAACCCGACTACAAGGCCGCCTAACAGTTTGGGGCTTGTGGGTTTCATCGTGGAGTTGTCTGCTCGTGATGGTTACCGCGCGACGTTCGTAGGGGGGCCAGGCAGTGGCGGTTCGTTGGTCCAGAGCCTTGCCATCGATCCGACGAATGGCGACGTGCTCGCGGCTGGGCATACATCCTGTGGCTTTCCTGCGGTCTCTGGTGGGGCACAGACCGACTGCTCAGCCATCTTGGGTGGTGTGGCGTTTCTGACGCGTCTTTCGCCCGATCTTGGCACGTTTGTTCAGTCCACATATCTCGCGGGCCAGAGCCTTGGCCAAGCGACTGCCGTTGCCGTGGCGGCGGATAGCGGCAACGTGTATGTGGCTGGCAACCTCTCCTCTCCGGGTTTACCCGCTGCCACAGACGGGGCGCAAACAGTCTTTGGAGGAGCGCAGGACGGTTTCGTTGCTTGTCTTTCAGGGGACCTGAAAACCATCTTACGGTGGTCTTACCTCGGCGGCACGTCCAGCGATTCAGCGGTGGGCCTTGCGCTTCATCCAACGACAGGCGACGTTTACGTCGTTGGGGTTACAAACTCTTCCGACTTTCCCGGCACGCAAGGAGGTGCCCAGGCATCAATGAGTGGCACCGACGCCTCCTTCGTGGCGTCCCTCGACTCGGGGCTTTCGGTGCTGAAACAAGCAACCTACTTCGCTGGTCAAACTGAGGTCGACGCCGCCGCCATCGCGATAGACCCCGGATCTGGTGATGTCTTCATTGCGGGTCAGACGAATAGCGCCGATCTGCCCGGCACGCAGCAGGGCCTTCAAGAGCAACTGACCGGCACGTGGGATGGGTTCGTGGCTCGGTTCTCCCCTGACCTTCGGGACCTCATCCAGGCGACGTATCTAGGTGGTTCAGGAGGTGACGAGCTCTCGGCGGTGGCGATTGATTCAGTTCAGGGGGTGCTGTACGTGGCTGGACAATCGACCTCTCTGGATTTTCCAGGGGTTGCCGGCGGCTACCAGCCGACCTTCCAAGCGCCCCCCCCATACGGAAACGGGGTAGTTGCACGGATGGCACTCGACCTTAGGCCGCACCAGCCAAGGGTCTGGCGGGTCCGCCGGCATCTTCAACGGAGTGGCCCCTAGCCTCTCCGCGCGAGGGAGCGCTCGTATCGCTCCCGAACCAGGCGTTTGTAGACCGCGGAGCAAGAGAACACCCCTGTCGCACACGGGCGGGGCGGCCTCGTCTGACGCTAGAGTGACGGCACCACCCACGCCACGAGCGCGACGATGGCGGCACAGCCGAGCGCGTCTACCGTCGGCCACAGCAGCCCGTAGACCCCCAGCGCGACGACGACAACGCGGAAGATAGCCGTGACCAGCGTGCGCTCGTCGCGTGGCTGGACCTGATCGTTCATCGGAGCCCCGACACGTACCGCTTGAGGATCGGCCAGTACTTCGTGCCGGTCCACTGTGCGATGAACGTATTGCGCGCCTCGATCATGCTCTTCGCCTCGTCTTCCGCCCGGGCCTTGAGGCCGCGCTGCGAGTAGAGCCTGAGCTTCGTCTTGTGCGCGGCGATGTCCCGCTTCGCTTCCATGTAGGAACTCATCACCAGTTGCGGGAGGCGAGCCTCTAGCCTGCCGGTGCCGGTCAGCGTCCCCACGAGGCGGGCCGCGTTCTCAGCGGTCGTCATGTGCTCGTCTGACGCGAGCGAGCGCGCCGCCTCCATGAGGTCGGTCGAGGACATCGGCGAGAGGTCGAGCGCGAACTCCTCCGCAGCCTCGGTGCCGGTCTTCTGCCTGGTGAGGATCTCGGCCGGCACCTTCCACCCGAAGTGCGCCTTGTTCCCGCCGACCATCACGACCTCGTTAGCGAGCGCCTTGGCGAATGCCGGGAGCTTCGGGCCGCCCTGCGTGAGGGTGTAATCGGCGACATCGTAGGCGTACTTGAGGAACTGGAGCTGCGGGCCGACAGTGTTGAACCGCAGGTTGCGCCCCGTCTGCGGGTCTTTCGCGGGCAGGACGATCGAGAACCAGTCCCGCTCGGGGTCGTAGTCGGTCGCATACTTGCCCTTGAGGTAGGAATTCGTCACCTGCGTTGCGAGGTAGGCGGTCGTTGCCACACCGAGGATGCGCTTGCTGTTGTAGAAGTCGGTCCCCTGCCTGGTGAAGAACTTGCCCTGCTCCTCAAGCGCCCGCATCGACATCCGCAGCATCGACAGGCTCCACTCGGGCGCGAGGAACACGGTACGGAGCGCCTTCTGTGTCACCGGGGCGACGTGCGAGAGCTTGAGGTCGAAGTTGCCGAACTCGTTCTCGACGTTCTTGGCTACGTGCTGGTAGATCTCCCGGTCGGTCATGCCCTTGAAGAACTTCGACCCGTTGGCCCGGGCCTCGAACGCGGTCTTCAGCTCGACGTAGGCGACGATCGCTTTCTGCGCCGGGATGATCTTCGAGAACACGAAGTTGTGCGAGGCGTGCAGCGGCCTGACGCCGCCGATCTCGGTGTTGATGATGGCGCGGAGCGGCCCGCGCACCGCCGAGCTGATCGACTCGTAGTCGCCGCCCGTGTGGTCGAGGCGGCCGCCACCCTCGCGCATGTAGTTCTGGAGCAGCTCGGTCCGCTCCAGAGCGCCACGGATCGACTGGTAGCCGAGCACGGGATTCCACGCCTTCGGGTGCGTGAGCAGGGTTTTGCTCGTCTGCATCGCGTGCTGGAAGTCCACCGAGAGCTTGATCCACTTCAAGTCCTGCAACGTGCGGAAGACCTTGCCGCTCGCGGGACGCTCGCCAACCCAGCTCTTCGTCACCTGGTAGATGTCGTCGCGCACCAGCTCACCGTTCGAGAGCTTCGTGTACCCCTTCTTCTGCTCGAACGGCAGCGCGTCCCACTCCTGCGAGGTGATGAGCGCGGACGGGATCGTGCTCTTGACGTAGTTCCTGACCTCGGCCTCGGCCGCGAGGTCCGACGCCTGCGAGATCACGGCGGGCAGGATGTCGGCCGGATCGTAGCTCGCGAGTTCCAGCTCGCCTTTGCTCGCCGCCGCTGCTTCGTATATATTTTCGAAGAACCTGTCGATGTTGAACGGGCCGCCCTCGGGCATGAACGGGTGCTTCGCGTAGTACGCCTTCGCCTTGCCCACGTTCTTGAACCATTGCGGCATATACGTGTCGTTGAACCGCTTCATGTCGATGCGGCCGAGCGACGCCTGTACGCCCCAGATCCGATCGAGCGCCGTCTGGATCGCCGAGCGCAGGTGTTCCATCTCGGGCGTGACGATGGGGGGCTGCCCCGCAGCCCGGCGCGCGGTATCCGCCGCCTCGACCTTCTGCCGGCCAACCCTGTCGAACAAGAGCCGCAGGACGGCGCGGTCGTTCGTGTTGGGGAGCGCCGCCTTGAGGTCTTTCCGCAGTTGCTCGGCCTGGTACTTGGCTTGGTTCGCCTTGCCTTGCGCGGCGCGCGCCTCGGCCGAGACCCCCTCTTGCTCGTCGGTGTACGGCAGGAACACCTGCCGCACGTCCTTCGCCAGGCCCGAGACGGCCTCGGCGACACGGCCAAGGAATTTCACTTGGTTCGTCTTGGGCTTGAGCGCCTCCACGTCGGCCTGCGTCGTGGGGCTCGCTGCCGCGTCGAGCGCGTTGGCCGAGTCGCGAAGCTCCCTGGTCGCCGTCGCCACGTCGCCCGTGGCCGCCCACTTGAGCGCGTTCGCCCGACGATCGCCAGCCGCGACAGCGTCCACGGCGTTCGCTGCCACCGTCGCATCGGCGCTCACCGTCGCGGCGGCCCGCTCGGGCGCCGTCGGCGCCTCGGCGCCGGTGAGCTTCGTGTACTTGTCCCAGTCGAATTCGCCGCCGAACTCCTTCTGATACAGCTCCGTGGATCGGGCCAGCTCAAGCCGCGTCGCCTTCTCCACGCCTAGCGCACGCCGCTGAGTGTCGAGCGCCTCGGCCCTGCGCGCCGTGATGGAGGCGATGGCACTCTCGCGCGAGGGAGCGTCAGCAGGGACTTCGGGCATCTCTGTCACCCGGCGGGTCGCCTCGGCGAGGTCGGACACCGCGTGCTGGTGCGCGTTCATTGAGGACTGAATGCGCTGCATCGCCGCATCGTGCGTGACGGCCTTGGCCGCGAGTTCCTCGTTGGCCTGTTCGAGCTCGACCTTCTTGGCGATCAGGTCGGTGCGCACGGACGTGGCCTGCGCATCCCCCGTGCGGATGTCGTCGTCGATCCTCGTGAGCAGGCTGTCCACCTTGGCCGCGCTCGCCTCCGACGCCTCTTGGAACTTGGCGAACGTCTTGCGGGAACCCTCCGTTCCGATGGCGCCACCGACGGCAGCGAACCCCGCCGCGGTGACGAGGCGCTGGGGGATGGCCGCGATCGTCTGCCTTCGTTCCTGCGGAGAGCGGGCGCCCGCGATGTCGAGCGCGAGGGGCGTTGACTCGATCGCGGTCCCCACGCCTGCACCCTTGGCGAGTGCCCTAATGAATGTCGGGGCTTCAAGTGCGGCCTCGCCTCCGCCTCCAACCAGAGCGCCGCCTGCGGCGAATGCGGCCGCAGAGGGAAGCTGCTGCCCGAGGAACGATGCGCTGGCGTCGAGGACCGGGAAGTCACCCTTCTGCACGGCATCGTCGGCGCGCTCCGTCTCTGCGAGAACACGATCGCCTCGCTTTGCCAGTGCGTCCCACCCGACGATCCGGCCGATGCGAGATTCCATGTTACCCAGGACGCCGACAGACCCAGCCCATATCCCCGTCGCGAGAGAGCCGAGGATCGGCACCCTGGAGATCGGTGCGAGCACGCCCATGGAGGTTTTGACCGCAGCTTGCCGCGACTCGTCTTGTGCCGCGGCCTGTTTCTTGGACGCCTCGACTCGACGGTACGAGACATCCCACGGCTGCATCGGCCAAGGGTTCTGCTGGAACGCGGTGACCGCCTGTTTCGCGATCTCGGTCTTCTTCGCGTCCGACAGGTCCGGCGCGACCTTGACTCGCCGGTCGATGGAGGGCAGGTAGATGCTTTCGTCGGGCATGGGCTACGGCCTCCACAGCGGCGCCGCTTTGCCGCCGCCAGCGGCGGGGGCCGGCGCCTGTTTCCCAGCAGTGCGCTGTTTCACGATGTCCTGCGCTTGCTTGAGCTGATCCTCCATCGAGCTGATCCCGTCCGTGTCCGTCTCCAGCTCCTGCGCCGCCTTCAGCTTGTCGTCGGCGCTCATGAACGGGTTACTGTCGATGCTCATCTTCTTGAACTCGCGGGCCTGCTTCATCGCGCTCAGCGTGCGCGTGAGCGACGCGATCAGCTTGATGCCGTCCTCGGGCTTCATTGGCTTGTCGCCCTGCACCGCCTTGAAGGACGCGGCGAACGTCATCTTCGCCTTGGAGAGCTGCAACGCCGCGTCACTCTTCTCCTTCAGCCACGCGCGGTTCTGCTCCTGCCCCGATTGGAGGCTTCGTACCTCATCCTCGTCGAGGTGAGGGAAGAGTCGCTTTGCCGCCGCGAGATCCTTGGGGATCGACTGCGTGCGGATCATGGACTGCCCGCGCGTCATCTCCGTGTTCTTGATGCGCTCCTGTGCCTCGCTGGCGAGGATGCCGTGATACTCCTTCGTTTCCTGGTGGACCAGGTCACGCTCGCGCGCAGCCTCTTTCCGCGCCCCCACCGCCGCCATCTCCCCTGTGAGCCCGGCTTCCTCCTTCAGGATGCCCGCAATTCCCTGCTGAACGCCCATCCGCTGGCGAGCGAGCGCGTCCGGAGTCGGATTTTCGGCGGCGGCGAAACGGCCCAGCGACTGTACCCAACCGGGATTCTTGGGATTCTCCGCCATGGCGCTCGCCACGTTGGATAGAAGGCTCGCGATCGGATGCGCTCGGGTGTACGCCTCGCGTTGTTCGAGGCGGGCAGCTTCGTTGTTGTACGACGTCTTGATCGCTTCGAGCTGCTGATGCTCGGCCATGTACTCCTTGTTCGTCTCCATGTCCATGTCGTGATGGACGGTCGCCACGCCGTCCTTGTACTTGATTTCCCAGTCATGGTACTTATTTGCGGCGTCTATCCCTGCCTGGAGGAAATCACCCGTTTCGGCCACAGCACCCTTCGCTGCTCCAATACCGAAGGACTCGGACTCGTCTGGGTTGAACCACCGTGGCATATTGTCAGCCATCTCAAGCCTCCTTCTATCGTCTCTGCGTTCGTTCACGCAGATCACGTTCGTAGTTCGCGCGGGCGTTAAACACGACAGGCCGCTCGTTGTGCTTCGCCTTCATGTGACGGAAGATCGCGGAACGCGAGAACGGGAACTCGCGCGCAAGCTGCGTGAACGAGTGACCCGCGGTACGCGCCTTCTGAAGCTCAACCTGTTGAGCGTCGGTGATGTGGACACAAACGGAACACGGGGAACCGGGCGGGATCTTTCTCATGGGTTCAGACCTCCTTGCATGGCGGAACCGCGCCGAGAGTGGTTGAGGGGGTGGGAAGGGAGAGAGGCGCTCGAGTTTGCGCGATCATGCTTCTTCCCCTTTGCTCTGTCTGCGCTGATCGAGCATCGCGTCTGCGCAAGCGTAAGCCGCCTCCGCAATCTCGCGCTCAAAGCCGCGTTCGGGGCCAACCTTTGCGACCATCCCGGCAGCGCTGAACGCTGCGAATACATCGCGGAGCGTAATATCGGTCCAATACTCGTGACCATCGCTGTCAAAGAGGTCCGGGTTCCTTTTGTCGGTCATACCTTCTCCTTCCATCGGTTGTGCAGCGTCGCGTGTGTTCTGGTGGTGTTTGGCATCAACGTCGCGCCCCGCACGAGTTTCTCGCTTCGATGCTGCGGGAGCGTGTTTGGCGTCAACGTATCCATTCCCTCGCTGAGATGCACTCGGGGCTCTTTTGGAGCGCGAGAGTTGTTGGACGGTGGTTTGAGCATGTAACCGCCCTCGGTGTAGGGCGTCGTCTCCAGGCAGTGTGCCGCGTGATAGCCCGCGATTGCGGCGTGGTAGTGAAAACGTCGGCAGTACTGACACCAGACGCGCCACTGGTACTCGGATGAGTGCTCAGCTTGCAATTCGTTCATGCGATCCCTCCGATGCGACCGAGGCGGTCAAGCTCACTCAGCGTGAAGCTCGGCAAGTCGGCGAACTCCGGCGGGATCTCGGCCGGTGGAGGCGATTCGCGCACAAGCAAGACGTTCGCGCCCCCGAGCAGTCCGAGAGTCAGTTCGCACCAGCCGGGGCCATCAGGCGCGAGAATGCGCTCGATGATCTCCGCGGTAGCGATGTGCTCGTCCGTGATCATTGCCGCTCCCGCGAGGAGCTAACCGCCTGTAGGAGAAGACGCTCGAATCGGTCTGGATCACGCGCCGCGTCGCCGAGGCAGCGGTTGCAGGCGCGGTAGATAAGGACGCGCTGCTTGCCGGCGGCGGGAGGCCCGGCCACGAACTTCGCCTCGGCCGACGTGGGCACGAACGCGGCCACGTTCGGGGCGTGAGGCGAGCCACAGATGAGACAGGGAAGGTCGGCCTCGGCCACGGCCTTGAAGGCCTCGGCGGGGATGCGGGGGGCGCTACTCATGCACACCCCACAGTGACACTGGGGACGCAGGGGACGCACGGGACGCAGTAAAACGAACCCTTATACGCCCCCTCTCTCCCCCTCTCTCCCTCTCTCTTCTCTCCATTTTCCTTTTTTAGCAACGGAGGGTAGGAGGCCGGTTTCTGCGTCCCCTGCGTCCCCTGCGTCCCCCTGTGAGGACACAGCTTGGTTCTCTCGGGGACGCACCCCCCTAAGGACTGCGTCCCCGGTGCGTCCCCGTGCGTCCCCGGTGCGTCCCCGATTCGACCCCTGCGTGACCTCATGACGACACCCCCCCGGTCTTGTTTTCGATCGTGAGCGTGCGTCCTGTGTGGTGTCCGCCCCGCCGGTGAATCTCAATACCGTATGCCCGGAAGGCCGGCGCCAGGCGGGTCAAACGGCTCGACAATTCGTGTGGGCTCCGGGGCCAGTCGAGCGGACGTTGAGCGGACAGCAAGCTCGTGAGCGTTTCCAGTAGGCTTGTGACGGTACCGGTCCACCCACGGGAGTTGCTAGACATGAAGCGAATAAGGGGTTCGCTTAGTGAATCAGCGTCAAGTGTGATCGAAGCCGCTTCGACTTCGTTTCGCTCGTACGCCGCAAGGAAAGCGCCGGGCTGCCACGGGAGGGCACTTTCGGCGGCAATAATCCACGAGCACGCGTCGGCCATTCTCGGGAGTTGGACCGTCATTTTGTCGCGATTTGCGAGAGCTGCCGAAACCGCATCCAACAAACCGCCGAGGATACTCGGCGCCGCCTCGTCAAACGCTGTCAGCAAATCTCGCTCAGTGCGTCTTTCTCCCTTGGGGATGGATGGCAGCGGGACGAGTTCCGAACGGTCGAGGAGGTCGGCGCGCGTTGCGACTCCGGAAATACCAGTGAGAAGAATTGGCGCGCATCGATCGAAAAGTATCTCGTCACTGTCGGTGTAGTTTTTTCGAGTTGCGAACCCTCCACTTGTTGAGAGTTTCGCTAGCGCGTCGGACAGCCATGCCGGAAGCGAGCTTACGTTGTCGATCGCGACTACGTAGCCGTTTCTGGTCGCAATTGCGAGATCGCGCTCTTCACGCGGAACTGACCTGAGCAGCGCCGTGTTCGGGTCTATGAGCGAGCGGAGCAGGCGAGCGCAAAGACTCTTGCCTGAGCCTGCCGGCCCAAGAAAGATCATCGAGAGGTATGGCCCACTTGGGTTCAACGCTCCAACGAGCCACCCCACCACGAGAATGAACACGTCCGGTTCGCCGTGAATGAACGGACGGAGCGCTTCCACCGAACCGCCTTTCACCGGCAGCGGCAGCGGCTTCATGCCGGGAGCGCGGCGGAATTTCACGGGGAGGGCGATGCTGGCGACAATCTCCCAGCCCTGTGACGTGACTTTGATGGCCTGCCAGCGCAGGTCGCACAGATCGATGTAGACGTGGCCGTCTACCTCGGCGATGCGGATGGGCGCCTCGTGACATTCACCAGAAAAAGCCGCCTTGCCGGAGATGAGCGCGCCGGCGTCGGCCAGCGCCTGCTTGCTCGGGACCTTCTGGCGAGCGTCATAGAACCGCTTGCGCAGCAGATCGCGGATTTCCTTGCTCTCAACGGGCCAGTTCTCGCGGTGTCCGTTCTCGAATGCGACCGTTGCGAATGCTTCGAAGTCTCGCGTGTGCCACAGTTCAAAGTCAGCGGCGAGCGCGACGAGTTGCTCGGCCTGCGTAGAAGAGCCTTGCTTGCCCGGGCGTTCGGCGGCGGGGGTTCCGTCCTGTACCGTACTCGTGCTCGCGCGCGCCTTCGCTATCGTCAGGGCGTACCAGCTCGCGGGTTTCGGAGTCGCTTTCCAGTGTTGCCGCGCGGCCACGAGAAAGGCGACAATCTCCTGGTCGGTCCAGCCGGCGCGCACGGCGATGTTCGCCAGAGCCAGAGAATAGCCGCTGTCGGATTGATCTTTGAGGTCCGGCCGGCGGCGAGCGAGTGTTAGCTTGGCGCGCGAGTCGTTGCTGAGTAATGCCCTGATCTTCTCGGGCACCGTGGCGTTTGGGTTGAAGATGAGGGGTGGTGTGGGCCTGTTTGTCTCGTCGGCCGGCTCGGGCGGTGCCAGTTCGGCGAAGTCAGAAACGTTGAACCGCGTCCCGCTGTCGCGGATCACCTTGACCGGCACTGCGTCGCCCGTTTTGTGGTTGAATGTCCCCGGCACGCGTAACACGCGAGCAAGCTCCTGCACCATGTCGATGTCCACACCGAGCCGTTTCGCTTCACGCTGGAGGAGGTGTCCCCAGGCTTTCAGCTGCCGATCTGCCGCGTCTCGTTCTGCGGCATCGGTGAACAGCCACGGTTCGCGCAGAATCCAGTACAAGTGCGCGCCGCCGCCGGACCATACGATGAGCGACGGCTTCAACGGTAGCGAGTCGGCGAACGCGAGCACGGCCTCTCGGTCGGCGAAGTAGACCTTGCCGTTCGTCTGGTGATTCGGCCGGATGACGTCGAAGTCTGCGAAGAGCGCCGTGAGGGCGACGATGTCATCTTTGCCGCCGCGTTGCCCCGGCGTCAGGCCCTCACGCCGGGGACAGACGCCGAAGTACACGTCGAACTTGGGCGCCAGCTTCTCGGCGATCGCCGCGGCCTCGGCAGGAGTCGCAGCGTGTTCGGAGATCCACGACGGCTCGCCGTCCTTTCGTGGCTTTGTGGGGTCGGGGTGCGAGGTGGTGATGCGGCCCTCGGGGTCGGAGCCGAAGATCTGCGTGAGGAATGCGGAGGCGTCGGTCATTGGACATCTCCGAGAAGCGTTCCGATGACCCAGCCCGCGCCCCACAACAAGAGTCCAGCCACGATGAGCCGGCAGAGGAACGCGACCCATATGCGCTGCTCGGTATGCGTGGCGGTGCTAAACTCGTCGTGTCGGATGTCTTCTGGGGGCGCCGTGGCGGGCGCCCTTCTGCTTTCGAGGGCCAGCGGGTTGGCGGTCATGACGCTTCCTCGCGCTGCTCGGGCTCGACTGCGTGCTCGTTCAACCAGGCGTTGAGGTCGTTCTCGTAGTAGCGGATCGTTCGGCCGAAGCGGATGTAGCGCGGGCCGAAGCGGCGACAGCGCCATTTCGCGAGTGCGTTTCCGGTCAGCCCTAGCCTCGCCGCCGCTTCGCGCTCGCGAAGGGGTCGCCCGGCCCCGGTGGGCAGCTTCCCCGCTTCGGGTGTAGGTGTTTTCGGTTCGGCGTCCCGTCTCATGCTTGCCTCCCGACGATCCGTTTTCGACCGTCAAGAACAAGGTAAACGGGGGGGGGTGGACGCTAATCGATTAGCGTCCTTCCCCTTGGTGGAGCGCCCGCGCTCGCCGTAGCCGTTGCAGGCGTTTCTTGATGGCATCGCAGGAGGTCTTTTGCATCTTGCCGGAGCTGTCGTGCCAGTCCACGGTGCCATCCTCCGCTGCTACCACTGCACCGCTTCCGTCGTACGCGTCGAAGATTTCGAGCGCATCGGCCGCGGTGAGGTCGGGGTTCTGGTCGAGCAGGCTGCTGAGCTCAGCGTTGAGGAGGTCCAGCCGTGGCTTCTTAGACCCGCCGTTGAAAGCTCGGTGGACGGCAGCATCGGCCTCCATCGGTTTCATGTTGAGGACGAGCACGGCCGCGGCAACGAGGAGACCAAGAAGGAACGGTTTCTCCTCATCGTACAGATGGGAGTCGCCCAGTTCGGCCTTGAGGCGTTCCCACTGCCTGCCAGCAAACGAGAAGAAGTCCATCGAGCTGGGGAATGCGCCGGGCGCGCGGAGCTCGGCGAAGAAGGGGCCGTAAAACTGTTCGCGGCTGGTGTCGTCAGCGCGGCCGGCTTCCGCGAGCAGCTCATAGAGTCCAGAGTACGGCGCCCCTACAGGCGCCATCGGAGCAGCGGATTTTCTTGGATGGTGTGCCGTGCCTTGGCGCCGCGGTGTCACTTTGCCACCTCAGCGGCGGGGAACGCGATCACCGTGCCGCCACCCTTCGCGACGGTCAGCATGTAGGTCACCGTCTTTTCAACCGCCGCCCGCACCTGTGGCGCCGTTGGCCGCGCGTACACCGCCGTCGCCCCTGCCGGTGCGGTGTGGCCGAGTACCCGCGCGATCGTCGCCCACTGCACGCCAGCCTCGAGAGCGTAGGTCGCGAAGCTTCGGCGCAAATCGTGTTGAGTCAGCCCGGTGATTTCCGCGCGGGCGAGGATGCGCAGCCACCCGGCCCGCGAGTCTTCGGTGTGTCCCGCAGCGGCTCGTCCGGGGAATACCCACGTTGCCCCTGGAGCCGCCAGCGCCAGCCGCTCGGTGAGGATCGCCACCGCCTCAGGCGCGAGCGGGATCGTCAACTCCCGGCCCGCCTTCATGTACTCGGCCGGAATGCGCCAGAGCTTGTCTTGACGGTCGAGGTCCGCCCACCGCGCCCGGCACAGCGTCCCGCGCCGCACGCCGGTGAACAACAGCAGCCTGAGGAAGTCGCGCGTGTCGGCGTCGTGGTCCGCCTCCACCGCCGCGAGGAACCGCCCGAGCTCGTCCGGCGAGAGGTAGCGCTCTTTCGGATGCTCTTTGTTGCGGGGTGTCCCGCTCACCGGGTTGACGATCTCCGCGCCCCATTCGCGCGCCTTCGCAAAGAGTACATGCGCGAGCGCTCGGACACGATTCGACGATCCCGCTCCGCTGGTCGCGGTGACCGTGTCAAGCAACCGGATCACGTCGGCGCGGTCAATCGAGGAAACCTTGCGACTCGCCCACGGTTCGAGGAACATCTTGTACCTGTGCTCGTCAGTGCTGAAGGAGCGCTTGCGCGGCCCTTGGCGTTCCACGTAGACTGCCCAGAGTTGACCGAACGTCATTTCACCCCGCACAGCGCGCCGCTCGTCACTCGGCGACCGCCCCTCGGACACGGCGCCGATGAGCGCGCCGGCACGGGTGCGCGCCTTCTCGACGGCGAGCTCGGCGACGCTCGCGATGCGCACGCGCTCGAAACGGCCGTTCACCTTTTTCGTGTAGTAGTACGATCGTGCCCCGTTCGGCGTCACCATCACCGACAGGCCGGGCAGCTTCGCGTCCTGCACGCTGTAGCGCGCGGCCTCAGGCTTGAGCGCCCGGACCCGTGCATCGGTGAAGACGATCTTCCTCGGTTGGCGTCGCATGGTGGTCCCTCCAAGGGTTCCCCAAAAGTCCACGGGTTGAGTCCACAGTTTCCCCGGTGCAACCCCGGTGCAACCGCGAGCGGGAAACGGCGTCCATTACCATCACCGACAAGCTACGCTCAAGCTACTGGATTGTCAAGTGGTTCTTCCACGAACTGGAACGAGCGGCCATGACGAGGAAAGGCGGAAGTCCTGGACAGTGACTCCAGCCCGCGTCTTCTTCCGGTGAGCCGGCGGGTGCAGCGGCGGGGGAAGGACCTCGAGCGGTTCCTGAACCTCTGGCGCTTGGCGCTGCTCGGCAGCCTGGCGGTCACGATCCTGGTTGGCAGCCTCGGCGGCGTCCCCGCCCAGCCCGAGGATGCGCTGGCGCTGGGGGTCTTGGGTCTCTTCCTGCTGGGCGGGCTCGCGCTGCAACTCTATCTGGCCTGGGCGCCGTGGGACCCCCGCGTCTCGCTCTGGGTTGTGGCGTTCGACTTTGCCGCCGTGACCGCCTTCCTGCTCGGTTGCGTGGTCGTCAACCGCGCCATCGTAGCGACCAACTCGCAGCCCTTTTTCTTTTACTACTTCTTCATCGTGATCGCGGCGGGGCTCCGCGGCGACCCGCTGATTTCGCGGATCGTCACCTGGTCGGTGCCGGCCGCGTACGCGTTCGTGGTCTTCATGGCGGTCGCGTGGCGCCACGTCGAGATGGCGCCGCACCCGGACCCGGTTTTCGGCAGCTTCCGATGGGACCTGCAGGTGGCGCGCCTCATCATCCTCGCGGTCGTCACCGTGATCGTCAACTTCGACGTGGGCCTGGTGGCCAGCGATCGCGCCGAGGCGCGCACGGACCCGCTCACAGGCGTCTACAACCGCCGCTTCCTCGAGGAGTTCCTGAGCCGGGAGATGGCGCGCAGCCGGCGCGCCCGCCATCCCCTCTCGGTGCTGATGGTCGACCTGGACGGCTTCAAGGCGTTCAACGACAGATTCGGCCACCTCGAGGGGGACCGGATGCTGGCGGCGGTGGCCGCCTCGCTGCGCAACGCAGTGCGCACGACCGACATCGTGGCCCGCTACGGCGGCGACGAGTTCCTGATCGCCCTGCCGAACACGCCGGGTGAGGCGGCGCGCCGAATCGCCCGGGAACTCGCCCGCACCGTACCTCCGCCGGTCACGCTCTCGGTCGGAATCGGCTGCATGGGCGAGGGAGTCCAGAGCGCCGCACAGCTCTTCGCGATCGCCGACGCCGCCCTGATGCGGACGAAGCAGTCGGGCGGCGGCGTGAGCGTCGAGTAGGCGTGCGCCTACTGCGGCGCCGTCGTCACTTCGGGCAGCTGCCCCGCCGCCTGAAGCAGCGCGGCGACCTTCGCGCGTCTGGGCCACAGCACCAGCATGCCAAGCGCCGCCACGGCCGTGAAGATCGCGAACCAGTCGCGCCTGCCGGTGAGGGCAAAGAGCCCCAGGCCGAGAAGGGCGACCGCTTCCAGGCGGGCGAACGCGGTCAGGTGGGCGGCAAAGTGGGCCGCGAGCAGGCGTTCGGGCTGCTGGCTGACGGCGAAGACGCGGCGCGGGCCGGCGAGCATGACGCGGTAGACCGGCATGATCGTGACAAGGTTTACCGCGGCGAGGAACGCGAACCCCCAGAGCAGCGGTTCTCCTTGCGGCAGGGCCGGTTGCGCCGGCCAGGGGAGGACGGCCACGATCAGCGCATAGACGGCCACGCTCGCCAGGATGCCGGAGCACACCAGCTGGAGGCGTTGGAAGTGGCGGACGGCGGCGTTGGACATGGCGGCCTCCCGAGGGGCGTTGTCCGCAGGCTACTCGGGCGGGCCGATTTCGGTCAACCTTGGCGCCGCCCACGGTATCGATTGCCGGGGCTGTCCGGCGCTCCCAATTGCACAGCGAAACCCTGCAGGGCAGGGTTTCGGCTTGGCGGAGTGACCGCCCGGACCTTGGCAGTTGGTCTCGCGGCTGCAACGTCCGTCGAACGCCCGCGGCCGGTTTGGCACTACCAATATGGGAGGCGCCGGTTGGGCTGTCAAGGGGTGTCGAGCGGTCCGATCGCGTCCACCACCGCGACGGCGGTCGCGAGCGCGGCCGTCCCGGCCTCGCCATCGACGAACATCGTTGCCTCGCCCCGACAGGCGCGCTGGAACGCCACGTGCTCGGCGGCCAGGGGTTCCCCCTTCTCGACGGGGACGTCAAGCGGGGCGATCGTCGCCTCGCCGCCGCCGCGGAGGAGGCGATAGGCCGACACGCTCTGCTCGGCATAGTCGATCGAGTAGTACGCGTCCGGCTCGAAGAGCCTGAGCTTGCGCACGCGCTCTGAGGAGACCCGGCTCGCGGTCAGGTTGGCCACGCACCCGTTCTCGAACGCCAGGCGCACGTTGGCCAGGTCGACCCGCGCGGAGAGGACGGGCACGCCGACCGCCCTGACCTCCCGCACCGGCGAGCCCGGGTTGAGAGCCTGGGCGAGCTGCAGGTCGTGCACCATCAGGTCCAGGACCACGTCGATGTCCATCGAGCGGCGGGTGAACCCGGACAGGCGCTGGGCCTCCAGGTAGCGCGGCCGCGGCGATCGCGCCAGAACTGCCTGGACGGCTGGGTTGAAGAACTCCACGTGGCCGACGGCGAGGATCACGGCGTTGCGCCTGGCCAACCCGACCATCTCGCGCGCATCCGCCACGGAGGCCGCGATCGGCTTTTCGACCAGCACGTGGCGACCGGCCGCGAGGCAGCGGGCGGCGGTCTCAAGGTGTGTGACGGTGGGTGACGCAATCACCACGGCCTCGGCCCGCGCCACCGCTTCGTCGAGGCTGGGAAGAGCCTCGGCGCCGAACTCGGCACACACCGCGTCGAGCCGGTCCCGGTCGGGGTCGAACGCGCCGACGCAGCGCCAGCCGGGGAGGGTGCACGCCAGGCGCACATGGTGGCGCCCCAGGTGGCCGACGCCCACCACCGCAACCGCCAGGGGGGAGGTTTCGCTCATGGGGAAGGAGGTTACGCGGCCCGCGCCGCCGGGGCAAGTCAGTTGGCGGGCGCCGCCGATAGCGGACCATCCGCGGCGTTGCGCTCGCCCCGCTCGCATGCTCACGTAGCCTACGGCTACGCTCCGGTCCGACCGCCTTGCCCTCCTAGCATCTGGCCCACTCTCGGCGACGCGGCTTCACGCCGTACCCCGAAAGCCTGCCTCCGGTGTCGGGTCGCTGCCGTTTACCGGCCACGGACCGCGGGCCACGCCTCTTTGGTGCCCTGCGCCCTGGTCTCTGCACGGGGCTACACTGCCGCGGGGGAGGACTCGTGATCGATTCGCATGCGCACCTGGCGATGCTCGAGCCCGCCGTCCGGTACGAGGTGCTCGCACGTGCCTACGGCGCCGGCGTGACGATGATCCTCGTTCCCGCCACCGGCCGCGAGGATCTCGACGCGGTCGCCGAGATGGCGGGGGCTGGGGAGGGGCGGATCGTGGGCGCCCTTGGTTTCCACCCGCACGAGGCGAGCCGCTGCGACGCTGCCTGGAAGCGGCGGCTGGAGGCGTTGCTTGAGTCGCCGGGGATCGTCGCGGTCGGGGAAATCGGTCTCGACTACCACTACGACCTCTCCCCGCGGGAGGACCAACGGCGCGTACTCGCGTGGCAACTCGGCCTGGCGCGCGAGCGCGGCCTGCCGGTCGTGTTGCACCACCGCGAGGCGTGGCAGGACTTCCTCGGCGCGCTCGATGCTGCGCCCGGGATGCGCGGCGTCGCGCACTCGTTCACGGAGGGCGCGGCGGGGGTCGAGGAGATGGGCCGGCGCGGCCTGTTCATCGGCATTTCCGGGATGGTGACGTTCCCGAAGGGGGAGAACATCCGCGAGGCGGTGCTGGCGGTGCCGTCCGGGCGTCTGCTCGTCGAGACCGACACGCCGTACCTCGCGCCGGTCCCCCACCGCGGCAAGCCCAACGAACCGGCGTACGTGCGGCTTGTACTCGAGCAGGCCGCACGCACGAGGGAAGCCGACGCCGCTGCGCTCGAGGCCGAGACCGATGCGGCGTTCGCAGAGCTCTTCCTCGGCGGACGGTGACCTCTCCGTCCCCATGCGGCCAGAACCCGGGCGGCGCGGTCAGCCGCGCGGCGCGAGCGCAACGAGGAGGTCGGCGAGGAGGACGATGCGGCGCTCGAACGACCGCAGGTCGAGGTGCTCCTCGCGCGTGTGCATCCCGTCGCCGACCGGTCCGAGTCCGTCCACGATCGCGACCTTCGCGGGGTCGGCGACGTAGTTGGGGAACGAGATGCCGCCGCGGTCGTCCTCGACCTCGAGCCGCCACCCCCGATCGGCCGCGAGCTGCATGACGTGTTGCACCACCGGTGCGCCCGGCCCGTTGGGATCCACCGGGGGCACGCTCATCCCCTTTGAGAACGTCATCCGGACATCGTGCGTTGTGGCCGTGCTCTCGGTGAGGCGCTGCAACCGCCCGAGGATCCGCAAGCCGTCCGCGGCCGTGAGGAAGCGCGCCTCGCCCTCGGCGATCGCCCGGTCGGAGACCACGTTGCGCCGGCGGGAGGTCCCGAGCAACGCGTGGTTCGCCGCCAGACCGTTGACGAAATCGGCGTCGCCGCCGACCAGCCGCGCCACGTTGACGGTCACGCCGGGACCGGTCTCGGACATGCGCTGCGCTTGGGCCGCCCAGTCGGCGACGGCGCCGAGCGCCGAGCGGCCCTGCCAGTAGGCGAGCCCGGAGTGAGCCGCGCGCCCGGTCGCCTCGAGCTTCCACTCGAACAGGCCGCGGCGGCCGGCAACGAGCGTCTCCGCATCCCCCCGCATTTCTCCAGGCTCGATCACTAGGAGGGCGCGGGCGCCCTGACCCCAGCGCCGCACGGCGCGCTCGGAGATCGTGCCGCCGACCTCCTCGTCCGGTACGCACACCAGCATGATGTCGGCGGGCGGCTTCTCGCCGCGCAACGCCAGCAGGTCGAGGGCGGCGATCAGCATCGCGATGCCTCCCTTCATGTCCAGCGCGCCGGTGGCCCAGAGGAGGCCGTCCTCGATCCTCGGCGGCACGGCGTCCAGCACCGTGTCCACGTGCCCGACCAGCAGGAGCGGGTGTTCGCCGGCCTCGGGCCCGCGCGCCACCAGGAGGGGCAGCAAGTTCCCATCGTCGTCCGGCTCGCTCACCACCTCGGTGGCGAGGCCGTGGCGCGCCAACTCCGCCGCGATGCGCTCGGCAACCGCCCGGACGCCCGCGATATCACCGCTCGCCGAGGAGATCGAGCACAGGTCGACGAGCAGCTTCGTGCCGGAATCGAGGATCTCGCGAGGCAACGCCTCTTTCGTCTGCTGCACGGCCACCTCCGGACGGGAGTGTAGCCCACGCCGGCGGTCCGTTGCGACGGACGGACGCGCGGAGGTACCTGCCTTCGGCGATCCCCGCGTGGGGACCGCCCGCGGGATCAGGACCAGACGCCGGGGATCATCCGGCCGCATGCCGGACAGCGGCCGCCTGTGAGCTTGTTTTCCAGCACCTCGAAACCGATGCGGTGGATGAGACGGGTGCCACAGGCGGGGCAGAACGTGCTCTCGCCGGGGTGTCCCGGCACGTTCCCGAGGTAGGCGAAGGCAAGCCCCTCGGCCTTCGCGATCTGCCATGAGCGTTCCAGGGTCACGAGCGGCGTCGGGGGCAGGTTGGTGAGCCTGTAGGTGGGGTGGAACCGGGTGAAGTGCAGCGGCACCTCGCCGCCTAGGTTCGCCTTCACCCAGCGGACGAGCGCCCGCACCTCCGCCTCGGAGTCGTTGAGACCGGAAATGAGCAGCACCACGATCTCGAGCCATGCGCCGCTCGCGCGGATCACCTCGAGCGACTTGAGCACCGGCTTCAGCTCGCCGCGCACCACCTCCCGGTAGAAGCGCTCCGAGAACGCCTTGAGGTCCACCTTGATCGCGGCGAGGAGCGGCAGCACGTCCTTGAGCGGTTGCTCCTGGATGAAGCCGTTGGAGACCACGACGGGGCGCACCGCCGCCGCCCGGCACGCGGCGGCGGCGTCACGCACGTACTCCCAGAACACCACGGGTTCGGAGTAGGTCGCGGCCAGCAACGGCACGCCCTTCTTCCGGGCGATCGCCGCGAGCGCCTCGGGCGGCAGCCAGACGGACGCGACCTGCTCCGGACGGAACTGGGAGATCTCCCAGTTCTGGCAGAACTTGCA
>PKYI01000086.1 GCA_003133645.1 Acidobacteriota bacterium | reverse complement strand
TCCGTCGTCGTCGGCATCATCGACGCCGTCACCCACTAATCCGTCGTCGTCGGCATCATCGACGCCGTCACCCACTAAATCTGCAACTCTCAGGTACCCGGTACCTCATAGTTTCAATTTATGCGGGAGCGGGCGCGAAGGTGGCGCGGAGGAAGCGGGATGCCAGGGCGTGGGTGCCGGGTGACTCGCTCTCGCGCAGACCGGCGACGTTGAGCGTGCGCACCCCTTCCCGGTCGAGCCAGGCACGGACCTCGGCGGTGCCGGGGACGCCCGCGTCCAGGTCCACGACGAGCACGGGCTTGCCAGCCTTGCGCGCCAAGCCGATGGTAAGGGCGGTCCCGCCCCGCGGCTTCCCCACGGTCAGGACGAGGGTGGCGTCGGAGTCCCGGACGTTCCAGGCCGTGCGCTCCGGGTACGCGCTGCCGGGCGTCTCCCGCAACGGGTAGCGCGACGGGATGAGGCCGTCCTCGGCGCGCCGGCCGCGCGGGCACCAGCCGCCGCACGCGAGGCCTAGGGCCATTGCGGCGTCGAGGGCCGCACGGTCCACCCCGGTTTGGCCGCCGGATACGACCCGCTTCACCATCATGCCCTCCGAGATCCGCCGCGCAGCCGGCCCCGATCGCCGCGGCAACCGCGTTAGACTGCACATGATGTCACTCGGAAACTTTGGCCGATTCGATGCGTACCGTCAACCGTGAGCGACCTTTCCGACAGCTTCGCCGCTCCATTCCGCCACCCGGCCTGGCTCCGGCGTGTCCTGGTGGGCGCCGCTCTGGAAGGGTTGCCCGTCCTGTTGGTCCTCCCGACCCTGGTAGGTTTGCTCGGCCATGGACACCGTCGCCTCCCCCACCCTTCCCTGGCGCTCCTTCCCCTGGCGGTCCTGGTCGCGCTTGCAGCGCGCTTCCTCGTCCTCGGGTACCTCCGGCGTGTGGCCCTGGATGCGCTCGAGGGCGGGTCGGCCGGCCTCCCTCCCTGGGACCGGCCCGCCGAGGACCTCGTCGAGGGGCTCAAGCTCTGGCTCGTGGCGATGGCGCTCTGGCTGCCGGCGGTCGCGGTCACGGCCGGCCTGGCGCTGTTGGTGATGTCGCTGAGCAACACCGCGATGGCGTGGCTGCCGGTGATCCTCGTGGGGCCGCCAGCGGCGCTGGCGACGATCCTGTACCTGCCGGCCGGGCTGCTCAGCGCCATCGCCGGCCGCAACGCAGCCCATGCGTTCGACGTGGACCGCGTCGCCGCCGCGATCGGGCGCAACCTCGGACCCTACCTGCTCGCCTTCCTCATTGCGATCGCCGCCGAGATCGTCGCGCAGTTCGGGCTGCTCCTGTGCTGCGTCGGGATCCTCGCCACCCGCTTCGCGGCCCACTGCGTCGGCGTCTATGCCTTCGCAACGGCCTACCGCGGCGCCGCACCCGCCGCCTCGCCTGCGGCGACTCCGGCCTGCGCCACGACGGCGCCGTAGACGGCGAGACCAGCGGCCGCCAGCGCACCCATCAGCATCACGCCCGCGAAGAAGTGGATGAACTGCGGCGCCAGGTGCGCCCCGACACGGTCGGTGATGCACCTCTGGTAGAGGAACCCCGCCCACGGCCCCGAATAGAGGTTGCCGAGGAAGATCGAGACGAAGGAGTAGCCGAGGTACACCGCCACCTGGTCCCCGGGGGCGATCGAGCCGCAGTACTCGAAGAAACGGGCGGAGCAGACCATTTCGCCGAGCGACCAGACGGCGATCCCGAGGGCCACCACTGCGGCGGCCCGCGACACCGCCGGCATCACCCAGGCGACCGTGCAGACCGTCGTGCCCACGAGCATCGCGCTCAACGTGCGCCAGCGCCGCGTCGCGAAGCTCACCGCCGCCTGCAGCAGCACAATCAGGAGGGCGTCCAGGGAGACGAACACCTCCGGGTTGAGCCAGTGACCGGCCCATGGGGTGACCGGCACGATGCGGTCGATCGCCGCCTCGACCGCGGCGAGGTTCGAGAAGCTGTCCACGAACAGCGGCATGAAGCCGAACAACACGTTGATCATCCCCCAGAAGCCGGAGAAGATGACGAGCAGGAGGACGAAGCGCCAGTTGCCGAGCACCAGCACCATGTCCGCGAGCACCCGGCCGACGCTCTTGCCGCTTGCGCGCTGTTCGGGGGTGACCGGTTCGCGGAAGGCGACGAGCGCCTGCACGAGCATGAGCGAGCAGGCAGCGGCCGAAACCCAGAACACGTAGCGGAACTCGGTCCGGTTGCGGACCTGGGCGGCGATCACGGGCCCGATCAACCCACCGGCGTTGATCACCATGTAGTAGAGCCCGAAGCCGACCGGCCTCGTGGTGCCCTCTTCGGTGGTGCGCGTCACCGTCCCGGAGATCGTCGGCTTGACGATCGAGCCCCCGACGGCGATCAGCGCCAGCGCCACGCAGATGAGCGGAAAGCTCGCCGTGCTGCCGAGGAGGATGTAGCCGCCGGTGAGCGTCGCGAACGCGATGGCGAGCGCGGGCTTGTAGCCGAAGCGGTCCGCGAGCGCCCCGGCGAACAGCGGCAAAAGGTAGAGCGCGCCGGTGAAGACCCCGTACACCGTCCCGTAGAGGTCGGGGCGGATGCCAATGCGCTGGACCAGGTAGATCCCGAGCACCAGCACCATCCCGTAGTAGGCGAGCCGCTCGAACAACTCCATGACGACCGCGGAGTAGAGCGTGCCGGGAAGTTGACGGAAGACTCTCGCGTGCACCGGCGGATTGTACCCCCGCAGGGCGCGCCCCGACCCGTCCCTTACGGGCGTTCCGCCTCGCGGCGTGCGGACGCCGCGGGCAGGTCCCGCCAGAAGGCGGGCATCGCCGTGAACGGGACCGAGGTCTGGCTGGCGGCGGCGAGGTCGCGGACGGTCACCGTCCGCGCGGCCAGCTCGTCATCCCCGAGCATCGCCACGACCCGGAAGCCGTCGCGGTCCGCCCGCTTCAGGGCCGCCTTGAGGGAACGTCCGGTGATCTCCACCTCGACGGGCACGCCCTCGCGCACCCAGCCGCGCGCGAGCTCCAGGACGGCGGCCCCCGCCGCCTCCCCGAGCGGCACCAGGTAGACCGCCGGGCGGGCCAGCGCCACATCCCTGAAGCGTGCCGGCAGCACCTCGATCAGACGGTCCTCGCCGATGGCGAAGCCGACGCCGGGAACCGCCGGGCCGCCGAGATCGGCGATCAGGCGGTCGTAGCGGCCGCCGCCGCACAGCACCGCGTTGGTGCCGAGCTGCGGCGAAACCACCTCGAACACGGTCCGCAGGTAATAGTCGAGACCGCGCACCAGGCGGCGGTTGCGCACGTACGGGATGCCCAGCCGCTCCAGGTGAGCCTCCACCCGCGCCACGTGCTGCCGGGACGCGTCCCCCGCCACGTCGTCCAGCGCGGGGACGTCGGCGGCCGCGACCTGGCACGACGGCACCTTGCAGTCGAGGACCCGCAGCGGGTTCTCGTCCAGGCGGCGCTGGCAGTCGGCGCAAAGCTCGCTGCGGCGCGGCTCCAGGGCGGCGCGGATGACATCCTGATAGCGGGCGCGGTCCTCGGGGTCGCCAAGGTTGTTGAGGTGGATCTCGAGGTCGGCGAACCCGAGCCGCAGGAAGAACTCATGCATCGCCGCCAGTAGCTCGGCGTCGGCCAGGGGCGTGTCGGCCCCGACGATCTCGAGGCCGATCTGGGAGAACTGGCGGTACCGCCCGTGCTGCATCCGCTCGTACCTGAACATCGGGCCGATGTAGTACATGCGCAGCGGCTGGGTGCGGTCGCCGAGACGGTTTTCCAGCCACGCCCGGGCGACGCCGGCCGTCCCTTCCGGCCGCAGCGTGAGCGAGCGCCCCTTGCGGTCGGGGAAGGTGTACATCTCCTTGTGCACGATGTCGGTGGTCTCGCCCACCGAACGCACGAACAGCTCGGTCGGCTCGAAGACCGGGGTGCGGATCTCCTCCCCGCCGAACGAGCCAAACACCTCCCGGGCGACCGCCTCGACGGCCTGCCAGAGGCGGCTCTCGGGCGGCAGCAGGTCGCGGGTCCCGCGCGGCCGCTGGATCATCCGCGCCTCCCCCAGTCGTCGGGGTCGTCCAACTCGCGCTCGTCGTCGTCCGCCATGTACCGGGTCTTGAGCTGCAGGTAGCTGCGCACGCCGCGCCGCATGTGTTCGACCTCCTCGGCGGTCACCTCCCGCCGCACCCGGGCCGGGACGCCCGCCGCCAGACTGCGGGGCGGGACCGTCATGCCGGGCGGCACGAGGGCGCCAGCGGCCACCACCGCCTCCTCGCCGATCACCGCGCCGTTGAGCACCGTCGCGTGCATCCCCACCAGCGCCCCGCGCTCGACGCGGCAACCGTGCAGCACCGCCGCGTGCCCAACGGTGACGTCCTCCGCGACGTGGACCGGGAAATCGGGCTCGTCCACGTGGACCACCGCGTTGTCCTGGATGTTCGAGCGCGCGCCGATGCGGATCTCCTGCAGGTCGGCGCGCAGGACGGCGCCGTACCAGATGCTGACGTCGTCCGCCAGCTCGACGTCACCCAGCACGGCTGCGGTCGAAGCCACGAACACGCGCTCCCCGAAGCGGGGCGACTTGCCGGCAAAGGGTCTGATCCTCACCGCTCCCTCCGTTCAGGGCGGTCACGCTAACACACACAGCCGCCTTGGGCAACGAGCCACCGCCGCGCCCGAGCCGGAAAGTCCTGTGGAACGGCCGCCCGAGCCAAAACGGGCAAGTGGCACAATCTCCAGGCAATACACGCAAACGATTTGTCTACAATACTTTATACAGCCGCACTGACGGCAGTGCACGATGCATAACCCGTTGAGACAGGGGGGCTTTGCGGGCGTCCGACCGGGTTTTCCACAAGCTTTTCCGCAAAATCTGCGGAAACTTCAGACCGCCTTCACACCCCAGCTCTCCGGCGGCCTCCATGCGCCCGAGCGCAGGACCCGCGGCGGCTCCGCGGTGAGGTCGAGCAGCGTGGTCGCTGCGCCGCCGGGCGTCTCCCCGCCGTCGAGCAGCAGCGCGAGGCCGTGCCCGAGGGCGCGGGCGACATCGTCGGGTCGCGTACACGCGGGCGCCCCACTGGCGTTTGCCGACGTCGCCGTGAGCGGACCAACCTCGGCGAGCAACTCGCGCAGCAGCGGGTACGCCGGGACCCGCACCGCCAGCGTCGTGGCGCCGGCCGCGGCCGCCGCACCCGCGCTCGCCAGCACCACCGTCACCGGTGCCGGCCAGACCGCCTCGAGCCGCGCCCGCCACCGGGAGGCGATGCGGACCCACGGCGCGAGCTGAGCCGTCGAAGCCGCGACAACGAGGAGCGCCCTGTCGGCGGGACGGCCCTTGAGAGCGTAGACCCGGCGGACAGCCGTTTCATCGTCGGGGCGCACCGCCAGGCCGTAGAACGTTTCGGTGGGGAGCGCGACGATGCCGCCTCCGGCGAGCGCGGCCCGCACCCCGTCCGCTGCGCCCGCCAGGTGGCTCTCGGCGGTGAACGGCAGGCGTTTCATCCGGGCATCTTGAGCAGCTCGCGCGCGTGCTGGCGGGCCGCCGGTGTCGGTGTCCCGCCCCCCAGCATCCGCACCAGCTCCTCGACGCGGGCGTCGGCCGCCACCCGCTCGACCCGGGTTACGGTGCGCCCGCGGGCCGCCTCCTTGCGCACCACGAAGTGCGCGGCGGCCCGGCCGGCGACCTGCGGCAGGTGGGTGACGACCAGCACCTGATCGCGCCCCCCGAGCGAAGCGAGGAGTTCGCCGAGTTCGTCGGCGACGTTGCCGCCGATGCCCGCGTCCACCTCGTCGAAGAGCAGCGTGAGCGCCCCGCGGCGCGCCAGATGGTCGCGCAGCACCGTCCGCATCGCGAGGTGGATCCGCGACAGCTCGCCCCCGGACGCGATGCGCGCCATCGAGCGCAGCGCCTCGCCGGGGTTGGTCGAGAGCTCGAACTCGCCGGCGTCGATGCCGTCGGCCGCCGGCTCGACCTTGACCCCGTCCACCTCGAGCGGTCCAGTCGGGGACGCGCGCAGCCCGAGCGCAAGCCGCAAGCGGGCTCGCGGGATGCCGAGGCTCTTGAGCACCTCCGCCACCCGCGCCGAAAAGCGCTCGGCTGCGGCGGCGCGTTTGTGCGACAACCCCCGCGCCAGCTCGAGGTAACGGGCCGTCAGGGCGCCGCCAGCCTCCGCCAGGCGCGCGATGTCGTCCTCCACGCCTTCGAGTTCCTCCCGCTCCGCCTGCAACCGGGCACGGTGTTCGAGGACCGCTTCGAGCGTGCCGCCGTACTTGCTCGCCAGCCGTTCGAGAGCCGCCAGCCGGGTCTCGACCTCCTCCAGGCGCTGCGGCGCCGGGCGCACGCGGTCGGTGAGGCTCTGCACGGCGCGTTCGGCTTCCTCGGCGAGCACCTGCGCCTGCTCGAGCTCCGCCGCGGTGTCGCCGACCCCGATCCCGAGTCCCTGCAGCTCGCGCACGGCACGCGCGGCACGCGCCAGCGCCACCGCGCCCCCGTCGCCGCCGAGGGCGGCCAGCGCCGCGGCCACCAGCTCGCCGATGCGCTCGGCGTGCTGCAGGAACGCGCGCTCCTCCCGGAGGGCCTCCTCCTCACCCGGCTGCGGGCGCGCCTCGTCGATCTCGCGCGCCTGGAATGCGATCACGTCGAGGCGGTCGCGCCGAGTCGCGAGGGCGCGGCGCTGCGACTCGAGGCGCTGCCGGGTCTCCTGCCACGCCGCAAACGCAGTGGCGACCTCCTCCCGCTCGGCCGCGAGGGCGCCGGAGGCGTCCACCAGCGCGATGTGCGTGGCCGGGTCGGTCAGGCCGCGCTGCTCGTGCTGGCCGTGGATCGCCAGCAGGTACGGCGCGATCCGCTGCAGCGCGCCCACCGTGACCGCCACGTCGTTGACCCACGCACGCGAGCGCCCGGAGGCCTGAACCTCGCGCCGCAGCACCAGCTCCTCGCCGCGGTCGACGCCGAGCTCGGCCAACAGCTCCCGCGCCCCCGCGTCCGGCGGCGTGGCGAAACACCCCTCCACCAGCAGCCGGTCGCTGCCGGAGCGCACCGCCTCGGCGTCGGCGCGCTCGCCGGCCAGGAGCTGCAGCGACTGCACCAGCAGCGACTTCCCGGCGCCGGTCTCGCCGGTGAGGACGATGAAGCCCGCGGGGAACTGCAGCCTGACCTTCTCGATGATCCCGAGGTCGCGGACCTCCAGCTCGCGCAGCATGGTGCGACGATGCTAGCCGGGGGCGGTGGGGTTTGCAACGAGGCCGCCGGCGACCGCCAGGCAAAGACGCTCGGGGACGATGTGGCGGCGGACCGCCGCCGCGACCTCGGCGCGGCCCGTCGCGAGGATTCTCTCCGGGATCCGATCCATCTCCTCGACCGGCAGCGCATGGCGCGTCAGGCGCGCCAGCTCCCGCGCCTGGCCTCCGGGAGTGGCGAGGCCGACGCGGTACGACCCGGCCATTGCCGCCCGCTCGTCGGCGAGCTCCTCCTCGCTCGGCCCTTCTGTCACGAAGCGCGCGATTTCCTCGCGCGCCGCCGCCACCGCCTGTGCCAGGTTGTCGGGGGCCACCGAGAACGTCGCCGCCCACGGGCCGTCGAGCAGCGCGGCGCCGAAGAAGCGCGAGATCACCCCGTAGGTCAGCCCCTCGCGGTCGCGCAGCCGCATTCCGAGGCGCGACGAGAGCGTGGACTGGCCGAGCACGGCGTTGCCGAGCGCGGCGGCGAAGAAGTCGTCGTCGCCGCGCCGGAGGCCGCCCGGATGCCCGAGGAGCACGTCGAGGTTCGGCTTGTCCGGGATCGTCTCCCTGGCCTCGTCCGGCGCAACATCCTCCGGGGCCCGCCGCGGCACGGCGGGGATCTCGGCGCAGCCCGCCTCACCCTGTTGCAGCAGGCCCTCGAGGCGCTTCATCACCTGCCGGGGCTCGAAGTCGCCGACCAGCGCGAGCACCAGCGACGCGGGGCCGTACAGCCGACGGTGCACCGCGGCCAGGTCGTCGCGGGTCGCCCGCTCCAGCCCCGAGCGCCGCTCGGCGAGCGGGCGCCGGTGGTACGGGTGCCCCGGCGGGTAGGTGAGGCGGGTGAACGCCTCGAACGCGCGGTGGAACGTGTCCTCCTGCGCCTGCGCCAGCTCCCCGAGGCGCAGGGTCCGCAGTTTGTCGAGCTCCTCGGCCGGGAACGACGGCCGCTGCAGCATCTCGGCCAACAGGTTGAGGACGAGCGGGAGGTGGTGGGATAGGCACCGCGCGGCACAGAACACCTCGAGCGGGTTGAAGCCGTCCCCCGACACGTCGAGGTCGATGCCGCGGTCCTCGATGATGCGCGCCAAGTCGAGCCGGCTGTGCCTGGCGGTCCCGCGCTCGAGCATGTCCGGGACGAGCGACGCGGCGGTCCACGCTTCGGGTTCGACCAGCCCGTGGCCGGCGAGAAGCGAGCCGTGCAGGTGGACCGTGGTGTTTGTCCGGCGCGGCAGCAGGAGCAGCCGGCCGCCGCCCGGCAGCTCGGCCTGGACGACCCGGGCCGAGATCTCGCTCCGCCAGTGGCACGGGCGGGGCGCGAGCGCAGGCGGGGCCGGCCGCGCCTGGGTCGCCGCGGCGCCGCCGTTCTTCGGGATGAAGTACCCCACCGACACGCTGTCGTCCACGAACGTCTCCGCCGCCACCCGCTGCACGTCGTCGCGCGTGACCGCCTGGATCCGGCCGGGATAGTCGAGGTAGAAGCGCCAGTCCGCCGCCGAGATCGCTTCCGTCAGCCCGGCCGCCACCTGCGCCGGAGAGTCACGGTGGAACGCCGTCTGCGCCTCCACCTGCGCTCTGGCGCGCTCGACCTCGGTCTTCCGCAGCCCCTTCGCCACCACCTTCGCGAGCTCCGCGCGGATGATCCTCTCGACCTTCGCGTGTCCGGTGGGGGGGTTGAGGGTCGCGAACACCTGGAACAGGCCAGGGTCGCGCAACTGCCACGCGAGCGCCTGCGCGTCGAGACACAGGCCGGTCTCCACCAGCCTCTGATGCAGCCGCGCCGTCACCCCGCCGCCGAGGGCATCGGCCAGCACCGCGAGCGCGTGGGTGTCGGCGTGCGCGGCCTCCGGCACGCGCCACGACACCACGACCCACCCCACCTCGCCGGACCGGCGCACGACGAAGCGACGCTCCCCCTCCTGGCGCGGCTCGCGCGTCACCACGGGCGGCGCCGGCCGGCTCGCGCGCGGCAGCGGCCCGAAGTTCCGGGCGACGAGCGCCAGCGCCTCGGCGCGGCCGAACGAGCCCACCAGCACCAGCGACGCGTTGTCCGGGTAGTAGAAGGTGTCGTAGAACGCCCGCAGGCGCTCGATCGAGGTGGCCTCGATATCGCTCTTCCACCCGATCGTCGGGTGGTGGTACGGGTGCTCGCGGAACGCGACCGCGAACGACTCCTTGAGCAGCACGTCGAAGGGGTCGTTCTCGCCGCGCTCGAACTCGTTGCGGACCACGGTCATCTCCGAGGCCAGGTCCGCCTCGCGCAGGAGCGCGCCGCGCATGCGGTCGGCCTCGAGCTCCAACGCCAGTTCGAGGTGCTCCGGCGGCAGCGTCTCGTAGTAGTTGGTGCGGTCGAACCACGTCGTGGCGTTGAAGGAGGCGCCGACGCGCTCGAGGACGCGCGCGATCGGACGCCCCTGGGCGGGGTCGAACTTTTTCGACCCCTTGAACATCAGGTGCTCGAGCAGGTGCGTGGACCCGGTGTGGCCCACCGCCTCGTTGCGGGACCCGACGTGGTAGACGACGCACGCCGCCACAACCGGCACGCTCGCGTCCGGCACCAGCAGCACCCTGAGCCCGTTCGCTTCGAGGCGAAGCTCCTCGACGCCGCGCTCCTGCACCACCACCTTGAAGGCATCATGCATGCTCGACTCTCCGAGCCGCTATCATACCCGCCATGATCGACCTCCGCTCCGACACCGTGACCCGCCCCACCCCATCGATGCGCCGTGCCATGGCCGCCGCCGAGGTCGGCGACGACGTCTACCGCGAGGACCCGACGGCGCGCCGACTCGAAGAGCTGGCCGCCGCCACCCTCGCCTTCCCGGCCGCCCTGTTCGTGCCGACGGGTACGATGGGCAACCAGGTCGCCGTCCACCTCCACACGAAACCCGGCAGCGAGGTCATCATCGAGGCCCGCGGCCACATCGCCAACTTCGAGATGGGCGCGATGGCGGTGTGGTCGGGAGCGCTGCCGCGGCCGATCGTGACCGACAGCGGCCTGCTCGAACCGGCGCAGGTCGAGGCTGCGATCGCGCCCAACGTTTCCTACCGCACCCCGACGCGCTTGCTGGCGCTCGAAAACACCCACAACCTCTGGTCCGGGCTGCCGATGGACGCGGCGCGCACCCGCGCGCTCGCCCAGGTCGCACACGCCCACGGCCTGGCGGTGCACCTCGACGGCGCTCGCATCTTCAACGCCGCCGCCGCCCTGGGCACCACCGCGGCCGAACTCGCCAAGAGCTGCGACACCGTGATGTTCTGCCTGTCGAAGGGGCTCGCGGCGCCCGTCGGCTCGATGCTGTGCGGCTCGCGCGAGCTGATCGAGGAGGCGGTGCGGGTGCGCAAGCTCTTCGGCGGCGGGATGCGCCAGATCGGCGTCGTGGCGGCCGCCGGCATCGTCGCGCTCACCGAGATGGTGGACCGCCTCCCCGAGGACCACGCCCACGCCAGACACCTCGCCGAGGGGCTCGCCGAGCTGGCGGCGGTCGAGATCGACCCCGCGCGCGTCCGCACCAACATCGTGGTGTTCAAACTGCGCGCGGACAGGGTCCCCGGCGACCCGGCGGTGGCCCCGTCGCAGCGGTTCGTGGCGGGCCTGGCCGAGCGCGGCGTGGCGTGCGGCGCCTTCGGCGCGACCGAGGTGCGGATGGTGACGCACTACGAGGTCACCGCCGCCGATGTCGAGGCGGCGCTCGTCGCCGCGCGCCAGGTCGTGCGCCGGTAGGCGAAGAGCCGAGGAAGACGATCCACAACCCACGTCTTTGCTTCCCCGGTGCCCGGTGCCCGGACCCCGGTGCCCGGCCTCTCACGCGGCGCGTTCGCCCGGCGCCGGGCGGTCCTTGGCGGAGCGCACGAGCGCCCAGACCATCAGCCCGATGCACAGCACGAACACCCCGAGGAACAGCGCGAGCGGCCCAATCTGAGGCGCGACCACTACCTGCTCCCCGGCCCGTGAGGAGGCCAGGTAGAAGTCCCGGAGCTGGTGCCGCGTGACGATCATGAACATCATCGCCCCGACCACCAACTCCGCCACGTGCCGCACTCTGGCCGGCTGCGCCAGAGGGTCGGAGATGCCGGCCAGGACGACGAGCAGGAGCACCCCGGCCATGATGCCGACACCGAGCGGCGCCATCGTGACCGCGCCGCCGCGCATGAACGACCGCAGCACCTCCTCGGGCAGGGCGAGCAGGAGCCAGAAGCCGTCCACGAGCTGGAACAGCGTCGCCACGAGCGCCGCCCGGATGCCGAACCGGGCCATCCCACGGCACGCGGCGGCGTCGCCGCCCTTGGCGGCCCGGCGCACCGCGACCCAGGCGGCGAGCGCACCCGCCATCGCCACCGCGGCGAGCAGGAAGTGCAGGTAGCGCGGCGCGAACGTGCGGTCCGCGAGCGCGGCCCAGACGTTGTCGGCGACCGCTCCCCACCGGCCGGGCTGGAGGTGCAGCAGGTTGACGGTCACCTGGATGCCGGCGATCGCCATGAAGCACGCGGCCTCGACCACCAGCACGGCACCCGCGCCCTTGCCGGCGCGCAGGCGGAACTTGGCGATGTAGTTCAGGTAGTAGCCAACCGTGAGCAGGACGAGCATGCCCAGCCACGCCCACGCCACCAGGATCGTCGCGGTGTAGAAGAACCGCCCGAGCACCACCTGGATGAACAGCAACGGCGCGATCCCGAACGTGATCGCGAGCGAGATCGCCCACGAGTTGACCTCGACGAACAGCGTCCGCGTCTCGCGCCGCCCGCCGCGCGCGAACCCCGCGAGCGCGGCCAGCAGCGTGCCCCCCAGCACCGTGTTGACGAATACGATGTGGATGAAGAACGTCAGCACCCACAGCACCTGGAACAGCCACGGCGGCCCCGGCAGCGGCGCCGGGTCGAGGGCGGGGATCAGGCTAGTTGGCATGGCTCGCCTCCGCGACGTGCGACGGCTTCAGCGTCAGCAGGTAGGCGCCCAGGGCCTCCTGCTCCGCGGCGGTCCCCACCAGGGGCGGCATCAACGGGTAGTCGAGCTTGTCGGTCGCGACGTGCCCCTGATGCGTGTACGTCCCCGTGGCGTACTCGTTCCCCTCCTCGTGCATCGTGGCCAGGATCCCGTTGAGCATATCGGGATCGACCGGGGCCACGAGCTTGCGGATCGAGAGGTAGCCGTCGATCGTGTGGCAGGAGGCGCACTCGGCGCGGAACACCGCGCGCCCCTTCGCCTCCTGGCTCGCGTCGCTGCCGCGCGCGGCCCAGACCGCCTTGGCGAGCACACCGCGCTGGTCGAGATCCTGGATTTCGCTGATCAGGATCCCGTTGGAGAACATGAAGTCGCGGATCACGAACGGCTTCCGGGCACCCTCGCGGAGCCGTTCGTAGCCGCCGAAGAACGCGAACCCAACGAGCATCGCCACCACCGCCGTCGGCCACAGGTGGAGCCGCGGCGACGCCGCCGCGAAGAGCGCGACGAGCAGGTACGCCGCCAGCGCCCACAACACGAGGTGTCGGGTCGAAGCGAGCGCGGGGAGGAGCGGGTTGGCGCCGAGGAAGATCGCTCGCACCGAGCCGGGCAGGACGTGCTCCCACCACCGGTAGCCGCCGTAGGCGAGGAGGATCCCGGCGATTTGGAACCCCGCGAGCAACCGGATCATCGGCACCCGCGCTTGGCGGTCGGGCTCGCGCAGCGCCGCGAGCGTCAGGTAGGCGCCGGCAAGGAAGAGGCAGATCCCGGTCCGCAGCACGAGGCCGGGGAGGTAGCTGGGGTTGAAGATCCCGTCCCAAAACGAGTGCGTCTCGAGCCAGCGTCCTGGAGTGAGCATGAACGAGAGGATCCCCTGGATGATCACCAGCGACATGTAGGCGGCAAAGGCGTACAGCCAGATGATCACGAGGTGCGTGCGCGGCCGCACCTTGTCCCAGGTGGCGTAGTAGAGCAGCGCGGTCACCACCTCGAGCATGAAGAACCCCCACTCCGCCGCCCACCCCCAGACGTAGTTGTGGATCAGGGCGGAGGTGGCCGCGGGCTGGACGAGGCCGATCGTCACCCAGATGCCGACGCCGGAAATCGCGCCGAACACCGTCGAGACCAGGATCAGCATCAGCGAGCTGCGCTTGGCCAGGGCGCGCAACGCCGGGTTGCGGCGCTTGACCGCGAGCGTCTCGATGACCGCGATCGCGAACCCGCCGCCGACCGCGAAGTGAGAAACGAGGACGTGGGTGATCGCCACGATCCCGATCAGCACGCCCCCGCCCATCGCGAGGTTCCAGATCGGATAGTCCACTCATGCCCCCTTTCTCCACCCTGACCGAACGTTGCCGCAATCGTACCATCCGGCGCCAGCGAGAACGGCCGCGCGCACAAGGAAAGGGGCCACCCGAAGGTGGCCCCGAGATGGTGCGATGAGTCTCGAGGTTACGGGTTCAACAGGCCGGCCGGGCTGCGGTCCGGCCGCTCCGCGATGTGGCGGCGAACAACGTGAGTTCCGACCTCAAGCTTGTCCATCAGTGCGTTCGGTGCGAACAGCTTGATGGTGGCGATCGCAGCCTCCTGGCTGAACTGCATGCTCTTGGCCGAGACGGTGGTGAGAGAGCCTTCTCCGGTGAGGAACGGGCGCAGGTCGACCTGCGGCACGTTCGTCCCATACGCCACGTTGAGCACCTTGATCATCTCGTTGGCCAGGACCGCGTACCCCAGCCTCTGCGGGTGGACCCCGTCGTAGCCGAAGATTCCGCCCGTGAGGAAGGCGGGGCCGAGCTCGATGCCTCCGACCATGACTCCGTGCGTCACGATGTTGGCGAAGATTGCGTTGACGTCCACGACCTTGGCGTTGAACTGTGCGGCCGTGGCTTTGATGATCGTGTTGATGTCCCCGGTGCGGGCCTCGATCGCAGCGATCTCGCCGGCGCGAAGGATCACGCCGGTGTGCAGGCCGGTGGCGTCGACGGACCCCTCGGGGAGCGGCAGCCCGGTGCCGCCCGCTGCCGCCGGGATCCCGATCCCCTTGGCGAGGAGAGCCGAGGCGCCGAGCGTCACGTAGTCGCTCTCGGTGAGCGGGCCGGCCTCGCCGAGGAGCGGGATATGGGCGCCTGTGGCCGGATTGACAAGGTACGGCTTGATCGTGGTCACGAACGGGATCGCCGTGACATCCGGCACCGTCGCGACCACGATGCCGGCGGTGGGGAGGTACTGCCGCAACCCGCCGATGAGCGTAGTGTATTCCTGCTGGAACACCGCCTTCGGCGTGAGGGTGACCCCCTCGAGGGCGACACCCGCCAAGGCGGCGCCGAGGACGTCGTTGTTGCCGATCCAAACCGTGACGAAGGTTGGCGACAGGCTGATCGCCTGCTCGAGCGCCGTGTGCTGACCGTCGCGCAGGACGATGTCGAACATGAGGGTGTTAGGGTCGATGTGCCCCGTGAGCAACTTGGTGATGTCGCCGGTCTTGGTCGCCAGATCGCCGGCGAGCGCCCCCGGGATGCCGAGGTTGTTGTACGGCGTCGCCAGCATCGCGTTGATCGGTTGACCGGACGCGCCCGGCGTCGGGCCGATCACGGGCACCACGCCGGTCGGCCCCAGCGTGAGCGCCGTGAGCCGGAGCACGGTCCCGTAGCTGCCGATGCCGGGGTCGGAGATGGTCGGCTGCTGGAACGAGGTGATGCCGAACTGCTTCGCGAGGATCTCCGGGAACGAATAATCCTGGTAAAACTTGGTGAGCGCGCCCGCGGAGTAGCCCGCCGTCAGCGAGTCACCGAGCGCCACGTACTTCGTGTAATTCACCTGGGCGGTCACGGCGCCCGCCACGAGGGCGGCCGCGAGACCCAGGAGCAGAGCCTTGCGTGCGTGTCTCATCGTCGCCTCCCTAGAACCTGTGCACCACGGTGAAGCCGAACAGGTTGGCCGTGGTCTTGTAGTTGCCCTCGTAGTTGTCGAAGTTCATCCCCTGAGTGCCGCGGTCGCTGAACTTCAGGTACATGTAGCTGACGTCGAGGCGCGTCTTGGGGGTGAGACCGATCGAGGCGCCAATGCTGGCGCCCTTGCGGTCGGCGTCCGGGAGCAGCGGCGACACCGAGATGGTGGGCACCGGGCTCTTGTCGTACAGCGCCCCGATCTGCCACGCCAGCGACGGCGACGCCTTGTACTCGACGCCGAGGCGATAGCTGTTGCTGTCCTTGTAGTCCTCGGGACGGACCTCGGACAGCGCCGGTTGGCTGGGCATGTCGATCGCAAGGCTCTTGAAGCTGGACCACCCCATGCGGATGACGTCGCCCTCGATCCCCCACTTCTGGCCGTGCCAGGCGAGGGCGAGGCGCACCTCGTCGGGGAACTTGATCGAGGTCTTGGCGCCCACCTTGCTGCCGAACGGCACCTGGGAGGCCACGATCGCATCGAAGTCCGCGTAGCCGGTCGGGAACTGGGTGAACGACGCCTTGCCGGTGTAGTTCACCTTCACGTTGGAGCGATAGGTCGCGCCGATCGAGAAGCCGCCGTCGAGCTTGCCGAGCAGGCCGACGTTCCAGCCCCAGCCGCCCTTGTAGTCGGTGTACAGGTGCACCTGCCCGACCTCGGCGGCCTGCTGGGTGTACGGGTTGATCACGCCGATCGAGCGCGTCAGGTCGAGTTCGGAGTAAAAGTAGTCGACGCCCGCCGCGACCGCCAGGTTGTCGGTGAGCTTGTACGACAGCGTCGGGTTGACGTCGATTGCCTGGATGGTCACCCGCTTGCTGATGTACTTGCCGGCGTAATCGTTCGGCCACCAGGTGCCGAGGCCGAACGGGGCGAAGACGCCGAGGCCCCAGTGGAGGTCGGGCGTCAACTCGCCCGTGAGGTAGATGTGCGGCGGGTAGAAGATCTGACTTTTCATGCCCACCGAGTACCCCTGACCGGGATACGGGTTGGCGCCGGAGAACGTGCTCGACCCGTCGATGAAGTAGACGCCCATCGCAACCTGAGTGCCCTGCAGGAACGCGATGCCCGCGGGGTTGAAGTAGATCGCGGTGGGATCGTCCGCCGTCGCCCCGAATGCGCCGCCGAGCGCAATCGCGCGGGCGCCGTGCTCGAAGAGCGCGAAACCCGCCCCGTGGCTTGCGGCCGGCACCAGCAGCAGACACGCTGCGAGCGCCAAAAGCCCTGTCCTTCTCGCCATTCTCATGCCACTCTCCTTCCCTTGGTCCGCCGTCGTCGCGGGTTGTTATGAGTCACTCTATTGAACGGCGAGTCAGTCGTCAACTTTGTTGCGAAACATCACAAGCTGGCAGGGAGGAACCAGGGACAGGGCGCAGAGAGTCGTTGTCCGTGGTCAGTGGTCCGTGGCCCGACCCGGCCGCGCCGGCCGCAGGCCGCGCGGCCTCGAGCGCCCCCCTCGAAGACGAACGCTTCACCGAAGGCAGGGCCTCGCAACTTGGGGCGTGTAGCCGCGCCGCCGAGAGTGGGCCGGATGCTAGGCGCGCGAGCCGGCCGAACCGGAGTGTAGCCGGAGGCTACATGAGGATTCGAGCCGGCGAGCGCAACGACGCAGACGGTCCGCTATCGGCGGCGCCCGCCGGCGCCATGGAAGAAATTGGCGCCCCTGGGTTGGGGCGCCGGAGGAAGGAGAAGACGGTCAAGTTGAATTTACGTCCCGTCGCGCGGCTTGTCGGTGATGCCCGTCACCCGGCGAGGCGCCGGGCGGCGAGCACCGTGCGGTCGTCGTGGGGCGGCGCGCCGCCCGTGTGCGCCGTCACCGCCGCGAACAGCTCCGCGACGAGCCGCTCCATGGCGTCGCCGCGGCGGGCGACCGCGCGCGCTTCGATCCCCTCGATGCCGAAGTCGGCGCCGTCCTCGCCCGGCGCCGGGGCCTCCGAGAGGCCGTCCGTGTACGCGAGCAACACCGAGCCCGGGGCCATGACGGCCCGGCTCGACGGGTAGCGCGCATCCTCGAGCAGGCCAAGCGGCGGGCCGACCGCCATGAGACGCTCGCACCCGCCCGACGGACCGATCAGCAGCACCGGGTTGTGGCCGGCGGAGACCCACTCGAGCCCGCCGTCGGCGGCGAGGTAGGCGAGGAACACCGTCGCGAACTTGCTGTCCGGCGTGGACGCCAGAACGTGCTGATGGAGCCGCCGCGTCAGTTCGTCGAGAGGCGGCGACTCCTGCACGAGCAGGCGGACGGCGGCCTGCAGCGACGCCGCCATCAGCGCCGCCGGGATGCCTTTCCCCGCCACGTCGCCAAGCATGAGGAAGAGCCCCTTCGGGGTCGCGATCACGTCGTACACGTCGCCCCCCACCCGGCGCGACGGCTCGCTCTTGGCGGCGATGTCGAAGCCGGCCGGTGTGGGGATCGCGGCCGGCAGGAGCTGACGCTGGATCGCGGCGGCGAGCTCGAGTTCGCGCTCCGTGCGCTCCTGCTCGAGGGCCTCGCGGTGGAGCGTCGCGTTCTCCAGCGCCACCGCCGCCTGGGAGGCGTAGAGCGCCAGCGTCTCGGCGTCGGTGGGCGCGAACGGCGCCGTGCCGCCGCGGACCTCGCGCTCGGCGAGCGCCAGCACGCCGAGGCGCCCGCGCCGGCCCACCACCGGGACCGCGAGCCTCCCAGGTTCGAGCAGGCCGTGGTCGGGCAGCGCCGCCGCCTCATCCGCGCTCAGCACGGCGCCGCCGACGCGGGCGGCCATGACGCACTCGCCGGCGGCGCACGCCGCGGTCGTCCCGGCGAGTGCGTCAT
>PKYI01000081.1 GCA_003133645.1 Acidobacteriota bacterium | reverse complement strand
GGACCACCGCCCGGCCCGCGCGCCTGCCGAAGATCGCAGCCTCGAGCAGGCCGGTGCCCATCGTGCGCCGGCGGCCCTGGACCCCGCCAGCCGCCTCGCCGCACGCGTACAGTCCGGCGAGCGAGGTCCGGCCCCAGGCATCGATCGCCACCCCGCCGATCGCGTGGTGCTGGGCGACCGTGAGGCCCACGCGCCGGCCCCCCGCAAGGGTCGCGCTGGCGCGGAGCTGCGGCGGCAGCAACTCCCGAGCGCCGTCGTCGACGTCGAGGAACGCGGGGATGCCGTCCAGTCCGGCCCTGGCGATCTCCAGCGTCGTCGTCTCGAGGTCGCGCTCGCGCGGCAACGTGCGCTCGCCGATCCAAATCGTGGCGGTGACGAGCGCGGCCGAGGTCGGAAAAAAAAGCGGCGGTGTCGCCGTCACCGGCAGCGCCTGGGTGAGTCCGGGCCGGTGCAGCAACGCACCCGCGGTTCCGGCCACGGCGAGGCCGCTGCCCCGGCACCAGCGCGGCGCCGTCGAAACCGGGAACACGGCAGCGCTGCCCCCGCACGCGAGCACCCCCGCGTCCGCGACGATGCGCTCCGGCCCCGCGCCGCCGCGCCCGCACACCGTGACGCCGGCGACGCGGCCCGCCGCGAGCAGCAGCCCGGATGCGAGCGTGCGCTCGCGCACCGTCACGCCCAGCGCCGCGCAGCGCCGCAGTAGGGGCGACAGCAACAGATGCCGGTCGCGCGGCAGGCAGCGCAAGCCGCGGGCCACCTCGTCCCCCGGCAGAGTCACCGGCTCGTCCGCCAGAATCTCCAGGTCGAGAGTCTCGATCAACTCGCGGGCCGCCGCGTGCGCGTTCTCGGCGAGGACCTCGGCGAGGCCGGCCCGTTCGAGGCCCTGCCCGCGTCTGGCGAGGTCCGCCAGGAAACGCTCCGGAGAATCGCCCCTGACCCAGGGAGCCGTGAGGAGGATCCACGGGGCCAGCCCGTGCACCCTGTGCGTCGCGCCGTCCCGCCCCGCCCGGCCGGCCGTCACGACGGTCGTTTCCCACCCCGATCCGGCAAGCTCCAGGGCGCACGCGAGCCCCGCCAGCCCACTCCCGACCACCACCGCACGCCCCCGCTCGCCGTTCGTCACGCCCCTAGTCTGCCACAGCCGTCCGGGCGCGCCGAGTCTCAGGAGACGGAAGGCGGGTCCGGGCTCTCCTGGCGGCGCTGTTCCTCCACGATCTTGCCGTCGCGCAGCCTGACGACCTTCCGGGCATGACGCGCGATGTCCTCCTCGTGGGTGACCAGGACGATGGCGTTTCCCTTCCGGTTCAGCTCGTCAAAAAGGACCATGATCTCGTCACCGGTGCGCGAATCCAGGTTCCCGGTCGGCTCGTCGGCCAGGAGCAGCGATGGGTTGTTGACGAGGGCGCGCGCCACCGCCACGCGCTGGCGCTGGCCACCCGAGAGCTCGTTGGGCTGGTGGTGCATGCGGTCGCCGAGGCCGACCATCGCGAGCATCTCCTTGGCGCGCCGGTGCCGCTCCTGCCTGGGCACGCCGGCGTACACGAGCGGCACCTCGACGTTCTCCAGCGCCGACGCGCGCGAAAGCAGGTTGAACGTCTGGAAGACGAAGCCGATCTCGCGGTTGCGGATCCGGGCCAGCTCGTCGTCGTCGAGGCGGGAGACCTCGTGGTTGTTGAGGCGGTAGGTCCCCGAGCTGGGCGTGTCCAGGCAACCGATCAGGTTCATCAGAGTGGACTTCCCCGACCCCGAGGGTCCCATGATGGCGACGAACTCGCCGGTCTCGACCGTGAACGAGACGCCGTCGAGGGCGCGCACCTGCACGTCCCCCATCTCGTAAACCTTGACCAGGTCGCGGATCTCGATCAGTAGCGGCATGCTCCTCCCAGCTCAGCGCGCCGGCTGAACGGCGCCGTCCTTCGGGTCGGCGCCGAGCTTGAGCCAGCGGACGTCCTTGAGAGCCGTGTGCGGTTCCTTCGGCTCGGGCTCGCCCTTGATGGTGATGCCCAGCGACTCGAGGAAGCTCCCGACCGCCACCTTGTACGTTGCCACGGCCTGGCGGTAGAGGACCCGCGACTGCAGCTCCGCGGCCTGCGCCGCGGCGAGGTCGTCCTGGATCTTGACCACCTGGAAGTTAGTTGACATGCCGGCGGCGAGTTTCTTCTGCTCCGCGTCGAGGTTCCGCTCGGCAAGCTCGCGCGACTTAATGGCGGCGGTGATCGCCTTGCCGCTGGCCTCGAGGCCCCGCACCGCGTTTCTCACGTCGGCAATCACGGCCTGACGCTGCAGCGCGATGTTCTGCCGCGCGGTGGTCACGGCGAAGCGGTCCTGCGCCACCAGCGCCTTAGCCTGGTGGTTGCCGAGCGGATACGAGAAGTTGACCATCGCCGACCACTGGTTGTAGTCGCGGTTGGCGAGTTGGCTGAGGGCATCGGACCAACGGCCGGGCGTGAAGGAGATCACCTTGCCGGTCTGCGGATCGTAAACGGTCGAATCGCCGCCGACGCCGGCGTAGCCGTAGTTGAGCGAGAGGTCGAACTGCGGGCGTGCCGCGCTGCGGGCGGCGACGAGGTTAACCTGGCCGATCTCCAGCTCGAGCTGGCGCTGGCGCAGCTCGGGCCGCTTGTCGATCGCTTCGGCGATCGACTTGTCGAGGTCCGGGTGCTCGGCCGCCCCCTCGAGCGCGTCGGTCGGAATGATCGTGCTGGCCCAGTCGTCGGGGTTCTCGAACCCGAGCAGGCCCTTGAGGACGTCGCCGGCGTTGCCGACCGCGTTCTCGGCGACGATGATGTCGACCTCCCGCGCCGCGACCGCGGCCTCGGGCTGAACGATGTCGATGGGAGCCGACGTGCCGATCCGCACGCGGGACTGGGTCTGGTTCACGAGGTTCTGGGCGAGCATGAGGGAGTGCTGCTTCGACTTCAGGTTGTCGATGGCGTAGACCAGGTTCCAGTACGCGCTCTCGACGGCCTGCGCCGTGTTGATGACGGTTTCCTCGAACTGCACGCCGGAAATGTCGCGCGACCTGCGGGCGACCTCGATCCCCGTCCGGGTGACGTCGGTCCCGAACCCCTTCAGGAGCGGCTGCGTCAACGAGAAGGTCAGACCCGAGCTGTACGACGGGTTGAGGAAGTAGAACGACGAGTTCGTCTTCGAGCGGGCGTTCGTCCAGCCGACGGAGTAACTGCCGCCGGTCGCGACCAACCCTCCCAGCGAGAGGTCGAACTCGCGCCCGCGCTGCAGGGCCACATTGGCGCCGACGAGCTGGTTCGTCGACTGCGCCTCGTAGTACGTCGCCCCCACGGCGCTCTTCACGAGCGGGTCGAAGATGCCCGTGCTCCCCAGGAGCCCCTGTTGAGCCGACGCGAGCGAGAGTCTGGAGACCTCGAGGTTGATGTTGTGCGCCAGCGCCGTCGTGATGGCGTCCTGTAACGACAACCGCATCTCCGGCGCGCCCAGGCGCGCGCCCCGGGTCTGCCGTCCGGGCACGGTCCCGACCTCGAACTTCGGTTCCGCCGCCCACGCGCCCGCGGCCGCCACGACCACCGCGCTCAAACCGAACAGGAAGCCTCTCGTTCTCACGTCACCCTCCGCTCTCGCTTCGTTGATCTAGTACGTCCGGCTCCCGCTCCTGGTTTCACGACAGCGCACGAACCGCGCAACTCTACATGAGCTCGCGCGCCCGCGGCCAATGCCACATCGTCCCGGCCGAACGAGTGCGCAGCCGTCACACCTCAAACAACGTCAACCGGCGGCGCCGGGTTCGCCGGCCGCGAGCCAGCGCGCCGCGGCCAGCAGTTCGGCCGTCGCCGGCCCGGTAGGCCGCGTCAACACGCGCGCCGCCGGGCCTTCCTCGACGACCCTGCCCGCCGAGAGCACCAGCACCCGGGTGCACAGGCGCGCCACGAGCAGGACGTCGTGGGCGATCACGAGCATCGCCATGCCGGTGCGGCGCTGAAGCAGGAGGAGCAGGTTCAGCACCTGCCCTCGCACCGAGACGTCGAGCGCCGACACGGGCTCGTCCAGGATTAGCGCCTCGGGCCTGCTCGCGAGGGCGCGCGCAATCGCCACCCGCTGCCGTTCCCCGCCGGAGAGCTCGCGCGGCAGCCGGGCGAGGAACGCGTCCTCCCCCGGCAGGCCGACCTCGGCGAGCAGCTCCCGGCTGCGCTCCCGCCGGCTGCGCCTCGGCGCCAGGTTGTGGACGGCCAGCGCCTCCGCGACGATGGTGCCGACGCTCTGGCGGGGGTCGAGGGAGGCGGTGGGGTCCTGGAACACCGCCTGAACCGCCCGCCGCATGCGCCTGGCGTCGCGGGCAACGAGGGAGGTGAGCTCCCGGCCCGCGTACGTGACCGTACCCTCGTCGGGACGCTCGAGGCCGAGCAGCAACCGGGCGAGCGTGCTCTTGCCGGCTCCCGACCTGCCGACAACCCCGAGGATCTCGCCGGGCCACAGCGCCAGGCTCACGTCGTCGAGCGCGCGGACGCTCCCGCCTCGGACCGGGTAGGTGCGTCCGACGCCGGCGGCGGCCAGGATCGGGGAGCGGCCGCGCTCACCCACCCGGCTCCTCCTCGTCGCTCGCCAGGAAACACCGCACCGTTCGCCCGTCGCCGGCCGGCGCCAGGGCCGGACGCGCGCGCCGGCAACGCTCCCAGGCGTGCGGGCAGCGGGGCGCGAAACGGCACCCGGCCCCCCACTCGCCGGCCCGCGGCACCGCGCCCGGCACGGTGGGAAAGAGGCCGGGGGCATCGCCGGACTCGAGCCGCGCCTGCAGTAGAGCCTGCGTGTAGGGGTGACGCGGGTCGGCAAAGAGCGCGTCGCGGCCGGCGACCTCGACCGTCTCGCCCGCGTACAGCACCGTCACCCGTTCCACCAGCCGTCCGACGAGCGCGAGGTCGTGGCTCACGAACAGGAGCGTCAGGCCCCGGCTTTCCCGCAGTCGCCGGATCAGTTCGACCAACCGCTGTTGGGAAACGGTGTCGAGCGCCGAGGTGGGTTCGTCCGCGATGAGCACCCGCGGACCGGCGGCCAGAGCCGACGCCAGGAGCACGCGTTGCCGCTCGCCGCCCGAGAGCTGGTGCGGATAGGCGTGCGCCACCCGGTCGGGCTCGTCGAGGCCGACCTCCGCCAAGAGTCGGCTGGCGAGTGCGGCGGCGTCGCCGCCGCGCACGCCCAGGTGGAGCCTTGCCGCCTCGGTCACCTGCGAGCCGACGGAGCGAACCGGGTTGAGCGCCCGTGAGGGCTCCTGAAAGACGAACCCCACCACTCCGCCCCGCAGCTCGCAGAGACGCGTTTCCTCCGCGCCCAGGGCGTCCTCTCCCCCGAGCCGCACCGATCCCCGGACGACCCGCGCCGTTTGCGGCAGCAGCCGCACGGTCGCGAGCGCGGTCAGGCTCTTGCCGCACCCCGACTCGCCGACGAGCCCCATCGCCTCGCCGTCCTCGACCGCGAGCGTCACGCCATCGAGGACGATGCGCATGCCGGCGCCCGGCTTGGGGAAAGCGACGGCAAGGTCCTCCACCTCGACGATCGGCGGCATCCTCTGATTCTACGCGGTCCGCACCGTGACGACAGCTCCGTGCCGCCTCGCCCCCGCCCCGCCCCAGCCCGTCCCTTCTCTCGGGCCCGCAGCGCGGTTAGCATGGCCAGCGGAGGTGGGTCGTGCCGTTACCCCAACAGGAACTGCTGCAGCGCGCCCGGTCGGTCGAGGCGCTGGTGCTGGACGTGGACGGCGTGCTCACCGACGCGCGCCTCATTTACGGTCCGCGCGGCGAGGAGTTCAAGGCGTTCTCCGCCCGCGACGGCTTCGCGGTCAGACTCGCCGAGAGCGAGGGGATCAAGGTCGCGGTCCTGACCGGCAGGGTGAGCGCCGCCGTGACCGCCCGCCTGGCCGAACTCGGGGTGCCGCCTCACCTCGCCGTCCAGGGCAGCCGCGACAAGCGCGGCGACATCGCGGACCTCGCCGCGCGCCTCGGGATATCGCTCGCCGGGGTCGCGTTCATGGGCGACGACATCCCCGACCTGCCGGCGCTCGCCACGGTCGGTCTGGCCGCGTGTCCTGCCGACGCCGCGGACGAGGTGAAGCTACGGTGTCACTACGTGGCGGCGGCCCCGGGCGGGCGGGGCGCGGTGCGCGACCTGGTCCGGCTCGTGCTCGAGGCCCGGGGGCGGTGGGCGGACATGGTGGAGTCGTGGTGGCGCGGCGAAGCGGCGCCCTCGTTCTTCGCCGGCGCCAGCGGCAACGGCGGGAGCCCGCGCGGCGTTTGATCCAGACCGGCGCCTGCCGGCCGCATCGCTCCGGCCTATAGTGGGTGCATGGACCGCAAAATCGAGAGCGTGCGCGAGGGCGTGTGGCAGATTGCGCCGTCGGGCGGGATGAGGGTGCCGGCCCGGATCTACGCCAGCGAGAAGCTGCTCACCGCCGCCCGTTCCGACCAGTCGCTGGTCCAGGCGTGCAACGTGGCGCACCTCCCCGGCATCGTCGGGGCCTCGCTCGCCATGCCCGACCTGCACGAGGGCTACGGTTTCCCGATCGGCGGCGTGGCGGCGTTCGACGCCGACGACGGCGTCGTCTCGCCCGGCGGCGTCGGCTACGACATCAACTGCGGCGTCCGCCTGATGCGTACCGACATCCGTGCGGCCGACCTCGGCCGCCGCCTCCGCCCGCTCATCGACGCCATGCAGCGCGACGTGCCCGCCGGGCTTGGCAGCCAGGGAGCGATCGCAACCCTTTCGGACCGCGATCTCGACGAGGTCCTCCGCGACGGCGCGGCGTGGGCGGTCCGTCACGGCTACGGCGAGCCCGAGGACCTCGAGGCGACCGAAGGCAGGGGCTCCCTCCCCGGCGCCGAACCGAAAGCGGTCTCGCGCCGCGCGCGGGAGCGCGGGGCGCCGCAACTCGGCACCCTCGGATCGGGGAACCACTTCGCCGAGCTGCAGGTCGTGGACGAGATCCTCGACGCGACCGCCGCCGCGGCGTTCGGTATCGTGAAAGGGAACCTCACGGTGCTCCTCCACTCCGGCTCGCGCGGCCTCGGGTACCAGGTGTGCGACGACGCCCTGGCGGCCATGCGCGAGGGCGGCCACCACCACGCCACTCCCCTCCCCGACCCGCAACTCGTCGCGGCGCCAGCGTCCTCGCCGGAAGGCAGGCGCTACCTCGCGGCGATGCGGGCCGCGGCGAACTTCGCGTGGGCCAACCGCCAGGTGATGATGGCTCTGATCGAACGCGCCATGGAGAGGATTCTCGGCGGCGACAGAACGTCGTCCGGCTTCGCGCTCGTCTACGACGTCGCCCACAACATCGCCAAGCTCGAGGAGCACGAGGTCGCGGGCGCACGCCGCCGGCTCCTCGTCCACCGCAAGGGCGCGACCCGCGCGTTCCCCGCCGGCCACCCCGAGGTCCCGCCCGCCTACCGCGCCGTCGGACAGCCGGTGTTCATCCCCGGCGACATGGGGCGACCATCGTTCGTGTGCGTGGGGACCGACACGGCGATGATCGAGACGTTCGGCTCGGCCGCCCACGGCGCGGGCCGGACGATGTCGCGCCACGCCGCCCGCCGCGCGAGCAGCGGGCGCGACCTCCTCCAAGAAATGGAGCGACGCGGCGTGCTGGTCGCCGCCCATTCCCCGAAGACGCTCGCCGAGGAGATGCCGGATGCCTACAAGGACGCGGCCGAGGTCGTCGAAGCGCTGCGCGTCGCCGGCATCGCCCGCCCCGTCGCCCGCCTCCGCCCGATCGCGGTCGTGAAAGGATGAACCGCTCCAGACCCGGGTTTGTCAACTTTGCCGACGGTGGTAGGCAATTCTCGCTGCGCGTACGCAACACCGTTGTGCGCTGTGCCGGTCTCAGCGTGCTGGCGATGTTGCTGCTGGCGGCCGGATTCGCGTTCTCCGACTGGACCCTTGCGGGGCTGCCCTGGACCGCCTGGCTGGTGTGTGCCGGCGTCGCGTTCGCTGTCTTCTGGGGGGTGCGGGTGTCCGCCCTCGCACCGCTGCAGTCTGCCCCGTTCACGGCACTCGTCATCGCGCTGGTGATCCTGCCGCGGTTGGCCTGGGTCGTCGCCGTGCCCACGCTGCCGGTGTACGACTACGAGCGATATCACACGGCCGCCCTCGCCCTCCTGCACGGCGCACCCCATGGCGCGCCGGTCCAGGACTTCGGCGTCGTGACCTTCCTCGCAGTGCTGGCCTCGGTCTTCGGCCCAGGACTGATGGCCAGCAAGCTCACCAACGTGCTGCTGGCCGTCATGACCGTCCTGCTCGTGCTCGCGCTCGGCCGCAGACTGTTCGGCGAGCCGGCGGGGCGGGCCGCCGCGCTGCTGTTCGCCCTCTGGCCGGCTGACATTTCATTCCGGAGCGTCTTTGCCACCGAGTTCGGCTTCGTATTGGGCTGGCTGGCGGGAAGCCTCGTGCTCCTGCGCGCCGCCGGCAAACACGGGAGCGCCAGCCTCGAATTTGTCTTGGCCGGAGCGCTCTTCGGCCTCGGCAGCGTATTTCGTCCCGTCGGGGCGCTGCTGGTGCCGGTGGCACTGGTGTGGGTCGCGGCCAGGACGCAGGGCCAGCGTTCACGTGTGCTCGCGCGGAGCATGGCACTGACCGCCGGGTTCATGCTCGTGCTGGCTGTGCAGTTCGCCGTGGGCCGGGTCTTGGGCTTCGACGTGCGAGCCTCCACCCTTGGTCTCAACATCATGAACGGCACCGACGCGGCGGCGGAGGGGCAGTCCAGCGACGAGACCGCGGAGCTTTTCCACCATTGGGTGGAGCGCGAAGGGCCGGGCCGCGCTCTCGCGACGGCGGTTCGCACGGGCTGGCGCCGGATCACCTCACAGCCGGCCGCCTTCGTCGCCCTCGCCTTTGCAAAGTACGGTGTGATGTGGGGCAACGATTCCTACGGGATCTTCTGGAGTACCAAGGATGTCCGCGACGGTCCGGCGAGCGCATGGACCTCGGCACACCAAGAGGACCTGTTCGCGGTTTCGCAGTTCTACTACCTCGGGCTCCTGGTATTCGGCATCCTCGGATCCTGGCGCCTTGTTCGCCGGCGCTTCGCGCGCAGCGTGGCGCTGCTCCTGCTGGCTCTCCCCGCGTTCGCCCTCATGCACGTCGTGCTCGAGGTGCAGAGCCGCTACCACTACCCCCTGGCCTACGTGGTGCTCATCCTCGCGGGTGTGGGCCTCATCTCGGCGGGACCTCGACCGCGACACGGAAAGGGTCTTTCAGCGCCGGGGATAGCGGCGGCTTCCTGCGGACGTGCAGTGGAAAGAGGGTGATGCCCATGACGTCGAGATCGTTGACTACCACTAGGCACGGGGGCTCGGCTCGGACGACAAAGCTCGCACCGGTCCATCCCGGCGAGATCCTGCTCGAGGAGTTCATCAAACCGCTCGAGATCTCGCAGTACCGCGTGGCCAAGGACACGAGCGTCCCGCCGCGACGGATCAACGAGGTGGTGCACGGGAAGCGCGCGATCACGGCCGACACCGCCCTGCGTCTCGCCCGCTACTTCGGCACGTCCGAACGGTTCTGGCTCAACCTTCAGACGCGCTACGACCTCGAAGTCGAGAAGGATCGCCTCGGCGACCGTCTCGCCAAGGAAGTCGTCATCCTGGCAAAAGCGAGCTAGCTCCGCATCGCCGGGAACCCGACGTAGAGGACCTCCAGATTCGGTTGAGTTGACAGAAGAAGAAGGATGAACCGCTCAAGGCCCGGGCTTGTCAACGGTGCCGGACCCGGAGGTCCTATCCTGTTGCGATCGCGTAGCGGCGGGTGCAGCCGCTGCGAAAGAGCCGTTCGAATTCATCCAGGCGACAATAGGCGAAATGGGATACCAGGTACCCGTACGGACCGAGGTTTGTCAACTATGCCGGACCTGGTACCCAAAAACCGCGCGCGCTTCCTGTTCGAAGCGGCGCAGTCGCTCGGAATCGGCGGCGAACTCCGCCGGCAGCACCTTGATCGCGACGTCGCGCCCGAGACGCGTGTCCCGCGCACGGTACACCTCGCCCATGCCCCCCGCACCGATTGGGGCGACGATCTCGTAGGGGCCCAGGCGCGAACCGGACGCGAGTGTCACTTCAGCCCCTCGACCAGGTAAAGGTCAGACAGCTCGCGCTGACATGTGTACGCATAGAAACGACCGTTAGGCGTGAGCCACGGCCCCACGATACCCAACGCTCCGGCCCGGTCGGGCGGTGTGAGTTCCAGCCAGGGATCTCTCCTGCCGGTCTCGAGGTCGAGCCGCAGGACGTTCCTAGGAATCGTGCCAACGTTATCTGTCACGAATAGCGACTTGCCGTCGTCGCTGAAGACGAGGGGGATGTCGTCGGCATTCAGGAACGGGATCGGACGCATCTCGCCGCCGCCGATCGAGAGGAGGGCGTAAGGCTCGCTCTCTTTGCGCTTCGCCGCGACGAATCGCCCGTCCGGCGAAAATGGCAGCCAAGGCCACATATGGCCCTCCACCTGTGCGAAAGGGCGCGGCAGGCCGCCGGCGAGGTCCTGCACGAAAAGGTGCATCTTCCCCTCGCCATCGGTACCGATGATGACGATTCGCTTCCCGTCCGGATGCCACAGGGCCCAATCGTAGCTATGGATCGAGCCTCGGGGGAGCGTTCTCGTCTCGCCCGCCCCAATCGGTATGAGCTTCAGCTCCATTCCTTCGCCGACCCCGGTGAGGACGAGCGCCGTCGCCCAATCCGGCGAAACGCCGGTCGGAGAACCGTCCCCGAGGCGCTTGGGCGCTGGGCTGCCGATCCGCCAGTGGTAGGCGGAGGCTTCGGCACCTCCGCCTTCGCCCCACTCCTGGAAGAGCATCTGCGTGCCGTCCGAGGCGAGCACCGGACTAAAAGTGCCATCCAGCCAGGAGAGGTCTCGCTCGGCCGTATCCCCGGCCATTCGCCCTCTCAATTCTCGGCGCGTCGCCTGGCCGAATTTCAGAAGCACACGACCGTCGGGGGCGATATCCTGAAGGAGGGCGTTCCCTGGAAGGCGCGTGACGAGACGCTCCTGACCCGAAAGCGTCACAGCGTGAAGCCCCAGGCTGAACCCTGCTCTTGTCGCCGAGAACCAGACCTCGTTCCCGTTGGGGGACCAGGCAAGGTCCCCGTCCCAAGCCCCGGTCGCAGGCCAGCCCTTCGACAGCGTACGCATCTGGCCCGACTGGTCCACCACGCAGACGTCGCCCGAATAATCCATTAGCCCATTCGGCTGGAAATAGAAGGCGATCCGCGTTCCATCTGGCGAAAGGCGCGGCTTGTAGAGCCGCTCTTGCCCTTTCGTCTCGACAAGGACGTTCCCGACCGGGTACTCGAGCCGCTCCCGGCCCATGACAGCCCGCACGATCACAAAGCGGGTTCCGCTTCGGTCCCAGGTTGCCTGATCGATGCCTTTGAGGAGGTCGCGCGGGGTTCCGCCCTCCAGTGGGATCTGCGTGAGGGTTGACGACACGCCCCCGAGGTTGGACTCGCGCCGCAAGATGGCCACGTCACCGCCGGCCGTGCCCGCGATCAAGATGGCAGCTCCGGTCACGAGGAGTGGGCGGGCGTCAGCTGAGGCGAGACGCTGCACGAACAGCTCGGCAAGCCTTCCCTCCCAGCTCGCGCTGTAGACGACCGACTGGAAGTCAGGTGTGAAGCGCGCCGACCACACGGTCCCGCGCCGAAAGGTGATCCGCTTGAAAGAGGGCAAGGGCGCCTGGCCTGCGTGCTTGCCCCATATGAAAAATCCCGTTGCGCACGCGCCGAGAAGGGCGATGCCGAGGCTGACGATGGCCAGTCGGCGTTTGCCACCTGGGGCCCGAAGCGGCGCGGTCGAGGCTGACGTGGACTGCGAGAGGGATTCGAGGTCGAAGCCGACGTCCCGCGCCGACTGGAAGCGGCTGGAGGGCTCCTTCTCCAGGCAGTGCCGGACGATCCGGGCCAGACCCTGCGGAATCGACTTGCGGATCTCCACGAGGTCCGGCGGGTCCTCTCTCAAGATCGCCGCCATCGTCTCCGGAGCGGTCTCTTTCTGGAAGGGACGCTTTCCCGAGAGCATCTCGTACAGGACGATGCCGAGGGAGAAGAGATCGCTCCTTGCGTCCAGCGGCTTCCCCACGACCTGCTCGGGCGACATATAGGCGACCGTGCCCAACACCATCCCGGCGTCGGTCGCCTCCATGACCGTCGTTGCCTTCGCCCGCTCCTCAGGGCTTCGCGGTGGCGCGAGCTTCGCGAGGCCGAAGTCGAGGATCTTGACCTGGCCGTCCTTCGTGAGGAAGACATTTGCCGGCTTGAGGTCGCGGTGGACGATGCCCTTCTCGTGCGCGGCTGCCAGTCCCTGGGCGATCTGGACAGCGGTCTCAACCGCCTTGCGAACAGGAAGTGCGCCCGAGCGCAACCGGTCCTGCAGCGACTCGCCTTCCAGGAGCTCGGTCACCAGGTACGGCGACCCCTCGTGGGTGCCGACGTCAAACAGCGCCAGGATGTGTGGGTGGCTGAGCGCCGCGACGGCGCGGGCCTCCTGCTCGAACCGCCGCAGCCGCTCGGGATCAGCAGCGAACTCCACCGGCAGCACCTTGATCGCGACGTCGCGACCCAGGCGCGTGTCCCGCGCGCGGTACACCTCGCCCATCCCCCCAGCGCCGATCAGGCTGAGGACTTCAAAGTGGGCGATCCGGCTGCCCGGCTTCACCTGTCACATCTCCTTGCTGAGAGTCTACTGCGAACCGGGCGAGGGAGCGCGGACACCCCGCTTGGCCCCAGGACAGTCGATCGGCCGAGGCTTCGCCCCAACCTCTCTATTGCATGCGTCGCGTGGCCTGTCTGGCCCCAGGGCTGAGATCGGGGACGACTGAATAGGCCCTTGCCCAGGACTCCGGGCCTCTGAGAGCAGAGACGGCACGGGCGACAGTGATAGCCGCCCAAGTGTTGACCCGGCGTTGACCCGGGGTGTTCCTGATTTTGAGAAGAGGTGGTGCCCAGGGGCGGAATTGAACCGTCGACACCGTGATTTTCAGTCCAATGTTTAGATGTAACACTGTGATAGGTTGGTATTGACAGGTACCACTAAGGGGTTTATTCTTTGATTGATGTGTAATGACGTGTGTACGACCCGCATGGTGTTCGAACGTACGACCCAGGTACGATTCCGCGCTTTCGTGGCGACCCAGGTACGACCCCAGAGTGGCCTGATTTCAGGTCACCGAGGGGTCACTTTTCACGTTTCCAAGCCTAGGGGTGCGACCAAAGCGACAAAAGCGACAAAAGGTCTCCGGGCCGCCCGTCGTGGTGGCCGAAATGGGGGTGCATGATGCGCGGCAGGCGGGAGCAGATCACGAAGACGCTGGTCGACAGTCGAAAGCGCCGGCCGGCCATCGGTGACCGTGCCAAGGTCTACGACCTCGAGCTCCACGGCTTCGGGGTCGTGCTCCACGGGTCGGGCACCACCACCTGGTTTATCGAGTACGGGCCGCGGGGCCGGCGGCGGCGCCTGGCGATTGGAACCTACCCTGCCTTAACCGTCGACGATGCGCGCAGCCGGGCGCTTGTGATGCTCGGCGATGTGGAGAAGGGCCACGACCCCGCCGTCGACAAGGCAAAGCGGCGGTCGATGCCGTCGGTGAAGAAGTGGGTCAAGCAGTACATGGTGGATGTACGCATGCGGAAGAAGGTAGTCGAGGCCGACAAGCGATTTCTGGAAGGGGTCGCGTGCAAGCGATGGGGTGCGAAGCCTCTCGACGCGATCACGGTCGACGACATCAAGGCCGTGATGCAGTCGTACGCGGAGGCCGGCCACCAGATCTCCGCGAACCGGTTCCTGGCGTCGATTCGGGCCTGCCTACAGGCGGCATGGCGCGCCGGCACGATCGTCGACAACCCGGCCAAGCGCGTCCAGGCGTACGACGAGAACGACCCGCGGGACCGCGTACTCTCAGACGAGGAACTGATGCGGTTCGTCACGGCGCTGACGAACGAGCCCGACCCGTGGATGCGGGCGCTCTTCCAGCTGCTGATCGAGACGGGCGCACGCAAGAGCGAGGTTCTCCGCGCCAAGTGGGAAGACATGGACCTTGAGTCGGCGCTCCCGAGCTGGAAGATCCCGAAGACCAAGTCCGGCAAGCCGCAGATCGTCCCGCTCCCGAAGCGCACCGCGATGATGCTGTGCCAGCTCAAGCACGTGGGCGAGTACGTGATCCCCGGCCGTCACCACGGCAAGCCGCGGGTCGCGATCTATGACCAGTGGCTCGCGCTCAAGGCACGGGCCGAGCTCCCCGCCGACGTGACGATCCACGACATCAGGAGAACCTTCGGCCTACGGACGGCGCGGGCCGTCAGCATCGACTACGCGTCGAAGCTGCTGAGGCATTCGAGCGTGAAGGTCACGGAGAAGGTCTACGCGCCGTTCCAGCTTCAAGACCTGAGTGATGCCACCGAGAAACAAGCCGACGTGCTGCCGATGGTGCGCAAGGCAAAGAAGGCCTCACATGCCTAAACTCCGCAACGACGTGCCGCTGATCACGGCAAAGGGACAGCACCGCATATGGCGGCGGGCTGCCCTGGCTGCGTTCTCCTCCGTCCCCGTGCCGGGAGCCGGCCAAGAGACCATCCTCGACCTCTTACTCGAGGACGCGGCCGTCCATGAGACCTACCAGTCGGCCTACAACGCTGTCGTTGATGAGTTGTTCGACCAAGACGAGACCCTATCACCGAACGAGTGCCGCCACATGTGGCGCTGGTACTGCCGCTCGGCACTTGTCGGTGATGGTCCCCTTGGTCGCGGTCTGCAGGGCTACCCTCGGTTGCGGGAAATGACCGACTGCCTCAAGGCCTTTCTCGCCACCCTTCACCTGGTCCCCGGGGTCCGTGCGGAGCAGCCGTGGTGGCTGTGGGAGGCCTGTACCGCGACCTTGGACAAAGCCAAAGACACCAAACCTGGGGAGCGGATATGGGCCTTGTGGTGGGACGTTTCCTCGATGGAAGCCGTAGAACTGGAACCGCCCCAGCTTGGTGCCCTTGTGACAAATGCGAGGGGGGGCAGAGACTTCGCTCCGCTTGGTCTGAAAGTTACACTGGCCCGCGGCGAGGATCCGGCCGCGTATCTTCAGCGTGCACTGACCAAGCTCAAGCAGCAAGTCGCCGCCGCAAAGAGGGCGAATAGCGCAGCGGGCGTGAGTAAGTTCCACCGACCCGCCGAGCGTGACCTCGCGTGGTTCGTCCGCTACCAATGCGGCCGACCCGGTCACGAAGAGACGCGGTCGGAGCTCGCGCGCAACGCCGGTGTTGACGAGAAAGTAGTGCGCGACATCGTCCGCAGGGTGGCGGTCGAACTGGAAATCGAACTCCGGTAGCAGCCCCGCAAGCTCACCCGTACCCAATCGAATTGCCTTCCGTCCGAACTTTCGACCATGCGCTAAAACTGTGCCCGTGGTGAGAAAGGGGGCACAGATGGCGACCAATCAAGAGGAATCGCAGCCGTACCTCAAGGTCATCTATCTGACGACCGAAGAGACCGCCGCGGTGCTCAAGATCCAGCCGCAGACATTGGCAGTCTGGAGAATGAAAGGCCGCGGACCGCGCTACATCCGGTTGTCTCCGTCGCGTCGTTCTCGGTGTCTCTACCGTCGCACCGACATCGAAGAGTACCTCGCGTCGAGGACGTTCACGAGTACGGCGGCCGAAACCCCTGCAGCCGTTGGGCAGGCGGTGTCCGCATGATCGCGCCACCGGCCGTAGACGCAGGAAAGGCCGCCCCGGCGAAGAGCGGCCCCGCGAAACACAACCATCAACCAGAGAGTAACACCGTTGCGGGCGAATGGCGAGCGTTGGACCTCGCGGACATTCGACCGAATCCAGACCAGCCACGGAAACACTTCGGCGACTTGACCGAGTTGGCGACCAGCATCCGGGCGCACGGGCTCCTTGAACCGGTTCTCGTGCGACCAGTTCCTGGGGGTTATGAACTCGTTCATGGTGAGCGCCGATGGAGGGCGGCGGCGCTGGCGGGGCTCAAGACGATTGCTGCGATGGTGCGCGATCTCTCTGATGACGAGGCGTTCCTGTTGGCCCTGATCGAGAACATCCAGCGCGAGAACTTGAACCCGATCGAAGAGGCCAACGCTCTGAAACACCTACTCGACGGCGGCCGGACCCAAGCCGAGGCCGGCGCGTTGGTGGGCAAGGGCCAGAGCTACGTCGCCCACAAGATGCGGTTGCTCGCCACCCCGGAGCCGATCGCCTTTTATCTTCACGACGGCGCTCTGACCGAGGGACACGTCCGGCAGCTGCTCCGCCTCCGCGACATCTACCCTGCCGGTCTCGTGCGCCAGTTCGACGTCCCACCCTCTGGTGAGGATGTACTCGTGGAGGATGGCGCCGTTGTTGTCTTCCTACATCAACTGCGACCTGAGGACCAGAGTCCCATCGCGGGGACACACCCCGAAAAGGTGCGGAGTGCCCTGAGGGTGTTCGTCGAGTATGTCACGAGACATAACGGCGGGGTCGAACAGTGGATCGTCGCGGCGGCCTGGTGGGCCGGTCTCTCGGCCATGTACGACCTTTCGGTCGCTGACCTTGGAACTGCCATTAGCGCATGGCGTGAACGGTATGAGACGGCGCTTATCTGGTGGGAACTTTGGCACGACAGCCGCCACGACAGCGAATGTGATGAGGGTCTCTGGTGGGCGTTCCAGAGCGACCTCAGACATTCGGGGAGCCTGGGCCTACAGCTGAAAGGCAGCCTGGGTAGGCCGAGGTACCTCCGACTCATCGAGACGTTCTGCAACGATGAGTCTTTCACCTTGCCGATCCAGTACCAGCACCCGGCGGAGGCGATGTGATGACTGCAATCCCCTCCTCCACCTGTCGCGCCGAGGCGCATGCCTGCATTGACCGTGGGTCGTGGGTGTTCCCCCTGCACTCCGTTCGACCGGACGGGCACTGCACCTGTGGCGCGGTCCCGTGCGCCGACATCGGGAAGCACCCGCGGACGTCGCACGGTCTGGACGATGCGACCCTCGACCACGACCAGGTGAACACGTGGTTCGATCGCTGGTCGCTTCTCAACCTTGCAATCGCAACCGGCCCCGAGTCGGGGCTTGTCGTCGTCGACGTGGACCCGCGTCACGGAGGCGACGTGACGCTCGCCGAGCTCGAGCGCGAGCACGGGGCGGTCCCGCTCACGCCTGAGAGTCTGACCGGAGGCGGAGGCCGGCACATCCTGTTTCAGCATCCGGGGTGGTACGTGGCCAGCCGCGCGAACGCTCTCGGGCCTGGTCTCGACGCGCGCGGCGACCGCGGCTACATCGTGGCGGCTGGATCTCTGCACGCCTCCGGGCGCACTTACGCCTGGGATGCGAGCCGACACCCCGACGATGTACCTCTCGCTCCCCTGCCCGCCTGGATGGCGGAGGCCCTCGCGGCCGCGCCGGGGTCCGGTGTAGGGCGGACCCCTGAGGAGTGGCAGGATCTCATCGCGAACGTCGCACCCACCACGCAGCGCGCCGAGACGCTGCTGTCCGTGGTCGGCAAGGTGTTCGCCTGCCGGACCCTGCCGCTCGCGATGTGTGTGGAGCTCGTCTGGTCCTGGGCGATGCTGCACCTCGAGAAGCCATTCGACGAGCGCAAGGTGCGCAAGATCCTCGCCTGGGCCGTCGAGCACGAGGCACAAAGACGACTGGAGGTCTTGTGATGGCTGTCGCTCCTGACGACCTCCTCCTCGCCGCCGTGAAGTCGCAGGCGGCCGTCGATGCCGCCCGCCGCGACCAGCCGACGATCCCCGTGCCGAGCGCGTCACCCTGGCCGACGATCGACCCCGCGGCGTACTACGGCCTGGCCGGCGACCTCGTGCACACCATCGCGCCACACACTGAGGCGGACCCGATCGCGCTCTTGATGCAAGCCCTGATCTTCTTCGGCAACGCGCTTAACCGCGGTCCGCACACCGTCGCCGAGGCCGACCGCCACGCCACGGTCGAGAACGCAACGTTCGTCGGCGAGACCGCCAAGGCCCGCAAGGGCACGAGCGCCGGACGCCTCCGCCGGATCTTCGAATTCGCCGATCCCGAGTGGGCCACGCAAAAGATCGCGAGCGGGTTGTCGTCTGGTGAGGGGTTGGTCTGGTGCGTGCGCGACCCGATCTTCAAGTGGGAAGCAAGGAAGGGGAAGAAGGGCGAGGAACCCGGAGAGCCCGCGCTCGTGATGGTTGATCCGGGCGTTGACGACAAGCGACTCCTCGTTCTCGAAGAGGAATTCGCAAACCTGCTCGTGGTGATGACCCGCGAGGGCAATAACGTCTCCCCCATCATCCGGCAGGCGTGGGACGGCAAGACCTTGCAGACCTTGACAAAGAACAGCCCAGCCAAGGCCACAGGGGCGCACGTCTCGATCGTCGGGCACATCACGACCCCCGAGCTGCGGAAGCTACTCAGCAAGACCCAGGCCGCCAACGGATTCGGAAACCGCTTCCTGTGGCTCATGGTCCGCCGATCCAAGGAACTACCAGAAGGTGGCGCTCTCCACACCGTCGACCTCGAGCCGCTCGTGCGACGGCTGCAGGTGGCGCTCACGTTCGCCCGGACTGTCGGCGAGGTCAAGCGGGACGGCTACGCCCGCGGCCTCTGGTGCGAGGTCTACCACGACCTGAGTGCCAGCCTGCCCGGCATGCTCGGCGCCGTCACGGCGCGAGCCGAGGCCCACACGATGCGGTTGTCGATGCTGTACGCGCTCATGGACCAGGCCCGCGAGGTCGGTGAGGTCCACCTTCGCGCCGCGTTGGCCCTCTGGTCGTATTGCTTGGATTCGGCCCGGTACGTCTTCGGCGAGGCCCGCCTCGGCGATACGGTCGCCGACGAAATCCTCGCTGCCCTCCGCGGGTCGCCACAGGGGCTCACACGGACGCAGATTCGCGACCTGTTCCGCCGGCACACGACCGAGGGTGCAATCGTCGTGGCGCTCGGCGAGTTGCAGGCCGCCGGGCTCGCACGCTGCGAGCATCGCGCCACCAGGGGCCGGCCCGTCGAGGTATGGGTTGCTGTCCGCGTCGAGTGCCCGACGCTCGTGCACCCGGACCGCGAAGTCGGAGCCGACGACGACAAGGAGACCACATCATGACCACACCCACGACCGCAAAGGCGCTGTACGACACCCTGATCTCCCCGAACGAGTCCGACTCCAACCTGGAGGCTGCAAACGTCGTGGATGGGCTCTTCTTCATCGGCCGGGCGCTCTTCAGACTTGCCAAGGCCGTCGAGGCGCTGAAACCCACCACAACCACGGAGGCTGACAATGACTGACGCACCGGAACTGCAGGCCGAGCGATCGTCCGCGCTTCAGTGGCGTGTCTGGTGCCGGTACTGCCGGGCGTTCCATTACCACGGCATTGGTGCGGGCCACCGCGCCGCCCACTGCGCCACCACGACCCCCTACACCGCGACGGGCTACACGCTCATCGCACCCAAGGCAGACCAGGAGAGGTCTCTATGACCGCCGTCCTGAATCGCCGGTGCTCGTGTTCGGCCGCCGGTGCCGGTCTCTCGGACCTGATCGGTTTCGACATTGAGACCCGCTCGGTCAACGGCACGATCACCAGGGGCGTGCTGCTCGCGGTTGGCGACCGGTTCCTCGTGATCGAGCGCAGCACGAACCGGCGCCGCGCGTTCATCTCGGTCGCGCACCTGGTCTGCTTGGTAGACGAGACGCCGCCTGCGTTGTCCAAGCGCGAGCGGACCGAGTTGGCCGGCGAGGCCGAGGACGGTGGAGCATGAGCCTCGCCTCCAAGCGCGGCTTTCGCCGGGAGATCCGGAAAATGATGGCGAACATCAAGCCGAGGAACGAAAGCAAACTCGTGGCGCTCCGCCAGAACAACATGGGCAGCTACAGCCTAGAGGCGGGCCAGCGTTTCGGCGCTGTCCGCGAAGAGGCTGAGCGGCCTGCATCGGGTGCGGAGACGAGCGGTGAACAGCGGCACGGGCAGCCGGCAGAGACCGGCAGGGAGTAACGAAATGAGCGGACATCATAGCCAGTTCACAAGGCAGATCGCGCGCCAGAATGCGAAGGCGGCGCTCGGCCGCATGAGGTTCGACGCGCGCAAGGCTGACACTCCATTCAACGGGCGTCGGTGGTGGAACCAACACGTGGCCGACATCGCCGCGGTAGCCGACGCCGATGCGGCCGCCGGCGCGGCGATCATGCAGGCAGTACCCGACCCGGCCGTCGGTGAGCGCGACCCCGGACCGCTTGAGTATGTCCTCAACGCCGCCGAGCGCCAGCTCGCCGACGAACCCGACGCGGAGAAGAGCGAAGGCCACGGCATCTATCGCGGTCCGGGGCAGCTTGCACCAACCGCGCGCATCTCGCCCGCCGCGATGCAGCCGGAGGCGGAGCGGTTTAGGTCCGAGGTGCAGGACGTGCTGGCGAGCTCGCCCGACAGCACGACGGCAGAGCGCCGCGTCAGACAGACAGTTGCGGTCGAAGCAACAAGGCTCGCCTTGAGGGGCAAGCGGTGAACCGGCGCCACGCGCCAGAGGGAGACACGACAATGGTAGACATCGACGGCAACAGCAACGGTCCCGCACCCACAGTGCCGACCATTCCGATCAACAAGGGCGGTCTCACGATCAACGAGATCGCGCAGTCTGAGGCTGCCAAGGTGCGCGCCGACGCCGAGGCTGCATCAGCGGCGGCAACCGCAGCGCCAACACTCACCGCATTCGAGAAGCAAGGTGGTGGCCAGTGAACCCGCTTGAGAAGTTCCGTGAACTGGTGTTCGGGGAGTCCGGTGCCGTCGTGATGCCGCCCGTCCAGGTCTCCGGCGTGGGCACGGTCACGAACCCGCCCGAGGATCCAGAGCAGGCGGCCCGTGCGGCGGTTCACGAGGCCGAGGACGCGCTCGCGGACCTCAACGAGCGCCGGGCCACTGTGGCCGGCTCGCTTGACGGCCTGCGCAACCGACGTGCCGTGCTCGCTCGTGAGTTGACTACGGAGGTGGCCGACGAGGGCTCGTTCACCGCGGCGTGCTCCCGGCTCACGGCGGCGGAGGCGGCGATTGTGGCGCTTGACGAGCTACTCGGCGAGGCCGAGGCCAGCCGTCGCGAGGCACAGGAGCGGCTCAACGAGGCCGAGCGTCCGCGTCGCGAGGCCGAGCGTCGTGCTCGCGTCGAGATGCTCCGTCTCGCGGCCGTGGCGGCGGTTGCCGACCTGTACCGTAGCTACCGCGAGTGCTGCGAGGCGACGGCTACGGTTGCAGACAAGCTTGAGGCACTGGCAGGACTCGATCAAAACGCGGCCGACAATATCCACATACCAACGATCAACCGGGCAACCGACCCGCTACTGACGCTGATATCTGCCGGGTGGAGATATCGCGCGCCGGGCCACTATACGGTTCTCGAACGTCGGCTCGTGCCGCTCGTTCCGCCAGCGGGCGGCGTGAGGTAATCATGGCGCCTCGTTCTAGGTGCACGATCTGCCAAGACCCGCGCCGCGCCGAGATTGAGCAAGACCTCGTGCGCGGCGCGGGGTTGCGCCCAACCGCGGCAAAGTATCCAGGCGTGAGCCGCTTCGCGTTGCAGCGGCATCAGAAGCATCTTGACCGCGTCATCATCCAGGCGCACCAGGCCGGCGAGGTACTGCGGGCCGATGGTCTCCTCGGCGAGTTGCGCGGGATTACCGACCGCGCCCGTGGGTTGCTCGCCCGAGCCGAGAGGGCGGGCGATTTGCGGGGAGCCGCGACCGCGATCAGAGAGTGCAGGGGTTGCCTTGAACTCCTAGCTCGGTTGTCCGGTGAGCTACAGTCCAACCCCGTCGTCAATATCGCAATCGCTCCTGAGTGGACGGCGCTGCGTGGCCGCATCCTGGTCGCGCTCGAGCCGTACAGCGACGCCCGCGGGGCCGTCGTCAAGGCACTGAGCGAAGGCAGCACCGAAGAGGTGGGCAATGCTGCTAGATGACTTTGTTGCCGCCCTTGATCCGGTGGCCTTCGCTCGGCGGGTGGGGATTGAGCCGGACGCCTGGCAGCGGGACCTCCTCCGGTCGAACGCCGAGCGGATGCTCCTGCTCTGCTCCCGGCAAGCGGGGAAGAGCACGGTGGCGGCGTTGCTCGGGCTGCACACCGCGCTCTACCACGCCCCGGCTCTGGTACTGCTCGCATGCCCGGCGCTGCGACAGGCACAGGAGATTTTCAAATCGCTGGTCGGCTTCTACGGGAAGCTGGGGCAGACCGTGCCGACGGAGAGCGAGAGCGCGTTGAAGTTGGAATTGACGAACGGGTCGCGCCTGCTCGCGTTGCCCGGCGTTGCGCAGACGACCCGCGGCTACGGCAACGTGGGCCTAGTGATTCTGGACGAGGCCGCGCAAATCGACGATGCACTCTATGACGCGCTCGCTCCGAGCCTTGCGGTGTCCCGTGGCCGGATCATCCTGTTGTCAACACCGTTCGGCCGGCGCGGCATTTTTCACCGACTGTGGACCGAGGGCGGGACGCAGTGGTACCGCGTGAAGGTCACGGCGGCCGACTGCCCGCGGATCCCGGCCGCGTTCCTCGAGGAGCAGCGAGCGATCATGCCGAGCTGGTCCTACGAGCAGGAATTCGGGTGTGTCTTCCACGACGATCAACTATCGGCGTTCACGTTTGCCGACGTGCAAGCGGCGCTGTCCGCAGATGTCGTGCCGCTGTTCGGGGAGGTGGTTTGTGGGTGACTTTACCGTTGGCGTCGATCTTGGGCAGAGCTGCGACAGCACGGCGGTCGCGATTCTACAGGAGCAGCAGGGCACGCCACCCACGTTCGACTGCGTACACCTTGAGCGCGTTCCCCTCGGCGCATCGTACCCCGCCGTCGTGCAGCGCGTTTGGCAGATCATGCAGCACCCGACGCTGCGCGGCGCAGCGTTGGCGATCGACTCTACGGGCGTCGGCCGGCCGATTTTCGATCTGCTCCAACAGGCCGGCCTGAGCCCGACCGCGATCACGATTACATCGGGCAACGAGGTCACGGAGAAGGACGGGCGCTACGGCGTGCCGAAAAGGGATCTCATCGGCGCGGCGCAAATCCTCGTGCAGTCGCACCGACTGCGCATCGCGAAGTCACTTCCCGAGGCCGAGACGCTCATCAAGGAGTTGTTGAATTTCCAAATCAAGATCACGGTCAACGGTGGTGACCAGTACGGCGCGTGGAGGAGCGGCACGCATGACGACATGGTGCTCGCCCTTTCGCTGGCGGCCTGGTACGCGACGGCGGCGCCGGGCCACATCAGCGGCGGCTGGCAGCGATTCGCCCAGGCGGCGATGGTTAGGGGAGGCGTTCGATGAGTGTGATGATGTGGAGCTACGCTATGGCTGTGCGCGCCAAGAACTCGGCTGGGTCGGTTATCTGCACCTACCTCGCCGGCCGCCTCGACAATGGAATGGTGGGCAACGCCACGGTGATCCCGAAGATGATCGGCCCGCCGACGTACGAGAAAGTCGAATTGCAGCGCGAGGCGTTTGATTACAGCGAGTCGCCCGTCGTGCTCGGCTTCAGGCCGCGCGTCACGGTCCAGTGGGAGCAGCGGTCCGCTGGCATCATCGGGCTGACCTCGGCGTCGTTCGTGAGCGGCGGTTGGACGTTCTGGATAACGAACGGCGTAGCGTTGCAGACGGTGTTGTCGGCGCTCTCGACGAACGGCAATTGGTTAGAGGTTTCGCTCGACGGTGGTTCGACGTGGCGCTCGGTCAACCTTGATTCGCAGTCCGTCGACTACAAGCCGGTCGAGGGCAAGGCCGTTGCGTGTTCCTTGGAGTTGGCGTTCTCGGGCCGCCGGTTGATCGCCTCCGTGCCCGACCTCGCGCCTGCGTCATGGGGCACAGCGTCGTGACTTTCAAGCGTGACCGCGCGGGTACGAGCGGGCTGGTTCCCCGCCCGTATTCGCTGGTCTCGGGCGGTGCGGGTATCCCCCTGATCCCCGCGTCGCGCAACAGGGCACCAACGGGGCCACCTTCCCCGTCCGGTGTCCGGTCGGCCGCGCGCTGGCGAGCCGACTCGCTACACCCCCGGCTGGGGCATCGTCTCCCCAGCCGGGGTTCTTCCAGGCGTGCGGCGCCGGCCACGAACCGGCGCCGCCGGGCGGGGCGCGTCCACGTCCCGTCGCATCCACCCGGCGCGGGTTTTCTCTCCTTCTCCCGCGCCGGAACGCTGGCCCGGCCTTGTCCACCGGACCGGCGGTGTTCTCCTCCAAGGGGCGGCGGGTTCCTCCCTTCCCCGCCGCCCCGCTTTTTCCTTCCTGCGAGGTGATCCATGATGACCTCTGACTGCTCCGTCGCGCTACGCTTGATCGCGGAGGCCGTCTCGCTTGCGGTAGCGGCTGGCGCCCCGCGGTACGTCGCGCCGATCACCGACACGGAGACCGGCGACGTGACCTTGCAGATCGTCGAGGACGAGCCTGACCAGGACCATGTGGTTGTAGACCCGTTCGGCGAGTGTCGGCTCGTCTATGTCCCGTCCGACCCGTAGCGCCGTCGCGCCAGCCCGCGGCCGGCTGCGAGGACGCCTGCACCCCGCACTGCGACCCCTCCCGAGTCGCCCGCGACGATCCTGGGGCATCGTGGCGCGTCGGCTCCGGCCGGCGAGATGCTCGCTAAGCTGGAACGCGGACAGGGTGGCGCTACCCGCTTCGGTTCGTCCACCGCTGGACAAACCGGACCCTCTCCCTACGCCCGCACTCTCACCAATGCCGGGGCGGGTGACGAAACGTTTCCGCAACGCTGCAGGAACGGGTGTACGCGATATCAGCACCACCTGGGCCAACAACGGGAACGTGATACGGAATCACGGTGTTTGCAGTCGCCGGGCACACACTAACCGGCATCACCACAACGGTATGCAGCGCACGCACGGCATTCGTTTCGGCGCTCGGTCGTACCAGGGGCGTACCGCGGTCTTCATTTCGCCCGAAGGTCACCGACCAGACGAGCACCACATCATGATCGCACAGTACACGAGCGCCCCGTGGCGCGGTCGGTGCGGCTATGACGCGCTTCGCGGTGCGGATGTAACCCCTACAAGTTACCGAGCACTTGTTCTGTTTCTGCGATCCCCAGGTGGGGCGGTTGGGGGCGTCGGCGGCGTGCCAAGCGTGCACTGCGGCACGGGTCCATCCCCTTGCGAAAACAGAACGATTGTTCTGTTTCAGTAATCCCCCGGCGTCACGGAGGGGCACAACGGCGGCCTCCTCCACCATCCCCTGGACCACCACCACAACCGCGACCAAAGTGCGACCGAAGCGACCAAAGGGTCGGAATCGGCGACCGAGGGGGGGCTTTTGTCGCCTTTGGTCGCTTTTGTCGCAAGCCGGGCCACCACCCCGAATAGCTCGCTGCCAGCACGGCTTTCCCTACCTTTGGTCGCTTTGGTCGCTTATGTCGCAGGGGTAGCCGCAAACGACCGTGGCACGACCCCGGCCGATAGGCTCTAGATCGTGCTCTTTCGTAAGTTGTTGTCTTTGGTAGGATTAGGTGGTGCCCAGGGGCGGAATTNNTCTACCAACTGAGCTACCTGGGCACTTCCAAGCCGAGAGAGTATGGCGGTGACGCCGCTGGCTGTCAACCGCGCCGGCGCCGGGACGGACCGCGTCAAACCGCGTTAGAACGTGGATGCGCCTCGAGAGTCACAGCCCCGCGAGCAACGCGTCGGGGACGTCGACGGTGCAGCGCAGCAGCGCCTGCGCGTGGGTCTTGCCCTGCGCGTCGGTGAGCAGGCTCGCGGTGCCGCCGCCGCCGAGGGAGTCGTGGAGGATGAAGTTGAGGGCGAGGATGTTGGGGACCTCGAAACGCTCCACGGGACCACGCGCGATGCCCGGGAGCATCCGCCCCAGCGCCGCCGCCGTGAGNNCGCGATCACCCCGATGTTCGAGGCCTCGCCCTTGTCGCCGGAACGGCCGTCGGCCAGCCGTTCGAGAAGCACCTTGGCCACCCCGCACCTCCTGCCATAGCGTAGCAGCCCGGCGCGGTCGCGCCCATCCGCCGCAACTGCGAACGCCAGGCCCTACAATGGCGGGATGCAGAGCGGCTCCTCCCGAGTCCCCCTCCTCGTATCGGCCGTCCTGCTGGTCACGCTTCTCTTCCCCGCCCTCTTCCTCGGCTATCGGGTCGCCCCCGAGGCGAGCCTGAAGAGTTTCCCGCCGTGGCGGAGCCTCTGGGGACCGTACCCGAACCCCTCGCGGGAAGCGGTGCGCGCCGCGACCCATCTCGGGCCGCGCCTGGCGACGATCGCCAGGGACGGGACCCGCGCCGCGATTTGGGACCCGTGGATCGGCGGCGGGCGCCCCGGTTGGCTCGCCGCGCCCGAGGAGGGCGGCGCCCCGCTACCGGTTGCGGCGGCGCTCCTCGCCCGCCCCGGGTGGACGTGGACGGCGCTGGTGGCGCTCGAACTCGGCGCCGCCCTGCTCGGGACCTGGTGGGCGCTGCGCACGCTGGGCCTCGCCGAGTGGCCCGCGGCCGTCGGCGCCACCGCATACGCACTCTCCGGCGCCTCAGCCGGGGCCTGGCTCAGCTGG
>PKYI01000158.1:865-9517 GCA_003133645.1 Acidobacteriota bacterium | reverse complement strand
CTCGAGCAGCAGCGGCCGGCCGCTGCTGCTCGAGCAGGTCTATCTGCCCACCTCACGCTTTCCCGACCTCCCCGCCGCCGACCTCGAACGCGGCTCGCTTTACGAGCTCCTGGCCTCGCGCTACGGCGTGCAGCCGATCCGCGGGCAAGAAACCATCGAGCCCATCCTGCCCAACCCGCGCGAGGCCGAGCTGCTGGGGCAGTCCGCGCGTCGTCCGGCCCTGCTGATCGAGCTCGTCGCCTACGCCGACGACGACTCACCCATCGAGTACTGCCGCGCCGTCGTGCGTGGCGACCGCGCCAGATACCGCGTCGACGCGGGCGGTCCTCGCCTCGACGCCCTGCAATCGGACGACACCTGAAGATTCCAACGTGAGGAGGGGTCACATGAAAGCACTGCGCATCGCTGGGGCCGTCGTCCTGGCGGCCGGCATGCTGCTCGCCGCCGGCTGCGGGAGCTCATCGTCGACACCGAGCGCCACGGCAAGCGGTCCCATCACCGGCACGCTGACGGTGTGGGACTACTACGGGTCGGCCACTCCCATCAAGCCCGCCGTGGCCGCCTTCCAGAAGCTGCACCCCGATCTCAAGATCAACTACCAGGCGGTCGACTACGACACCTTCCAGCAGAAGTTCTCGGTCGGCGTGTCGTCGGGCGCGCCGCCGGACGTTGCCACGCTCGACATGACCTGGATCCCTGAATACGCCTCTCAGGGCGTGCTCACCGACGTCTCGGCCCTCTCCGGCGGCACGCTCAACGGCCGGCCGATCGCGGCGCAGTACACGCCGGGCGCGCTGCACGCCATGACCTACCAGGGCCACCTCGTCACCATGCTGTATGACTTCGACGCCTATGCGCTTTACTATCGCGCCGACCTGTTCAAGCAGAAGGGCATCGCCGCGCCGACCACCTGGTCTCAGTTCTCGGCGGCCGCCCGCAAGCTCGCCGTGACTCGCGGGGGTAAGGCCGTGAAGTACGGCTTCCAGGTGCTGCCCGACACCTTCCACTTCGCCCAGATGCTCTTTCAGAGCGGCGGCACGATCCTCAACAGCGACGACACCCAGGCGGCTTTCGACAGCCCGGCGGGCGTTACGGCGCTCAACTACATGAAGAGCTTCCTCGACGACGGCACGGGAGTCTACTGGGGCCCCGACCAGGGCGACTCGAGCGGCATCGCCGGCATCAAGGATCAGCGCATCGGCATGTTCCTGAACGGGCCCTACATGATGGGCATCCTCAAGTCGAGCGCTCCCGAGCAGAAGGGCGAGTGGGCCGTGGCCCCGGCGCCCATCAACACACGGCCGGGGAGCTATCTCGGCGGCACCGGTCTGGCCATACCGGCCAACGCCAAGAACCCGGCAGCGGCCTGGGCGTTCGCGCAATTCCTGCTCACGCCCAGCCAGCAGATCGGCGTCTACAAGTACGGCGGCGCCGCGCCGGCCACGACGGCCGCGCTGCACGACCCGCTGCTGACCAAGCCCGACCCGTACTTCGGCGGCCAGGCGCCGTTCGCCGTCTTCCTGCAGGCCATGTCGACCGCGACGCCGTTCCCCTACGTGAAGCCGTGGAGCGACATCGATACGGCGATCAGCGACGGCGTGACCTCGGCTCTTCTGGGCAAGCAGTCGGCCGCCGACGCCCTCAAGGGAGCGGCCGGCCGGACCAACGATCTGCTGGCCGGACAGTGACGAGGCAAGTGACGGGTCGCGGGGGCCGGCTGTGAAAGGCGGGCTCTGAGATGGCGCGGGTCGGTCTGCACCCGCACACGCGCCGGGCTCTGACCGGTTACGCGCTCATCGCCCCGGCCATGCTGGTGACGACGGCCTTCCTGCTGGTGCCCATGGCGCTGTCGGCGTACTGGAGCCTGACGACCTACAACGGCATCACCGCGCCGACCTGGGTCGGTCTGCACAACTACGTCGCGCTCTTCCAGGACCCGCGCTTTCTGCGGTCCCTGAGCAACACCGTCGCGTTCGTGATCCTCGGCATGACCATCGGCCCCGCGCTCGGCCTGTGCGCGGCGCTGCTGTTAAACGAGCGCATTCACGGGCGCGCCTTCTTTCGCACCGCTATCTTTCTGCCTGTCACGACGTCGCTGGTCGTCGTCGCCACGGTGTGGAAGATGCTGCTCAACGATCAGGGCATCGTGAACGCGGTGCTGTCGTTCTTCGGACTGTCCGGGCACGCCTGGCTTGCCGATCCGTCGACCGCCCTCTACGCGGTCATTCTGGTCAGCGTCTGGCAGGGCCTCGGGTTCGAGGCGGTCGTGTTCCTGGCGGCGCTGCAGTCGATTCCGCACGATCTCTACGACGCCGCCCGCGTCGACGGCGCGAACTCGTGGCGGCGGTTTCGGCACGTCACCCTTCCCGGTCTGCGGCCGACGCTGCTGTTCGTCTTTGTGATCGGCATCATCGGGAGCTTCCAGGTGTTCGACCAGATGTTCGTCATGACCCAGGGGGGGCCGGTCGGCTCGACCGAGACGATCGTCTACTACCTGATAGACCGCTTCCAGGCGCTCGAGCTCGGCCGCGCCTCGGCGGTCGCCTACATCCTCCTGGCGATCCTCGCGACGCTCTCGGCGATCCAGTTCCGCCTCTTCGAGGAGCGCTCGTGATGAAAGGCCGAAGCCTGCGGCGCACGCTCGTCTACGCGGCGCTGATCGCCAGCGCCGTGATCATGCTCGGGCCGTTCTTCTGGACGCTGTCGACCTCGTTGAAGCCGACCAGCGACGTATTTTCCTCGCCGCCCAAGTGGATCCCCAACCCCTTCACGCTCCAGGGCTACCGCGACGTCCTCGCCCTGCCCTTCCCGCGGTACCTGCTCAACAGCATCGTGGTGTCGTTCTCGGTCGTGACCCTGAACGTGGTCTTCGCCACCGCCGCGGCCTACGCGTTCGCCAAGCTGCGTTTCCCCGGCCGCAACGCGTTGTTTTTCATCCTGCTGCTCACGCTCATGGTGCCGTTCCAGGTCAACCTGATCCCGCTGTATCGCATCATGGTCGACCTCCACAACATCTCGCCGTTGATCGGCGCCAACACCTACTTCGGACTGATCGCGCCGAGCGCGGTGCAGGTCTTCGGCATCTTCCTCATGCGCCAGTTCATCGCTTCGATCCCCGACGCGATCCTCGAGTCGGCGCGCCTCGACGGCGCCTCGGAATTTCGCATCCTGCGCTCGATCATCTTCCCGCTGGCCGCTCCGGCGATCGCGACGCTGGCCATCTTCACTTTCGTCACGGCCTGGAACGACTTCCTCTGGCCGCTGATCGTCACCAACACCGACAGCATGCGCACGCTGCCCGTCGGTCTGGCCCTGCTGTCGCGCAAGAACACCGTCAACTGGACCGCTACAATGGCGGGCGCCGTGATTACCGTGATCCCCATGCTCGCCGTGTTCGCCGTGCTGCAGCGCCGCTTCATCGAAGGCCTGACCGCCGGCGCCGTCAAGGGAGCTTCATGAGCGGCCGGCCGGCCGGCGCCGACCGGTTCCTCGCCGAGATCCTCGACCAGCCCGCCGCCATGCGCGCCGCCGCCGAGGGGTTGGGTCGTCAGCGCGCGCAACTCGACGAGCTTCATCTCCGGAGCAGGCGAGCCGCCGGGCTGGTTCTGACGGGCATGGGAAGCTCGTTCGACGCCTGCCTCGCGGCCGCGAGCGTGCTCGCGCGCCTTGGCGTGATGGCCACGCCGGTCAGCACTGCGGAACTGCTGCACTTCCGCGTGAAGGCGCTCACGGCTGCCACGCCGGTCGTCGCCGTCAGCCAGTCGGGCAGCAGCGCCGAGATCGTACGTCTCGCGCGCCACATCTCAGAGGCGACCGGCCGGCCGCCGTTGGTCTCGCTCACCAACGACACGGCCAACCCGCTCGCGCAGCTCGCCGATATCGCCTTCGACATGACGGCCGGAGCCGAGCAGGGCCCGTCGACGAAGACCTTCGCCGCCACCCTGGTCATGCTGCGTGCTCTCGTCGATGCCGTCGCGGGCGGCGAGCGGTTCGATGCCGCGGAGCTCTGCGAGGCCGCGGCGGCCGACACAGAGCGCGCGGCCCTCGAGGCGCAGCGGCTGCTCACCGACACGATCGGCCTCGCCGAGCGCCTGCGGGCCTGGTGTAGGGACCGTCCTTATCTAGTCACCCTCGGCCGCGGCACGGCACGTTGCGCAGCCGAGATGGGCGCCCTCATCCTCAAGGAGGCCGCCGCCCGGCACGCCGAGCCGCTCGACACCGCGGAGTTTCGCCACGGCCCCCTTGAACTGTCGGGCCCCGAGCTGGCGGCGGCGATCATCAGCACCGAACCGGCAACGGACGCACTCGACAGGGCCCTCGCCCGCGAGCTCAGGCGATACGGCGCCGCCGTGCTGACGATCGCGGCCGGCGATGGCGCGGCCGGCGATGGCGCGGCGACCGACACGATCGGCATCGGTCGGCTTCACCCGATGCTCGCGCCCGCCGTCGCCGTCATCCCTCTGCAGCTCTTGGCCTGGCAGCTTGCCAAAGACAGCGGCCGCGACCCTGCGCGCATGCTGCGAGCAAGCAAGGTGACGACGCGCGAATGAACCGCCCAGACGCCGATCGGGCTCACACTGGGCCGCCGCAACACGGGCTGGCGCCGGGCAGGCACTTCCTGCGCGACGGACAGCACAGCGTCGTGCCGGTCGGGGTGCATTTCGTCCCCGTGTCAGGTCCGGACTGGCCGTGGCGTGCGGACAGTCGCGTGTTCGACCACGCCTTCGCGCAGATGGCCGCCCTGGGTCTCGATTGTGTGCGAGTCGACGTGATCTGGTCGGCCGTCGAGCCGGAACCGGGTCGCTACGACGAGGCGCACCTCGAGCAACTCGACGCGATCCTCGATGCCGCCAGGCGCAACGGTCTGCGCCTGCACCCGGTGCTCTTCATCGGCGGCGAGGTCGGCGACGCCGTGTGGGACGTGCCCTGGCGTGACGGGCGCGACCCGCACGCCGACGCCGAGATGCGCCGCCTTCAGGCCGATCACGCCGCGATGCTCGCCCGGCGCTGGGCGGGCGATCCCGCCGTCCTTGCCTGGGACCTTACCGACGAGCCGCCGAGCTGGCTCTTCAAGGGGACCGACGACGACTCGGCGCGAGCTTGGACGACGGACATCGCGGCCGCCATCCGCGGCGCCGGCGCAACGCAGCCGATCACGATCGGCACGGCCTCGCAGGAGATCGATCACGGCCCCTTCCGGGCGGACGTGGTGGCCGAATATCTCGATTTCGCCTGCGTGCATCCCTACCCTATCTACTCTCCCGAGCTCTACCCCGATGCGCTGCTCGCGGCACGCATGACTCACGCCGGCGCGTTCGAGACGGCGCTCGCGGCGGGAGCGGGCAGGCCGGTGATGCTGCACGAGTACGGCGCCTCCTCCACGCAGTTCGCGCCCGAGTCGATCGCCGCCTACGATCGTCTGCTGAGCTGGTCGAGCTTCGGGCGCGGCGCCATCGGGTTCTTTCCCTGGTGCTGGACCGACGCGGAGCCGGCCGCCCACGACCGTGCTCCCTATGTGCGCATGCCTCACGAGACCCAGTTCGGACTCACCGACCATGACGGCGCTCCCCGACCGCGCGCCGGCGTCCTCGCCGACCTGGCGGCCACGCTACGCCACCTCGACATCGACGCGTACGCCGGTGAGGGACCGGTCGCGGGCGCCGCTCTGCTGATCCCCCATGAATACGTTCATCCTTATGATCGCCGATCGTACGGGCTGCAGGCCTCGGCGGCCGGAGACTACGTCCCCGCCGAGCGCGCCTGGACTCCCGAACGCGACGTAAAGCCGCTCGTCCGCGCCTGGCTCAACTCCTTCGTCCTGGCCGCCCGCGCCGGGTTCGCGGCAGGCTTTCCGCGTGAGGCGCTGACCGGCGAGTGGCCTGACGTCTCGCTGCTGCTGCTGCCTGCCCCGCTCACCACCACGACCTGTTCCCTGTGGCACGCGCGAACCAGCTTCTGGCAGCGCGGCGCACGGTTCTTCGAGCGCGGCGGCACGCTCTACCTGTCGTGCTGTGCCGACACCGCCGTTCCCGAGATGCTCGCCCTGGCCGGCTGCCGTGTGGTCGACCGCGCTCCCGTGCGCCCCACCGACGTCCTGCGCTTCGTCGAGCAGTGGGGACCCTTCGCGGCGGGAGCCGAGCTGGCGCTGCCCGGCGGGTTCAGCGATCTCACGCTGCGCGGCGTCCGGCTCGAGTGCGACGACGCGCGAGTGATCGCCGCCGGCGCCGACGGCGAGCCGGCGATCGTCTCTGCGCGTCGCGGCACGGGGCACGTCGTCACGAGCGCCTTCCCCGTCGAGCTCCTGCTCGCCGGCGTGCCCGATGCCCACGGCACGACCGACGGGACTTGGGGCTTGTACGCGGGCCTGGCCGATCTTTCGGGCGCGCGCTGCGCCGCCACAGTCGACCACCCCGATCTGACGACCGGCGTGCTGCGCGGCGCCCGCGGCGGCACGATCGTGCTCACCAATCACAGCGGCACGGCGGTCCGCACGCCGCTGCATCTGCCGCGCGGGGCCCACGACCCGGCCATCGTCTCGGCCGTCGGACGCTCCCCATGGGACGGCACAGACGTCACGATCGAACCCTACGGCGCCCTCGTCCTGACATGGGACGTCCAAAACTGATCCTGCGCCGATCCCCCGATCGCCGGCGACGGGAGGAGTCGTGACCCTCCCGACCCGCCCTCTCGGCACGGACGGCCCGAACCTCACGACCGTCGGCCTGGGCGCATGGGCCATCGGCGGTGGCGGTTGGTCGTCGGGCTGGGGCCCACAGGACGATCGGTCGTCGCTCGCGACCATTCGGCACGCGCTCGATCTCGGGGTGAACTGGATCGACACCGCGGCCGAGTACGGACTCGGCCATTCCGAAGAGATCGTCGGTCGTGCCGTCAGGTCCCTGCCCGAAAGCGAGCGGCCGCACGTCTTCACGAAGTGCGGACTCGTGTGGAACCCGGCTCATCCGATGGCCGACAGCCGGCAGATCCTGAGACCCGAGTCGATCCGCCGCGAGTGCGAGGCCTCGCTGCGCCGGCTGGCGATCGACCGCATCGACCTCTACCAGTTCCACATGCCCGACCAGACCGGCACGCCGGTCGAGGAGTCCTGGGGCGAGATGGTCCGGCTGGTCGACGAGGGCAAGGTACGCTGGTGCGGGGTTTCCAATTTCTCCGTCGAGCTGCTCGACCGCTGTGAAGCCGTCCGCCATGTGGACTCGCTGCAGCCGCCTTTCTCGCTTCTCGAACGCGACGCCGCGGCCGCCGTGCTGCCCTGGTGTCGCGAGCACGGTACCGGGGTGGTCTGCTACAGCCCGCTCGGCTCAGGCCTGCTCACCACGAGCTTCGGCAAGGAGCGCATGCGGGACATGGCGCAAGACGACTGGCGCAGACGCGAACCGGCCTTCGGGCCGCCCCACCTTGAAAGAAGCCTGGCGCTGCGCGATGGGCTGAAGNNCGTCGCCATCGCCTGGGTGCTCGCGCACGAAGGCGTCACCGGAGCCATCGTCGGGGCACGCTCGCCCGCACAGGTAGACGGGTGGGTCGCCGGTGCGAGCGTCGAACTCAGCGAGCGCGATCTCGATGACATCGGCGATGCGGTCAGGAGCAGCGGCGGCGGAAGCGGGCCTCTCGAGAGCTGAACGAACGTCGGCTGGGCTGCTTTACCCGACCACCATGCTCATGGCGATGCCCAAGGCCGCGGCCACACCCTCGCCGTACGCCGGGTCCGCCTTCAAGCAGTTACCGATGTGGCGGACCTTGACCTCCTGCGAGGCGTCGCCCATGGCCCGTGCCGTGTTGTCGAACAGCGCCTGCTGCTGACCGGGGTTCATCAGACGAAAAAGCAGACCAGGCTGCGTGTAGTAGTCGTCATCGTCTTCCCGATAGTCGTAGCGCTGCGCGACACCCTCGAGCGCGAGCGGCGGCTCGGCAAACTCGGGCTGCTCCTGCCAGGTGCCGTTGCTGTTGGGCTCGTAGTGTGGCGTGCTGCCGTAGTTGCCGTCGATCCGCATGGCGCCGTCGCGGCTGAAGCCGTGANNGCGTTCACAGGGATAAGGTGGTGGTTGACGCCCAGGCGGTACCGTTGCGCGTCACCGTAGGCAAACAGGCGTCCCTGCAGCATGCGGTCGGGCGAGAAGCCGATGCCCGGCACTATGTTGGCCGGATTGAACGCCGCCTGCTCGACGTCGGCGAAGTAGTTCTCGGGGTTGCGGTTGAGCTCCATCACGCCCACCTCGGTGACCGGGTAGTCGCCGTGGAGCCAGACCTTCGTGAGATCGAAGGGGTGGAACCTGTAGGTCGCGGCGTCGGCCTCCGGCATCACCTGGATGCAGAGCTTCCACCTGGGGAACTCGCCGTTCTCGATGCTCTGGTAGAGGTCACGCTGGTGGCTCTCCCGGTCCCTGGCGACGAGCGCCGCGGCCTCTTCGTCGGAGAGGGTCTTGACGCCCTGCTGGCACACCCAGTGGAACTTGACCCAGTGACGCTCCCCGGCGGCGTTGACGAAGCTGTACGTGTGGCTGCCGAAGCCGTGCATGTGACGGTAGCTTGCCGGAATGCCGTGATCGCTCATCGTCATGGTGACCTGATGCAGCGCCTCCGGCAACAGTGTCCAGAAGTCCCAGTTGTTCTGGGCGCTGCGCAGGTTCGTGCGAG
>PKYI01000158.1:0-846 GCA_003133645.1 Acidobacteriota bacterium | reverse complement strand
GCCACGGTCGAGAAGCGCACGAACAGTTCGGTCTGCTTGCCGACTGCGGAGAAGAGCTTCGCGTTGGTGTACTTGCTGATGTCGCCGGTGACCGTGAAGATGCCGAAGGCGCCCGAGCCCTTGGCGTGCATGCGGCGCTCAGGGATGACCTCACGGTCGAAGTTGGCGAGCTTCTCCAGGTACCAGGTGTCCTGCAACAGCATCGGCCCACGTTTGCCGGCCGTCAGGGAGTCCTGGTTGTTGGGCACTGGCGCCCCGAAGTTGGTGGTCAGATCCTTGTGCTCATCACTCATGCTCGCGCTCCTTCTTGCCGCAGTCTTTACACACTCCACGCAGCTGGACCTCGACCGATTCGACGATGCCAAAGGCCGAGGCGCTGTGCGGTACCGCCACCGCGTCCAGCTGCTCGTCGACGACATCGCGGATCAACCCGCATCGGGCACACACGAAATGGTGGTGGTGCGACACGTTCGCGTCGTAGCGAGTGGGCCCGAGGGTCGCGGCGACCCTGGTGACCAGACCCAGGTCGGCGAGCGTCGTCAGGGTGCGGTACACGGTGTCCAGCGAGATCGTCGGCACTCGGGCGCGCACGCGATGGTAGACGCTCTCCGCGTTCGGGTGCTCGTCGCTCTGAGCGATCTCACGGACGACCTCGAGCCGCTGATGGGTCAGACGCAGTCCCGCGTTTCGCAACGCCTGTGAGAGCGATTCGACCCGGCGCTCCACTTCATCACGCGCGACTGTCACGGCCACCTCCTTGTTGCGTGGAGTTCTTATATAGGAATTCGCTGCCAAAAACGAACGTTTCTCAGGAGGCCAAGGTCACGACTTCGCCTCTTGGCCGGC